>NZ_JBPOGL010000006.1:0-148017 GCF_051251875.1 Polaribacter sp.
CTTTCTTCAGATGATTATTGGTTTAATATCACCTTAATTCCTGCAAATCCAACAAAACAACCCATCAACAAAATAGGGCATTTTTCTTTGTTGAGAAAGTAATTAAAAAACCCTTTTTAATTTTTTAAAGAGGGTTTATAAATTATTAAAAAATCTAAAACAGTAAATAACAGTTGAAGTCTGTTTACACAATCTACCATCTGTTCAGTTGTCGGTTAATTTTGAAGAAAAATTTGTAAAAAATATCCGCCCAAAATTCCCTATTTTAGCAACTGAAAAACAAACATTTTTATGGATTTAAACTTCAATAAAAACGAAGATTACAACAAACTTCTTGCTTCAGATTTACGCAGACGTTTTGCCAAAGTTAAATTAGGTGGCGGTCAAAAACGCATAGATAAGCATCATGAAAAAGGTAAAATGACAGCAAGAGAACGTGTTAATTATCTTTTAGACAGCAATGCCAAATCCATAGAAATTGGTGCTTTTGCCGGAGAAGATATGTATGCAGAACATGGCGGTTGCCCTTCTGGAGGGGTTATTGTAAAAATGGGTTATGTACAAGGAAAACAATGTATTGTTGTTGCAAATGATGCTACTGTTAAAGCAGGCGCGTGGTTTCCTATTACCGGAAAAAAGAATTTGCGTGCCCAAGAAATATCCATAGAAAACAAATTACCCATTATTTATTTAGTAGATTCTGCCGGCGTTTATTTGCCCTTACAGGATGAAATTTTTCCTGATAAAGAACACTTCGGACGCATTTTTAGAAACAATGCCATTATGAGCAGTTTGGGCATTACACAAATTTCTGCAGTAATGGGAAGCTGTGTTGCTGGTGGTGCTTATTTACCAATTATGAGTGATGAAGCTTTAATTGTTGATAAAACTGCAAGTATTTTTCTAGCCGGAAGTTATTTGGTAAAAGCTGCCATTGGCGAATCTATAGACAATGAAACTTTAGGTGGCGCAACTACGCATTGCGAAATTTCTGGTGTTACAGATTATAAAGCAAAAGATGACAAAGATGCGTTGGATAAAATAAAATTTATTGTTGATAAAATTGGCGATTATGACAAAGCTGGATTTAGCAAAACCGAATCTTTTCCGCCAAAAGAAAAAGAAGATGATATTTTTGGCATTCTTCCAAAAGAAAGAAATGCGCAATATGATATGTTAGAAATCATAAAGCGATTAGTAGATAAATCTGAGTTTGAACAATACAAAGAAGGTTACGGAAAAACCATTTTAACAGGCTACGCACGTATTGATGGTTGGGCGGTTGGCATTGTTGCCAATCAACGTAAATTGGTAAAAACACAAAAAGGAGAAATGCAATTTGGAGGTGTAATTTACAATGATTCTGCAGATAAAGCTACCCGTTTTATTGCCAATTGTAATCAGAAAAAAATACCCTTAGTTTTTTTACAAGATGTTACTGGTTTTATGGTAGGTTCAAAATCTGAACATGGTGGAATCATAAAAGATGGGGCTAAAATGGTAAACGCAGTAAGTAATTCTGTTGTTCCAAAATTTACCATTGTAATTGGTAACTCTTACGGAGCAGGAAATTACGCCATGTGTGGCAAAGCCTACGACCCAAGATTAATTGTGGCCTGGCCAAGTGCAGAATTAGCTGTAATGAGTGGTAATTCTGCAGCAAAAGTATTGCTACAAATAGAAACTGCCTCACTAAAAAAACGTGGCGAAGAAATTACTCCCGAAAAAGAAGCCGAACTATTTAACAAAATAAAATCTCGTTATGACAATCAGATTTCTCCTTATTATGCTGCCGCAAGAATTTGGACAGATGCTGTTATTAATCCGTTAAGAACTAGAGATTGGATTTCTATGGGAATTGAAGCCGCCAACCACGCACCTATTGAAAAGCAATTTAACATGGGTGTTTTACAGGTTTAAGACAAAACTTATACCAAGTTCTGCCATTCTAAAAGAGTCCTACACAGTATCAAAAAGACTCTTTTAGAGTAAAAAACAAAGAAAAACTGGGTAAGTAAAATTACACCACAGTTTATCACGCTGTAAGCGTCCCAAGTAATAAATGCAATAACAATGATAGAACTCACTCAAGGAATCTATAATTTTCATGTTTATATCATTACAAATAAAAATAAAACAGTTTTATATACTGGCGTTACAAATAATTTAAAATTAAGATTACAGCAACACTTTCAAAAAATGAATCCAAAAAGTTTTACTGCAAAATATAATGTCCATTATTTATTATATTTTGAACATTTTGGATGGATTCAACAAGCTATAGCAAGAGAAAAAGAAATAAAACTTTTGAAAAGAGAGAAGAAATTAAATATAATTAAAGAAACCAATCCTAATTTGGAGTTTTTGAATCATTATTTTGAATAAGTTGAAAAGACTCTTTCAGAGTGACAAACTGTGTGGTAAGACAAACTTTGCGAAAAAAGCAAATCTTACACACAAACCATACACTCAATTTTGTCATGCTGAAAGCATCCCACGCAAAAAGAATTAATCGAGAGACTCTTTCAGAGTGACAAACTGTGTGGTGAAAACTGCACACACAAAACTCACACCCAGTTATGTCATGCTGAAAAGCATCCCACGCAAATACTAAAAAGACTCTTTCAGAGTGACAAATTGTATGGTAAAACAAACTTTGCGAAAAAACAAAAAGTAAATCTTACACTCAAACTCTATACCCAGTTTTTTCATGCTGAAAAGAATCCCACGCAATACTAAAAAGACTCTTTCAGAGTGACAAATTGTGTGGTGAAAACTGCACACACAAAACTCACACCCAGTTATGTCATGCTGAAAAGCATCTCACGCAATACTAAAAAGACTCTTTCAGAGTGACAAACTGTGTGGTAAAACAAACTTTGCGAAAAAACATAATGCAAATCTTACAAACAAACTCTTCACCCAACTTTGTCATGCTGAAAGCATCCCACGCAAATACTAAAAAGACTCTTTCAGAGTGACAAACTGTGTGGTAAAACTGCACACACAAAACTCACACCCAGTATTGTCATGCTGAAAGCATCCCACACAACAATAAAAAGACTCTTTCAGAGTGACAAAATTGATGGTAAGACAAACTTATCGAGAAAACAAAAAGAAAATCTTACACACAAACTCTTCACCCAGTTTTGTCTTGCTGAAAAGCATCCCACACAATACTAAAAAGACTCTTTCAGAGTGACAAACTGTATGGAAAAACAAACCTTACGGAAAAATAAACTGATTAAAAAAACCACTTCATTAATTTTTAAAGAAATATTTTCTATGGTGTTCATCGTTAAAGAATTTAATTTTATAACAATATTTATAATTTCATATAATATTCACTGACTTCAATAAATGATTACAATTTTTACATCATTAAAAATAAATTTCAATTTAATTATCAATTCTCTAAAAATAATGATTATTATCATAAATTTGATATCTTTATAAGCTGTAATTTTGCAGCATAATTTTTTTATAAAACAATGAGTAAATCAATATATATTTCTACCATAGAAGCAAATAGTGGAAAATCTTTAGTATCCTTAGGTCTTCTAAGAATGATGCTTACCAAATCTTCTAAAGTTGGTTATTTTAGACCTATCATTAATAAAGGGAAAACTAATGAATTTGATAACCATACAAATACTGCTATTAACTTCTTTAATTTAGACATTGATTACAAAGATTGCTATGCCTATGAACAAAAAGAAGTAGTAGAACTTTTAAGTGAAGGAAAAGCAGATAAAGTGATACATAATGTTATCAAAAAATTTAAAAAACTAGAAGCAGAATATGATTATGTATTGGTTGAAGGTACAGATTTTTCTGGTGAAGGAGGTTTTACAGAATTAGATGTAAACCTAATGATCGCTAAAAACTTAGGAATACCTGCCTTAATTGTTGGCGCCGGAAATGACAAAACCAAGAAAGATTTTATAAATACCATGCAGCTATCTTACAACTCTTTTATTGAAAAAGAGGTAGATGTAATTGCTGTAATTGCCAACAAGATAGATGAAAATGAAATTGATTATATCACCAAAGAATTACAAAAAACCATTCCAAAAAACGTACAAATAGATGTAATTCCGAAAGTAAACTTTTTATCATATCCTACAGTAAAAGAAGTACTAGAAGCGTTAAAAGGTAGAGTGATATATGGAGAGCAATTTTTAGAAAATGCCATTGGAAGTTTTAGTACCGGAGCAATGCAATTGCGCAATTATTTAACACGCATAAGAGAGAACGCTTTAGTAATAACACCTGGTGATAGAGCAGATATTATTTTAGGAGCATTACAAGCAAATGCCTCTAGTAATTATCCAAAAGTTGCCGGAATTATTTTAACAGGAAGTCTTTTACCAGAAGAATCAATTATAAAATTAATTGAAGGTGTACAATCTACAGTTCCTATTATTTCTGTTGAAGGCGGAACCTTTGGAATTACCAATAAAATTGGCGCTGTTAAACCTAAAATTTACGCAACACACAGCAAAAAAATATTACTATCATTAGATACTTTTGACAAATATGTAAATGTAGAAGGATTAACCAACATGCTAACTTCCTATAGTTCGGTTAAGTTAACACCAAGTATGTTTCAATACAATTTATTGCAAAAAGCAAAAGCACATAGAAAACATATTGTGTTACCCGAAGGAGATGATGAAAGAATTATACAAGCAGCTTCTAGATTACAATTATTAGACATTGTAGATTTAACACTTTTAGGAGATAGAAACACCATACAACTAAAATGTGATCAAATTGGTTTACAGATAGATTTAGACCAAATAAATATTTTAAATCCTGAAGATTCTATACACAATAGTGATTTTGCCACCACACTTTTTGAAGCTCGTAAACATAAAGGAATGACTGAAACCATGGCTATAGATTTAGTACGTGACGTTTCTTATTACGGAACTTTAATGATTATGAATGGTTTGGCAGACGGCATGGTTTCTGGTGCCGTACACACCACAATGCACACTATAAAACCAGCCTTGCAAATTATAAAAACAAAACCTGGCGTCTCTGTAGTTTCCTCAGTATTCTTTATGTGTTTATCTGACCGAGTTTCTGTAATGGGAGATTGTGCTGTAAATCCAAATCCGAATGCAGAACAACTTTCAGAAATTGCTATTTCATCAGCATTATCTGCCGAGGCTTTTGGTATTGAAGCAAAAATTGCCATGTTATCTTACTCTTCTGGAAGCTCTGGAAAAGGAGAAGAAGTAGAAAAAGTTAGAAAAGCAACTGAATTGGTAAGAGCTAAAAATCCTAATTTAAAAATTGAAGGACCAATACAATATGATGCTGCTGTAGACATGTCTGTAGCCAAAACAAAAATGCCAAATTCTGAAGTAGCCGGACAAGCTTCTGTATTAATATTTCCAGATTTAAACACCGGTAACAACACCTACAAAGCAATACAAAGAGAAACTGGTGCATTGGCAATTGGCCCAATGTTACAAGGTTTAAACAAACCCGTAAACGATTTAAGTAGAGGTTGTACAGTAGATGATATTTTTAACACCGTTTTATTAACAGCAATTCAAGCAGAACAAGGATAATATGAATATTTTAGTATTAAATGCAGGCTCATCATCTTTAAAATATCAAGTAATAGAAATGCCATCACAAATTGTTAAATGTGTTGGTTTGGTAGAAAGAATTGGTTTTGAGGATTCCATATTTACACACGAAAAAAACAATGAAAAACACAGCGAAGTTTTTCCAATCTTAAACCATGAAGTTGGTTTAAAAAAGATTGCAGAAACTTTATTAGATAAAACTATAGGAGTCATAAATTCTGTGGATGAAATTGAAGCTGTAGGCCACCGCGTAGTTCATGGAGGAAAAAGTTTTACCAACACCGTTGCAATTACAAAGGAAATTAAAGAAAAAATTAAAGAATTATTTGATTTAGCTCCGCTTCACAATCCTGCTAATTTAACAGGAATAGAAATTGCCGAAACAATTTTTACAACAGCTAAACAAATAGCAATTTTTGATACGGCTTTTCATCAAACAATGCCAAGAAAAGCATATCAATACGCAATACCGAATACCTATTTAGAAGACCATAAAATTAGAGGTTATGGTTTTCACGGAACAAGTCATAAATACGTTTCGGAAAAAGCCATCGATTATTTAAATAAAAAATATTCAAAAATAATTACCATTCACTTAGGAAATGGTTGCAGTATGGCTGCCGTTAAAGACGGAAAGTGTATAGAAACTTCCATGGGTTTTTCGCCAACAAACGGTTTAATTATGGGTACCAGAGCGGGTGACATTGATCAATCTGTAATTTTCTTTTTAATGAAGAAGTTTCACAAATCTGCAGATGAAGTTAATGATATCTTGCAGAAAGAATCTGGCATGAAAGGTTTAACTGGTTATTCTGATTTAAGAGAAATTGAAGAAAAAGCAGCCAATGGAGATGAAAAGTGTGTGAATGCACTAAAATTGGCTAGTCATAGAATTAAGAAATTTATTGGTTCTTATACTGCTGCTTTAAATGGTTTAGATGCTATTGTTTTTACCGCCGGTATTGGAGAAAATTCTAATTTAATGAGAAGAATGTCTTGTGAAAATTTAGAGTTTTTAGGAATAGATTTAGATGATTCTAAAAACGATATTCGCTCTAAAGAAATTAGAGAAATTCAGAAAGATTCTGGGAACGTTAAAATTTTAATTATCCCAACTAATGAAGAACTTGAAATTGCAAAACAGTCTTATAATCTTATAAAATAAACCACAAAAAAAACCCTTCAGCGAACTAAACACTGAAGGGTTTATTAATAAAAGATTAATAGTTTATTTCTTTACAATTCTTTTTGTTCCAATTTTACCATCTGCAGTTTGTACTTTAACTACATAAACACCGCTTACTAAATTTTCAATATTCATGTTGTTTTTCTGAGCTTCAAACACTTTTTTACCTAGTACATTAAAAATAGCAATATTTTCTATAGAAAATTTACTATCATCAATAGTTAACATATTTTTAGTAGGGTTTGGGTATACAGCAAATTCTATAAAACTTACGCCTTTAACACTTGCTGTAGCTTCGCCATAATTGTAAGTAGTTCTATAATTGTCTTCTTCATATCCTAGTATTTTATTTACATAAAGATTCTCTTGTCCTGTCAACGCTTCAAAACCAAATTTATCTTTAAATGGATGCGTAAAACTACTCATTAGTTGTGTTACATCAAACGTATAATTTTTTTCAGAATATAATTCAAAAGAACCATTATTATAGTCAAAATCTCTCTCTAAAATTAAATTACCATTTGAATCATAAGTGTACTCTTCCTTAGAATAGACCTCATAAGCAGCTCCGTTCCAATCATAGTATATAGTACTTGTTAATTTATTATTTGCATTATAGCCATACACATCTTTATCAACTACACTCCAAGAACTACCGTTCCAATCATAATAAAGAAATTCATAAACCAAATCATTAGCTCCATAATTTATTGTAGTCTTTGAAGAATAATCTGCAGTTAAAACCCAAGCAGAACCATTCCAATAATAATCTACTAGTTCTGTTACTTTGTTACCAGAATACGTATATATATTTTTATAATCATCAACATAAACACCATCTTTGAATTCTAAATTTATAGATTCTACAATTTGGTTATTAGCATTGTATGTGTAATTTGTTTTATAACCATAAGAAATATTGCCTGAACCATCAAAACCTTCATAAGTACTACTAACAACCCTATTGGCACTATTATACACATAGGTATCGTTACTATTAAACTCCCAACTAGAAGTACTATTATTCCTAAAATAAAATTTTTCTGAGATTAGGTTATTGTTATCATCATAAGTAAAGGTCTTTTTGTTACTGCTTTCCCAACTTGTGCCATTGTAATATTCTTCTGTCTCAGAAGTTAGTTTCACTTGTGAAAAAGCGGTAATTGAACAAAGAAATAAAAATAATAAAGTAATTTTTTTCATAAGATTAATTTTTAAAAGTTTAAGTATCAAAAATAACCGAACAAAACAGTTTTTACAATACCTACAAATAGGTATATTTACTTTAAAATCATCAACCAAAATAATTGTGAATCAACTTTCAAATTTTTACATTTGCTTGTTATATAAATTACACAAAATAAACATTAGAAATGGGTAGAGCATTTGAACTTAGAAAAGGGCGTAAAATGAAACGTTGGTCAGCAATGGCTAAAACCTTTACAAGAATTGGTAAAGATATTGTAATGGCTATTAAAGAAGGTGGTCCAAACCCAGATTCTAACTCTAGACTAAGAGCAGTTATGCAAAATGCAAAAGCTGCAAACATGCCTAAAGACAATGTAGAACGCGCTATAAAAAAAGCCACAGATAAAGATACCGCAGATTATAAAGAAGTACTTTTTGAAGGGTATGCGCCACACGGAATTGCTGTTTTATTAGAAACAGCTACAGACAATAATAATAGAACAGTTGCCAATGTTAGGTCTGCTTTTAATAAGTGCGATGGAAATTTAGGTACTTCTGGTTCTGTTGTTTTTATGTTTGATCATGTATGTACTTTTACCCTTAAAAAAGAAGATATTACTATCGATTTAGAAGAATTAGAATTAGAATTGATAGATTTTGAAGTTGAAGAAGTTTTTGACGATGAAGAAGGAATTATTATTTACGCTCCTTTTGAACAATTTGGAACCCTACAATCTTACTTTGAAGATAATAATATAGAAATTCTATCTTCTGGATTTGAAAGAATTCCTACCACCACAGTAAAACTGAACGAAGAACAACAAGCAGATGTTGAAAAATTACTAGAAAAATTAGAGGAAGATGATGATGTACAAAATGTATATCATTCTATGGTAATGTAAATAATTGGAATGCTATTTTCTTTTTAAAACGTTAACACCAATAGCACATTCTAAACATTTTTTTGCTGCGCAATAATTATTCTTAAGCTCTAGCAAAGACTGGGTTTCAAAAGCATTATTTGCTTTAATATGTAGCGTATCAAATTTTGAAATGATACCATTTTTTTCAGGTTTCAATTTTTTCATAAGACCTAAAAACTCGTTTTCATTAATAGTTCCTTGCTCTTTTTTATACAAAAACTGTAAAGGAATAATAGTATTTATCAATAATAAATCTACAAAGGATGTGGTTAGTTTTTTTGATGATTGTTTAGATGATTTCTCAAAAGTATAATGCGTTTTCCAAAATAACGCTACCTCTACAGAAAACAATTTGTAAAAATCTTTTACATCTTTAATTTCTAAACATTTAGAAAATAATTTTTGATGTTGATGATACAAAATAATTAATTGAGCAATTCTTATAGTAGGAAAATTGTGAGGCCTCATTCTAAAAAAGGAAAATACATGTTTAGAGATTGGTGTTAATTTATATTTCTGTTGTAAAAATTGATATTCTACTTTTAATTTCTGATGATAATCAACATCAATAGAATCTGCTAAAAAACCAGCTTGCCCAAATAATAATGCTGCAAGTTGATGTTTGTTCAAACACACTTTTTGCAACACAGAAAAAGGCATAGAAGTTGCCAATCTTAAAAAAGAATCTCCATTTACTTTTAAACCAAAATTCTTTGCCAATAGCTGAAACAATACAGCTTCATAATTATTATTCTCCGCCACTAAAAACCCTTTAATCTCGCTAGATTTTCGTTCTAATCGTTCAAAAAACAAACGTTCTTTCCAGTTTTCTAAGATAAAATTATGCACAGAATTAATATTTTCCTCACACGGAATCCAACGTGATTGCGTAGAAAACAATTCTTGATATTTGGTCAGTAAAATTCGTTGCACCAATCCTTTTAACACCAAGGTTGGTAAGGGAGCATTATTTTTCATAAAAACCGGTACATCATCTTCCCAAACCACATGCAAAATAACCGCATCATAATTAACATCTGTTTCATGATTGTGGGCGTACCAATCAGAAGACTTTAAATGTATCTCTACATTTCCTGCCCAAAGCTGTTCATCTAATAGTAATTGAGCATTTAAAAAATCAGGACCAGCATTTTTATTATGCAAACCAGATTTTAGAATTGTAATTTTAGTATGTGTAGTTGTTTGCAAATCATTCAAAGAAAACAATTTATACTTCCAAACGTAGTGTAGAAAATCTTCTTTCATTGCCAATTTTTGTCTTAAAGTTACAAAAAATAAATCTATACAAATATCAATTTTAATAATAGCATAAAATTTAATACTCATAATTATTAAAGTATTTTTGCATTTAAATACATTTAAATGAATACCATTAAAAGTTTACAATGGCGTTATGCTGTAAAAAAGTTTAATTCTGAAAAACAACTTTCTAATTCACAAATAAACACCTTAAAAGAAGCGTTTAATTTAACCGCTACATCCTACGGTTTACAACCATTAAAGTTGGTTATTGTTAAAAACAAAACCATACAAAAAGAATTAGTTGCTCATTCTTTTAATCAACCTCAAGTTTTTGAGGCTTCACATCTTTTGGTAATTTGTGTACCTAAAAACTACGCTATTACTGAAGTAGAAAATTATTTTAATTTGGTTCAAAAAATTAGAAACACACCACAGGAAATTATAAAACCATTTAAAGATTTTTTAACTCAAGAAATTAAAAATAAAACACAAGAAGAACTTCTTTTATGGAACAAAAATCAAGCATACTTAACGCTAGGTAACTTACTAACTGTTTGCGCTTTAGAAAAAATAGATGCTTGCCCTATGGAAGGTTTTATTCCTGAAAAATATGATGAAATCTTACACTTAACGGCACAAAACTTAAAATCGGTTTTGGTATTACCTGTAGGTTTTAGAGCAGAGGATGATTATATGAAAGAATTAACAAAAGTTAGAAAAAATACTACAGACACTGTAATAGAAATCTCTTAACTTTACGTCTGTAACAAAAACACCAATTCTTTAATCGCTTTTCTACTGGTTTCTTATCAGTTTAAAAGCAGTTAAGAAACTTAATAACAGCAGTTTTCTGCTTAAAACAAATTAATAATATGAATTCAGAAATAAGAAACCTAGAACCAACATCTGTTTGGAATCATTTTGCAGATTTAAATGCAGTTCCTAGACCTTCAAAAAAAGAAGAACGTGTAATTCAGTTTATGGTAGATTTTGGTAAAAAATTATCTCTTGATACTTTTGTAGACAGCGTTGGTAATGTTATTATTAAAAAACCAGCAACAACAGGTTTTGAAAATAGAAAAACAGTAGTTTTACAAAGCCATTTAGACATGGTGCATCAAAAGAATGCAGCAACTAATTTCGATTTTAATTCAGAAGGAATTAAAATGTTAGTAAAAGGAGATTGGGTTAAAGCAGACGGAACAACTTTGGGTGCAGATAACGGATTGGGCGTTGCTGCTATTATGGCTGTTTTATCTTCTAACAGTATTCAACATCCTAATTTAGAAGCACTTTTTACTATTGATGAAGAAACAGGAATGACAGGTGCAATGGGCTTAGAAGGAGGTCTTTTAAAAGGAGATATTCTTTTAAATTTAGACACGGAAGAGGATGACGAAATAGGAATGGGTTGCGCCGGCGGAATTGACGTAACAGCTACAAGAAGTTATACAGAAGAAAAAACACCAAAAAACACCACCGCTTTTACAATAGAAGTTACCGGGTTAACTGGCGGACATTCTGGTATGGAAATCCATAAAGGTTTAGGTAATTCTAACAAAATAATGAATAGAGTTTTGTTTGATAGTTTTACCAATTTTGGTTTGCGTATTTCTGAAATAAACGGTGGAAGTTTAAGAAACGCAATTCCTAGAGAAAGTGTTGCTATTGTTACGGTTGACACCATTTCTAAAGAACCTTTTTTGTTTGAAACAAACACACTTATTAACAATATTAAACAAGAGTTTTTAACCATTGAACCATCTCTAGAAATTAATATTAAAGAAACAACTACTCCTAAAAAGGTGATGGATTTAGGTGTACAAGAAGGTTTAATAAAATCGATTTATGCTACCTTAAATGGCGTTTATAGAATGACACCAGATATGGATGATTTGGTAGAAACATCTAACAACATTGCGCGTGTAATTGTAAAAGATGGCGCCATAAAAATAGGATGTTTAACACGTTCATCTATAGAAAGTGGTAAAATAGACTTGGCAAATTCTTTGCGTTCTGCCTTTGAATTATCTGGTTTTGATGTTGAACTTTCTGGAAATTATCCTGGATGGAAACCAAATATAAATTCAGAAATATTAAAAGTAGTTGCTAATTTATATGAAAATTTACATGGAGAAAAAGCAAATGTTGCTGCTTGTCATGCAGGTTTAGAATGTGGAATTTTAGGTCAAAATTATCCAGAAATGGACATGGTATCATTTGGACCAACCATTTTAGGAGCACACTCGCCAGATGAACGCGCTAGTATTTCATCAACACAAAAATTCTGGAAATTTTTAATAGAAATTTTAAAGAATACACCTAAAAAATAAGGATTCAGTCGTATAGAACATTGCAAACATGTGATCTGTTCTATATGACTGAATTAACAGATTTTATAGAAATCTTTCCCTATATAATATTGTTTAAAAAAAGCTTTTAAGTAGACACAACCTCTTATTTTACAAGACTTTGAAGATTTATCTTTTTGTTAACATCTTTAACTTCTAAAAAAGATAAATAATTGTAATTTTACTTATTAAAAATTTTCTAGAATTCATGGGTAAAATAATTGCAATAGCAAATCAGAAAGGCGGCGTTGGAAAAACAACAACGAGCATAAATCTAGCTGCATCTTTAGGGGTTTTAGAGAAAAAAGTATTGCTAATTGATGCAGATCCACAGGCAAACGCCACATCCGGATTAGGTATTAATGTAGAAGAAGTAGAAATTGGAAGTTATCAAGTATTAGAACATGCCGTTTCTGCCAAAGAAGCTATAGTACAAACAAGTTCTGCAAATGTAGATATTATTCCTGCTCATATAGATTTAGTAGCTATTGAGATTGAATTAATAGACAAGCAAGAAAGAGAATACATGCTAAAAAAATCTTTAGCAGAAATAAAAGATGATTATGACTTTATTTTAATAGACTGTGCGCCATCATTAGGTTTAACCACATTAAACTCTTTGGTTGCTGCAGATTCTGTTATTATTCCTATACAATGCGAATATTTTGCTTTAGAAGGTTTGGGTAAATTATTAAACACTATTAAAAGCATTCAAAAACTTCATAATCACGATTTAGATATTGAAGGTTTATTATTAACCATGTTTGATTCTCGTTTGCGTCTGTCTAACCAAGTGGTAGATGAAGTTAGAAAACATTTTTCTACCATGGTTTTTGATACCATTATTAGAAGAAATATACGTTTGGGTGAAGCACCAAGTTATGGTGAAAGTATCATTGATTATGATGCTACTAGTAAAGGAGCTGTAAATTACTTAAATTTAGCTCAAGAAATCATTAAAAAGAACTCATAAAAATGGCAAAAGCAACTAGGAAACAAGCTTTAGGAAGAGGATTATCTGCTTTGTTAAAAGAGCCCGCTAAAATTATATCAGCAAATGATGAAAACGCCGATAAAGTTGTTGGTAGCATCATAGAATTACCTTTAGATGAAATTGATGTAAATCCTTATCAACCTAGAACTTATTTTGATGAAGAAGCATTAAGAGAACTCGCAGGATCTATTAAGGAATTAGGTGTTATACAACCAATTACGGTTCGTAAATTAGAAGGAAATTCTTTTCAATTGGTTTCTGGTGAACGTAGATTTAGAGCTTCAAAATTAATAGGAAACACAACAATACCTGCCTATATAAGACTTGCCAACGACCAAGAAATGCTAGAAATGGCATTGGTAGAAAACATACAACGTAAAAACTTAGATCCAATAGAAGTTGCACTTTCTTACCAACGTTTAATTGATGAAATTCAACTTACACAAGAAGAATTAAGTACAAGAGTTGGTAAAAAACGTTCTACAGTTACCAATTATTTACGATTGTTAAAATTAGATCCTATTTTACAAACAGGCATGAGAGATGGTTTTATCTCAATGGGGCACGGACGCGCAATGATTAATATTGAAAACACGGAAGATCAATTAGCGATTTACGAAAAAATATTGCGTGAAAAATTATCCGTTAGGCAAACAGAAGACTTAGTTAAAAATTTAAAATCTGGCGTGCCTGCAAAACCAAAAAAGAAACCAATGCCAACCTATATAAAAAGCAGCTTGCAAGACATTAGCTCCTACATTGGTAATAAAATAGACATTACAGTTGGTAACAATGGTAAAGGTAAAATCTCTATTCCTTTTAATTCTGAAGAAGATTTTAATCGAATTAAAAACTTATTAAAATAAGTGTTTTTAAAAAAATACATACTTGTTTATTGTATCGCTATTTTTACTGCGAATCTTTTTGCTCAAAAAGATTTTATTACAGTAAAAAAAGAGATTTTGAATGGAAAAGTAATTGTAGCGGAAGGTGTTTACAATCCGTTAGCTCCTTCTAAAGCTGCATTTTACTCTGCCATTTTCCCTGGAATGGGGCAAATTTATAATAAAAAATACTGGAAAGCTCCTATTGTATGGGGAGCATTGGCAATACCAACTTATTTTTATTTAGACAATAACAAAGAATATAAGCGCTATAGAACCGCTTATAGACTAAGAAAAAATGGTTTGCAGGACGACGAATTTACAGATGAGTTTGGAAATGAAAGTATTTCTTTAACCACTTTAGAATCTGCTCAAACTCAATTAAAAGAAAACAGAGATTTATCGCTCTTATCAGGAGTTATAATTTATGTTTTACAAATTGTAGAAGCCAGTGTAAACGCACATTTACTACAATTTAACACAGATGATAATCTTACTTTTAAACCTACTTTTATTCCAAACCCACAACAGTTTGAAGCACCAAAAATAGGCTTAACACTTAAATATTCTTTTTAAAAATGAAAATTGCACTCCTAGGTTACGGTAGAATGGGAAAAGAGATTGAAAAAATTGCAATCTCTCGCGGACATACAATTGTTATTAGAAAAGATGTTGATGATGAAATTGACATTAATTTAGCAGATGTTGCTATAGATTTTAGCGTTCCTAATTCTGCTTTTAATAATATTACAAATTGCATAAACAACCAAGTTCCTGTAATTTCTGGTACCACTGGCTGGTTAGATAAATATGAAGATGCTGTTGCTCTATGTAAAGAAAAAGATAGCGCCTTTATCTATGCTTCTAACTATAGTTTAGGAGTAAATATCTTTTTTGAATTAAATAATCAATTGGCAAAAATGATGAGTTCTTTAGAAGATTACAATATTTCTATGGAAGAAATTCATCATACCAAAAAATTAGACGCACCTAGCGGTACTGCCATTACTTTGGCAGAAGGAATTATCAATAATTCTTCTAAAAAAAATTGGGAATTAGGAGAAAATACATCCGAAGAAAACATACCAATAGTTGCCAAAAGAATTCCAGAAGTACCTGGAACACATACAGTTTGGTACAATTCTGAAGTAGACACTATAGAAATTAAACATACAGCACATAGTAGAAAAGGTTTTGCTTTAGGCGCTGTAGTTGCTGCAGAATGGATTCTAAATAAAAAAGGTGTTTTCTCTATGAAAGATGTGTTAAATATTGGTTAAAACCCGTAACATATTCAATTTTATTCGCCTTATAAAAAAATAAAAAATCTTCTTAATGGAGATCATTAAAGTACAATATTATGACATTTACACAGTGGTTTATCTTTTTTTTAGTAGTTCAAGTAATTCATTTTTTAGGAACTTGGAAACTCTATGTAAAAGCAGGTAGAAAAGCTTGGGAAGCAGCAATTCCTGTATATAATGGAATTGTATTAATGAAAATTATAAATAGACCCAAATGGTGGATTGCTTTGCTTTTTATTCCCGTGGTAAACTTATTAATGTTTCCCGTAATTTGGATTGAAACCATTAGAACATTTGGCTTTTATAAAAAACTAGATTCGTTACTAGTCATAGTAACTTTAGGTTTGTATATTTTTTACATAAACTATGCAACCGATGCTAGTTACCATGCAGACAGAAGCTTAAAACCAAGGTCTGAATTAGGAGAATGGGTAAGCTCTATTGCATTTGCCATTATTGCGGCAACATTGGTACACACTTATTTTATGCAGCCGTTTACCATTCCTTCATCATCTTTAGAAAAATCTTTATTGGTGGGAGATTATTTATTTGTGAGTAAATTTCATTATGGAGCAAGAGTTCCTTCCACAGTAATTGCAGCACCAATGGTACATGATTCTTTACCATTTTCTAACCTGCGTTCTTACTTAAAAAAACCACAATTACCTTATACAAGATTGCCTGGCTTACAAAAAATAAAAAATAATGATATTGTTTGTTTTAACTGGCCTGCAGATACCTTAGCAACCATGTGGGGCGATACTTCTGGCAAGTTTACTTACAAACCTCTTGACAAAAAAACAAATTATGTAAAACGTTGTGTTGGTATTGCTGGCGATTCTTTAGAGATAAAAAATGGCTTTGTTTACATCAATGGAAAAAAGAACGAATTACCTTATAGAGCTAAAATTCAATTCTATTACACCTATGAATCTAAAACCCCTATTACCTCTAGTAATTTTCCAAACTTCTTAAGAGGTAAAGAAAGAACAGGCGTTTACAAAATATTAACTGAGTATTGGAACGATCCTAGAGTACAAGATGCATTTAAGCAAAGTGCTAATTTATCTAAAATAGGATCAGATTCATTATATACAGAGGTTGCTGGTGGTGTTGCTCAAGATTTGGCAAATCGTTTAAAAATGACAAATGTTGACACTAAAATAAACATAAACTTAACGCAAGAAGAAGTTGTTCAATTAAAAAAATATTCACAAACAGTCTCAGTTAATAAAGTAAATTACGGTGCAGACAATGCAATTTTTCCACATGTAGAAAGTAACCAATGGAGTCAAGATAATTTTGGTCCTATTTACATTCCTAAAGCCGGAGCAACAGTAACTCTTAACGCAGCTTCATTGCCATATTATGAGCAAATAATTAAGAATTATGAAGCCAACGATTTACAAGTTGTAGGCGAAAACATTTTTATCAACGGAGAAAAAGCAGATTCGTATACTTTTAAACAAGATTACTATTGGATGATGGGAGATAACAGACACAATTCTTTAGATGCGCGTTATTTCGGATTTACTCCTTTTGACCACGTTTTAGGAAAACCTGTAATGGTGTGGTTTAGTTGGGATCCTTCAGCTGCCGGAATTGGCACTAAAATAAAATCGATTCGTTGGGATAGAATGTTTACTACCGTTCATGGAGATGGCGAACCTGTTTCTTATAGATATGTAGTTTTTGGTTTAATTGCATTGTATATTGGGTATAGCTTTTATAAAGGAAAGAAAATTAAAAAATAAGTTTTCAGTATCAGTTCGTTATTTAGTAATGAAAATTGCGACTAAAATAAACCGCAAAGGCGCTAAGTATTTCGCAAAGTTCGCTAAGTTCTTTTAAAACTGAGACCGCTGTCTGAAAACTGCTAACTAATAAAAACATGTCATTATTTATACCCACTTATTTCTCTCCTATTTCGCAGTATTCCGAAATAGTAAAAGCAGACGACATTGTTTTTGAACTAGAAGACAATTTTCAGAAACAGAGTTACAGAAATCGTTGTTATATTTACAATACAAATGGCAAACAGTTATTAAACATTCCGGTAAAACATAAAATTACTGGTGATAGAAAAAAAACCAAGGATACTTATGTAGAAAATGATTTTCCTTGGCAAGATCAACATTTAAAGTCCTTACAAACGGCGTATAGAACTTCGCCTTTTTTTGAATTTTATATTGATGATTTACTTCCTATTTTCAATAAAAAGTACACTTTTTTACAAGACGTAAATATAGATACCTTTCTATTTATGATGGATGCTTTGCAGTTAGATGCTCACTGTTCTAAAACAAGTGAGTATTCTTTAGAAACCTCTGAAAAGGATTTTAGAAATTTAGCCGCAGTAAAACATCAACCTAAAAAAACCGTGGAAAAATACATTCAAATGTTTGATGACAAACATGGATTTATTTCTAATTTATCTATGTTAGATTTGCTTTTTATGGAAGGTCCTAATGCCATTAGTTACCTGTGAGTTTAAAGTTTATACTTCATTACAGTTTGCATTTTGTTGTTCCTTTAGGCATTGCATTCTTCTTTTTTAAAGACAAATGGAAAATGGTCTATATTATTTTTATTTGCTCAATGCTCATAGACTTAGATCATCTTTTAGCAACACCTATTTTCGACAAAAACAGATGTAGCATTAACTTTCATCCACTACATACTTATGTAGCACTCGCTATTTATTTCTTTGGATTATTTTTTAAGAAAACAAGAATACTAAGTTTTGCACTTATATTTCATTTACTTACAGACTTTATAGATTGTTATTTATAGTATTTTTTTAACAACGTATCAAATTCATTTGAAATATTCAATTTTAGAATTAAAAAGATATAGATTACTGTAATAACAATGCTTTTTAATGCAATACTTATTATTGGCGTAATTGACATGTTTAGAACGCTTATTTGGGGAATTGGAAAATCCCAATAATAAAAAAGTAAAAACAACATTAAAATAATAGCAAATAATTTAAACGACTTTGGTGTTATGGGCGTAATTCCAAATTTCGAATACACATAAAATAGTTTGATAGTATTAAACACCAACAACGTTATCATTGTAGACAACGCCAAACCGTCTGTGCCAAAATCTAAATTAAAATAAAACAATTTATTTAAAAAATACACCATTAAAGACATTCCTACAGCAATAGGAAGTGTTATTTTATAAAACGTAGAATTGTTTATAATTGCACCATTATTTCCCAAAAACATGGTGTATAATTTTGACAGAGAAATCATTAAAACCACTAATTCGCCTCCTGCATATCCTTTTCCTGGCATTAATTTAAAAAGTTCATGAACTCCGCAATTTACAAGAAGAAAAAATAAACCTCCTACTAAAAAAAGATTTATAGAACTTTTTTTGTACAAATTTTCAACTTCATTTGTATTAAATTCATTTAAAGATTTAGATGTTAAAGGTTGTAAAATTTGAGTCATTGCCCTACTAGGCGCTTCTATAAATGAACCTATAAAAACAGCAACAGAATAGTAAGCTGCTTTTTCTATAGTATCTTTACCAGGAATCATAATTTTATCTATATCTAAAAGAATTGCACCTGCACTTCCTGCCAAAACTATGTACAAAGAGTACTTTATAATTTCACCAAAATTCTGTGGTAATTTAACATAAAACTTAGGTAAGTAAATATAAAAAGCATAGCACATCATTACCACAAAACGAAAAATATATGCCCCAGTTAAATAGTAAATAAACTCTGGTTTTGTAATAAAATCAAAGAATACAGCCATTAACAATAGCATAACTACTACCCTATTCCACAATTCTTTTAATACATTACCAAAAACGGTTAGAAATTGAACTTTTGTCCATGAGTAAAAAAGCTCAAAATAAGCACAAGAAATAGCAATTAAATAAATTGAAAAAGTATAATCTACAATTACTTGATTTTCTTTAGTAACCTGACTCATGATCCAATCATGCATATAATCCCAGAAAAAACCTAAGGGCAATGCTATTAATAATGGCAGCAATAATACAGACGATAAAAACTTGTCTTTTTGTTCTTTTAACGTGTAAGAAGAATAAAATTTTACAATAGTATGTTGTATGCCAAAAGCCGCCAACGGCATTACTAAGTTTGATGCCGATAACAAAAACGTAACCATTCCATAAAATTCTGATTCCAAAATTCTTGGATAGAAAAAGATGGTATTAATTCCGCCAACTAGAAAAGCAGCGTAAATAATTATGGTATTTTTAAATGACTGTTTTAGGACAATTCCCATGTTACTAATGTAAACTTTTAATGATGCTTGCCAACTCTTTGGTTAATTCTTTTCTGTGATATTTTCCTATATTCTTAGAATTTCCTACTAAATTTCCCTTTTTATATTGATGATATAATGCCCTAATTTCTCTTGCTAATTTTTCTTCATTGTCAAAAGAAATGACAACTCCGGCATTTGTTTCCTTTAAAATAGTTGCCAAATCTCCTTCTTCTGGCCCCAATGCTAAAATGGGCCTTTTGGCTGTTAAATACTCAAACAGTTTACCTGTTAAGATTCCTTTAGATTTTTTTATATTCGGAATTAACAACAATAAAACTTGTGCTTGTTTCTGATATTGAATTGCCTCTTCATGTGCCACATAGCCTTTAAAAATTGTATTCGCATTTAAATTAGTATCGTCTATTTCTTTTTTTACTTCATCAGAAATATCACCAATAAAATTAAGAACTAAATCGTTTTTAAAATTGATATTTTCTTCACAAAGTACGTTTAAAACTTTAAACAAAGAACTAGGATTGCTTTGTTTTGGCAACAAACCTATATAAGAAATGCTAAATTTTTTATCTAAAGCAACCATTGACGATTCTAAAACTTCATCATCAAATCCATTGGTAATTACTTCTACGCGTTTGGCTGTTTTGGCAAACTCTTTTTGTAAAGTATTACTTACAGTTAAAATACAATCTGCACTTTTTAAAACAGCATGTTCTAACTTTTTATTTTTATTTTTAGCATAACTACCTTGGTTAAAATCGTTATTATAATACAAGTCTGACCAAGGATCTCTAAAATCTGCAATCCATTTTACATCATTTTTATGAAACAATTTTTGCGCAATTAAATGCATGCTGTGCGGCGGTCCTGTAGAAATAATAACATCAATTTTATTATCATTTATATATTTCTGCAAATAATGAACAGACGGTTTTACCCAAAAAATCTTAGGGTCAGGAATAAAGAAATTCCCTCTCACAAAAGACAAAAACCCATTTTTACCAACGTTTGAAATTCCGATATTTACATCTTTTTTTTTCTTCCAAAAAAGCACATCTGTTGGTTGCCAAATTGGCTGTTTTAAAACTGTAATATTCTTTGGGATTTGACCTATTAAAGATTTATCTTCCTTTGGATAGTTGGCTTCATCTACCGTGTACACAACCGGTTCTATATCAAAATTTTGTAGATATTTTACAAATTTTAACCAACGTTGTACACCAGAACCACCAGCAGGAGGCCAATAATATGTAATTATTAAAACTTTCACGTATTTAAATTATCGTATAAATGTAGGAGTTTTTTTGCTGTAAACTCCCAATTTAAATCACCATTGTACGCTAGCTCAAAACCTTTTGCAGCTTTTTCTGTTGCCACATTATAATGATGATAAATACTACTTACTTCTTCAGAAAAACTTAAGGCATTTCCTGCTTTAAAAACAGCGCCAATATTATTTGTTTTCACAACTCTTTCTAGCGGCGCACAATTAGAAACCAGTAATGGTTTTTTAGATAATAAAATCTGATATAGTTTATGCGGAATGGTACTTTCTGTATGCAAATTAGAAATATGAGGAATAATATTTACCGCAGAACTCTGCATTATTTTAACCACATCTTTAAAGGGTTGACTCCCATAAATAACTACATTATTTCTAACATCAAATTCATCAATTAAATTTTCTAGGTAATTTTTTACATCATTATTGGCAGGACCAATTAATGCCAAAAGTGCATTCGGAATTTCTTTTGATACTTTTTGCATACCTTCAATAGCTGTTTGCAAGCCTCTATGAGGTCCAAAACCGCCAACATAGGAAATGATAAACCTATCCTTATAGTTGGCAAAAAAGTTGTTGTTTTCTGAATTAAAATTAGCTGCAAACTCTTTTTTTTCAGAATTGGTTATTACTGTAATCTTTTGCTCATTTACAGCAGTATCTAGCACAATTCTTTCTTTCATTTCTTGTACAACGGCAATAATTCTATCAAATTGTAAGATGATATTATTCTCATAATTTTGCCATCGATTATAATTAAAAAAAAGTTTATTTTTTAATCTAATGATAGGATTTTTTCGCCAAGAAAACCAAGTTAATAACGCTGCTGCATAATTTTCATGCAAATCTAAAACGGAAAATAATTTGTATTTTTTTGCCATTATATATCCTGTTTTTGCCAAAGGCAAATCATGAACATGCAATACATCAATTTTATTTTCTTGTATTATTTTTGGTAAGGCTTTTTTAAATTTAGGATGCACAAAATTAATAGCCAATTGCATATCAACCAATCCTTTTTCAGTAAAACTTTTATAAAAAATAGTTCTTAAAATGGTTACTTTTTCAAGTATTTCCCTTTCTACATCACCCTCTTTTTTACAACATAAAACAAAAACATGGTGTTTTAAAGCCAAAGATTCTGCTTCTTTCCGAACTCTAATATCTGCAGGATAGTAGCCATCTACTATCATTAAAATATTTCTTTTTATTGATTTATTTTGTAGCATACACTGCGTAATATCTTGGCGTAAATTTTCTTAAAATAGGTCTAAAACCAATTTTATCAATGGGGCTAGTCCATTTTTCTTGTTCTTGAATTTGCCATCCAGATTTTTCTAACAACCAATCAAATTGCCAATCTTCAAACTCATGATAATGCCTGTCCCACATATCCGTTTTACTTCTGTATGCTTTGGCAAACCATAAATTTAACGGAATTGTAGCAATTAATTTAGTGGCTTCAATTTCTTTTAGCACATTAAAGGGTGCTAATAAATGTTCAAAAATTTCAAATGCAGTAACCGCATCTACTTGGTGCTTTTTTACAATTTCTGGTAATTCATCTAAATCTTCTCCTTCTGTATTAATTACAGTATAACCA
The DNA here is from genome assembly GCF_051251875.1 of Polaribacter sp. Classification (GTDB taxonomy): domain Bacteria; phylum Bacteroidota; class Bacteroidia; order Flavobacteriales; family Flavobacteriaceae; genus Polaribacter. The sequence goes on from NZ_JBPOGL010000006.1 coordinate 22,856, forward strand.
TGTTCTTCCATAATTTCAGAAAATGGATTTCTAATTCCTAAATCTAAAATTGTTGCTGGACTTGGTAACACTTTTTGAAGAAAAGCTAGGGTATGCTCATACCTTTTTGAAGGAATTTTTAAATACATTTTTTTACTTTTAAAAAAAGTAAAACTAACAAATTAAAAAAGAAAAGTGATTGGTAACAAAAAATAAATAAAGAATTCTTTTATCTAAAAATATTCATCTATTTAGAATAAGCACTTCTGGAATAAAAAAAAAGAGGAGAATTATAAAATTCTCTTCTTAACGCATTTTCGTTCTCATAACAACGTATCACAGATACAGTACAAATATACCTACTAACCTCATCTAAAACTAATGTAGTATTCTTCTTTTTATAAAAAGCACAGCTTCATTCTATACCTAAAAAATAAAATCTTTTAAACAATATGCTTTTTCTAAATAGAATACTTAATATTGTAGCCAATGCCCCCTTAACATTTACACGTTATTTTTTGATGAAAAAAAACTACATATTTTTATTGTATTTTCTAGTATGTTTTAGCATTTCGTACGGGCAATTGTCTTCTAAAGATTCCTTAAATTTAACTTTAGTAAAACAATACAAAGGTGTTAATAATGATAGTCTGTTGTTTTATAGTAAGCAACTTCAGAAATCTAAAGATAGTTGCATTCTCTACAGCGGTAAAATATATCAGGCATTAGCCTTGTATAATAAAAATGATTTTAATGCTTCTGAACAATTGGCGAAAACAATTCTTAAAGAATTAGAGAAAAGCAAAAAAATTCAATTATTAAAAATAAAAATAGAGTCTCTTAACAGGTTATTCTGGATTCATAAAAATCAACAAAAGTATAATGATGCTTATACTTATCTTTTAGAAACAAAGGATGTATTACACAACATATCTCAAGATAGTAGTTATTATCAAACAATAAGTTTAAGCAATCAGATTAATACTGCTTTAATCAAAAATCTATTAGGCTATCAAAAAGAAGCTAGAAAAATACTCTTTAAAACTTTAAACAGCTATTACCTCAAGAATTTAACTATTGATAAAGAACATGATCTTTATTCTAAAATTCTTAATCAAACCAGTATTTATAATATTATTGGAGAATCCTATTTAAAGTCTAGTGAAAATTATTTTAGTAAGCATTTAGATTCTGCTAGTTTCTATTTAAAAAAAGCCTTTGAACTTGCAAAAACTTTTAATCCACCTCATCAAAATTCTGAAACATTATATCAATTAAGAGAGGCCGAAGTATTAATTGCAAGAAATAAAATTAAAGAAGCGTTAACTTTAATACAAAAATTTGACACAAATGCTAAAGAATATAAAACAGCACAAAATATTTATTTTTTAAAAACTATTTGTTTCTACAATTTAAATCTAAACGATTCTACCCTTTATTTTGGAAATAAGTTTTTAGATTATCAGAATAAAAGTCCAAAAACAAAGAAAAGCATTTCTGTTATTTATGACATTCTTGCAAATCAATATCATAAAAACAAACAAATAGATAGTGCTTTCAAATATTCCGAATTAACATTATTAGCGTTAAAAGACTTGCATAAAAACAAGAATGAGGTGCATAAATCGAATCATTTATATGATTTTGGAAATGCAGAAAAATTAAATAAAGCAGTACAAAAAAAGTACAAAAGCACAAAAATGATATTTATTATAGCTGTTGTAATTGTATTTATGTTCGCAGCATTCATACTATTCTTTTTCTATAAAAAAAGCAAAAAAAACACCCTTAAGTTTCATAAAATTAACAATCAGCCAAAAGAGATACTAACAACACAAAAAACAACCTATAATTTAGACAAAGCACTAGAACTAGAACTTTTAAAAGGGTTAGAGTCCTTAGAAAACTCTACAGAATACCTTGCAACGTCTTTCAATATTAATGCATTAGCCAAACAATTACACACAAATACATCCTATTTATCGTATACCATTAACAAATCAAAAAACAAATCTTTTAAACAATATATTACAGATCTTAGGATAGAATATTTACTAAAAAAACTGCAAGAAGATAAAAATTATAGAAAATATACCATTAAATATCTTGCCGAAGAAATAGGTTACACCAATGCGTCTGCCTTTACAAGAGCTTTTAAAAAACACAAAGGAGTAACGCCTTCTGAATATATAAAATCTCTATAAAAACTAAAATGTCATTTTCTCATAAAGGTTTCAATATATACATGTTGAAACCTAAAAAAACAGCAGATAAATTAAAAGTCTTTTCTTTATTTATCCAAAAAAACTAAGCAACCTTCTTCTTTTTGTCATAAAAAAACCATCCTATAGGTATTAATAATAACAGCGCATACGAGGTTAATGAAATCATTTTTCCTTGCTGAATTACTTTGGGTTCAAATTTAAATTCTATGGTATGAGATCCTTTAGGAATTATCATACCACGCAATACATAATTCACCCTAAAATGAGGTTTTAAAACGCCATCTATATACGCATTCCAACCATCTTTATAATAGATTTCTGAAAAAACCGCAAATTGTTCTTTGGCAGTTTTAGATTGATATGTTAAGGCATTAACATCATATTTTGTTAAGGCAATGGCCGCTGTACTATCTTTTATAAAAATTAAATTGGTATTTTCTTTAATTTGATTTTTGTTAATTACAGCTTCACTTTTAGTATCTAAAGAATCTAAAGCTTGCATTTCTTTATTGGCAGAATCTACAATATTTACTCTATTTACAAACCAAACATTTCCGTTAGTTTCCTTGTTAGCTTGAGCTTGCTTTTCTCCTTTATCTGTTGCAATTATAAAATACTTGGTATGCAACATGTTTAAAACTTGCCTATTATTTTTAGCAATCTGATAATCAAACAATTCTTGATAACGTCCTAGTTTTGCGGCATGATAACCACCAATAGATTGATGAAAATAAGAGGTACTTCCATCATTCATTGGGTTTACTGTAAAATTACCAACTCTAAAATGACTTTTATCTTGAAGAATAAAAGTATCGGCTTCAGAAGCAATAAATGGTTTTTCTATTTTTCTTGCCGATGTAAAATCGCTTTCGTTTACGTACTTTTTATCCACAGAAATTAAATCAAATAAAATAAATACAGCCAAACCAATTATTACCTGTGTTTGTTTTAATTTTTCTTTCAATAAATACCATAACAATGCTGCAGAAAGGAATACTAAAATTAAAGAGCGCATTGTATCTGTAAACAACATTGCTTTTCGGTCTGCAATAACGGCATCTATTAAACCCGGTAATTGTTGGTATTGTTGCACATCTCTCATTCCTTCAAAAGTTGAGAAACTATGCGCCAACAAAAATCCTGCAATAATTAATCCTCCAAAAGTATAAACAGATTTTTTTAATGCTTCTTGTTTTTCTAATGATGAAACTTTGGATGAAAAAAATTCTTTTAACGCTAAAATTCCTAATATCGGAACACATAATTCGGCAATTACTTGTATGGATGAAACTGCTCTAAATTTATTATATAAAGGCACATAATCGATAAAAAAGTTCGTTAAAAACTCAAAATTTCTTCCCCAACTCATCAATATCACAAATATTGTAGTGCTCACCAACCAATATTTCAAACGTCCTTTTACCAAGAAAATTCCTAAGAAAAACAAGAAAAAAACAACCGCACCAATATAAGCCGGCGCTTCTACAATGGTTTGATCTCCCCAATACGTAAGTACTTGTTTAGAATACTCATCTGCCACTTTTTTCCCTGCTTTTTGCTCAATAGTTTCATAAAAGTTAGAGTTTTTCCCTAATTCTTCTATTGTACCACCACCCATAAAACGCGGAATAAACAAATTAAAAGTTTCTAATTTGGCATAACTATACTCGGTAATATACGCTTTGTCTAATCCTTTTGAAGCTTCTTTTTTACTACCATCTGCTTTTATTGTTAGTTCAGATTTGCCTCTTGTACTAACATCTGCATATTCTTTCATGGCAAGTAAACGAGGTGCATTTAAACCTATTCCTAGTAAAACAGCTGCCATAATTATTGCAGATTGTTTAAAAAATGTGGGCAGTACTTTTTCTTTAATTGCATGTATGCATTCTACAATTCCTAAAATAAGCAAGCAAAAACCTAAATAATAAGTCATTTGCGGATGATTGGTATAAATTTCTAAGCCCATTGCCAAACCAACAACCAAAAACCCAATTAAATATTTTTTTTGAAAAACCAATAAAACCCCAGCCAAAACTAATGGTATGTATGCAATAGCGTGTGCTTTGGCATTGTGCCCTGCACCAAAAATGATAATTAAATAAGTTGAAAACCCAAAAGCTAACCCACCTAAAATGGCAAGTTTCCACGGAACTTTTAGAGCTAATAATAAGACAAAAAAGCTTAAAAGATATAGAAAAACATAATCTGCCGGTCTTGGTAAAAAACGAATTGTTCTATCTAAAGTTCTAAGAAAGTCATTAGGGTAATATGCACTAATTTGATAAGCAGGCATACCACTGAATGAAGAACCTGTCCAATAAGGTTCTGTATTTTTTTCTGCTCTAAAATCTACAATTTCCTTTACAGAACCCGTAAACTGTGTAATATCTGATTGCTTTAATTTTTGTCCTTTTAAAACAGGATAAAAATACGTAAGAGAAGCTACTATAAAAATGAATATAGCTACTATATAAGGTAAGATTTTATTAAACTTCATAAATAAATAAGTTTGAAGATGATTGTTTTTTTGAATGGAACCACAGAAACAACGTACTTTACTAAGTACATCATTTTCTGCCAATTAAAAATTAGTCTATTTCTTCAAAATCTACATATTCGCCAACAGAGCCATTAGTTTTACTATTGTTTCTAGGAGCTTTGTCTATAATAGTTTCTCCTTCTTTAACAGTACTTTTTTCTTGTTGTGCTTGTTGCCCCTTAAATTGTTCTTCAGCTTTTTTTTGAATAGTTTCAGCAGCTTTCTTTACCAAATAAGGCGCAAACAGTTTTGCTAAATATTTAAAAGCATAATAAAAAATTAAAATAAAAAAAATGGTTTTTAATACCCCCATCTGTTATATAAATTTAAAAAATCCATCAAAAATAACAATTTGACAACAATTGTAGCGTTAACAAACTACAAAACTTTTACAAACTTAAAAAAGGTATCGATTGTTTTAAAAAAATAGCAATTTTATCCTATGTTTGTAATAGTTATTTAAACGCTGTCTATTACAATGAAAAACCAACCTACAAAGCTTTTTTTATCTTTTTTTCTGTTTGGGTTTTTACAAGCCTTTGGGCAATATACAGACGTTATTAACTCAAATAAACCCGGCTTTTCTGAAAGCCCTTATAGCGTTGGCACAGGGGTTTACCAATTTGAAAGTAGCATCTTTTTTAAAAATACAAGCATAGAACCTACTTTTACAATTCCGCAATCTGCAGGATTTGACCTACTTTTTAGAACTAGCTTTTTATTTGAAAAACTAGAACTAAACACCCATTTAACGTATCAAAAAGACAAAGTAGCTTTCAAAAATATTTTTACTTCACATTATAACACATCAGGTTTAAGCAACCTTACAGTGGCCGCAAAATATTTAATTTTTCAACAAGAATTTACAGATAAAAGCAAAGAAGTAAGAAGTTGGAAACGGAGAATGGCTTTTGATAAAAAAAGATTAATACCTTCTGTAGCCTTATATGTTGGCTTAAATACCGATTTTGTAAATGATATTTATAAAACGCAAAAAATGACCCCAAAATTTGGTCTTTTGTTACAAAACGATTTAAGTGACGATTTAAATATAATTACCAACGTCTATTTTGATAAAATGGGCACAGACTTTGAAGAATTTTCATACATAGTTACCGCTACACAAAATTTTAGCGATCGTTGGTCTGCTTTTTTTGAAAACCAAGGAGTCTTTCTAAAATACCAAAACTACACAAATATTGCTGCTGGTTTGGCATATTTACAAAATAAAAACTTACAAATAAACATTTCTGGAAGAATGCTTTTTGAAGGAAAATCTTCTGGCTTTTATGCTGGTTTAGGCGTTTCTTACAGAATTAACAAACACAAAGATTCTTATATAGAGTTAGATGATAGTGGTCAGGAAATTTTAAGAGAAAAAGATTATAGAGGTGGCTTTTTTAAACGCCTGTTGAGTAATTTTAAGAAAAGTGATCCTAGAGAAAAATTACGAAAAGAGAATAAAAGAAGTCGTAAAAAAACTACTACCAGAAGAAGTAAAGGAGGTTTATTTGGTTTGTTTAGCAAAAAAAATAAGAAACCAGAAACCGATATAGAAAAACTAGAAAGAGAACTGAAAGAACTAGACAAAGAAATTAAGAAAGAAGAAAAGGCAAAAGAAAAAAAGAATAGAAAAGCTGATAAAAAGAGTAAAAAGGCTAAGAAAAAGAAAGTAGAAACTGAAGAAGAAAAGCTAGAAAGAGAAATTAAAGAATTAGAAGAAGAGATTAAAAGAGAAGAAAAACAAGAAAAGAAAAAAAAGGATAACAACTAGACCTTATTTTTGCTGTATGATTACACTAAAAAAAATAACAAATAAAAAGGAAATGAAACAATTTGTTCAATTTCCTTTTTCACTTTATAAAAATCACAAATATTGGGTTCCGCCAATTATCAAAGATGAAATAGACAATTTTGATGCTGAAATAAATCCTGTTTTTGAAAATGCAGATGCTCAATTTTTTATCGCCATAAAAGACCATAAAATTGTTGGTAGAATTGTGGCTATTATTAATTGGTTTGAAGTAGAAAAACAACAGATTAAAAAAATGCGTTTTGGCTGGTTTGATGTTATTGATGATATAGAAGTTTCAAAAGCATTAATCAACAAAGTAAAAGAAATTGGTATTGAAAATAACCTAGCCTTTATAGAAGGACCTGTAGGATTTAATAATTTAGATAAAACAGGTGTTTTAATTGATGGTTTTGATCATATAGGAACTATGATTACCTGGTACAATCACCCGTATTACAAAGACCATTTAGAGCAATTAGGATTTGTAAAAGAAAAAGAATATTTAGAAAATAAGTTTAAATTTAAAAATGTTGATGCCGTTTATTTCGATAGAATGAGCAATATTGTAAAAAAACGTTTTAAACTTACCGCTTTAGATTTTACAAAAACCAAAGACATTTTACCTTATGTAGATGAAATGTTTAAAGTTTTTGATAAATCATATTCTAAACTCTCTACTTTTGTGCCTATTTCAGATGCTCAAATAACCTATTTTAAGAAAAAATACATCTCATTTATCAACCCAGAATATATCAAATTTGTGGTTGATGAACAAAATAAACTTGTAGCATTTGCTATTGTTATGCCTTCCTTTTCTGAAGCGCTACAAAAAGCCAAAGGAAAACTATTTCCTTTTGGTTTGTTTCATTTATTAAAGGCAAGAAAGCACGCAAAAGATGTTACTTTTTACCTTATTGGTGTAGATCCTGCTTATCAAAATAAAGGTGTTCATGCCATTATTTTTGATCAATATACAAAAACTTTTACCCCTTTAGGTATAGAAAACTGTATTAGAACACCAGAGTTAGAAGACAATTTGGCCATTAAAAAATTGTGGGAAAATTTTAACCCAATTACGCACAAAAGACGACGAACTTATAAAATGAGTTTATAGTTGTTAGGTGTTGGTTGTTGGTTGTTGGTTGTTAGTTGTTAGTTGTTAGTTGTTAGTTGTTAGTTGTTAGTTGTTAGTTGTTAGTTGTTAGCAAAAATAAAAATTTTGAGACTCTGCAACTAAAAAATTTTGAACTTTGAACCTTAAGCTTGAAACCTTAAATTTTGAACTTTGAACCTTAAACCCTGAACTTTGAACTTTGAACTTTGAACCTTGAACTCTGAACTTTGAACTTTGAACTTTGAACCCTGAACTCTGAAACCTTAAATTTTAAAACCCTTAAACCAAAAAAGTGCAACTATTTTATAATTCAGAAATTACTTTACACACAACGCAACTTACTTTCGATAAAATTGAAAGCAGACATATTGTACGTGTTTTAAGGAAAAAGGAAGGAGATATTTTAAAAATCACCAACGGAAAAGGCTTATTGTTTGATGCTGAAATAAATTTTGCCAATGACAAAAAATGTCAGGCAATTATAGTTGCTAAAGAAGAAAAGCCGAAACCTTGGAAATATTATCTACACATTGCCATTGCACCTACAAAATTAAATGATAGAATTGAGTGGTTTTTAGAAAAAGCAACAGAAATTGGTATTGATGAAATTACACCTATTATTTGCCATAATTCTGAAAGAAGGGTGGTTAAATTAGAACGTTTCGAAAAAATTATTCAATCTGCGATGAAACAATCCTTAAAGTTTACGCTTCCTAAATTGAATAAACCTATAAAATTTCAGGATTTTTTAAAACAAGATTTTACCGAAAAAGTTTGTATTGCACATTGTGAAGATGGAGAAAAAAAATTATTAAAAACAGTCATTCATCCCTCAGAAAAAACCACCATATTAATTGGTCCAGAAGGAGATTTTTCTTCGGATGAAATAAAAAATGCACTTGAAAAAAACTGCATTCCCATTTCATTAGGAGAAAGTAGACTAAGAACAGAAACTGCTGGTTTGGTTGCAGTGCAAAATATATCTTTTATCAATCAATAAAAATTATTATTTCTTTAAAAATAGGCCAAAAATGAAAGTTAGTTTGTATTTTTGGAAAGCAAAATTTTAGATATGAATAAAATTCAAATGGTAGACCTACAAGGTCAATACCAACCAATAAAAGAAATTGTTACTACTTCTATTGAAGAAGTTTTAAATACATCCGCTTATATCAATGGACCTTTAGTTCATAAATTTCAAGCAGCGTTAGAAAAATATTTAGATGTAAAACACGTAATACCTTGTGCAAATGGTACCGATGCCTTGCAAATTGCAATGATGGGCTTAGGTTTAGAACAAGGTGATGAAGTAATTACTGCAGATTTTACATTTGCTGCCACTGTAGAAGTTATTGCTTTGTTAAAACTAACGCCTGTTTTAGTTGATGTAGATGCAGAAACTTTTAACATAGATATTGAAGCTTTAAAAAGAGCCATTACACCAAAAACAAAAGCAATTGTACCTGTTCATTTATTCGGTCAAGTGGCAAATATGGATGCTGTTTTAGAAATTGCAAAAGAACATAACCTTTTTGTAATTGAAGACAACGCACAAGCTATTGGTGCAGACTATACATTTAAAGACGGAACAAAAAAGAAAGCAGGAACAATTGGTAACGTAGGTACAACGTCTTTCTTTCCTTCTAAAAACTTAGGTTGTTATGGAGATGGAGGCGCTATTTTTACCAATGATGATGAACTTGCACATACACTTCGTGGAATTGTAAATCACGGAATGTACACGCGTTATTATCATGATGTGGTGGGTGTAAATTCTCGTTTAGACTCTATTCAAGCAGCTGTTTTAAATGCAAAATTACCTTTATTAGATAGCTATTGTGATGCTAGAAGAAATGCGGCTCGTTTTTACAACAATGCTTTTGCTAGCAATACCAATATCATTACCCCAAAAACAAGTGCTTGCGGAGAAATCTGTGATTCGTGCGACTGTCATGTATTTCATCAATATACATTGCAAATTACCAACGGTAAAAGAGATGATTTACACAAACATTTATTAGACCAAGGAATTCCGAATGCTATTTACTATCCAGTAGCATTGCATTCTCAGAAGGCATACGCAGACGCTCGTTACAACGAAAGTGATTTCCCTGTAACCAACGAGTTGATTAAAACGGTAATTTCTTTACCAATGCACACAGAATTAGACAAAGAACAATTAGAATATATAACAAAAACGATTTTAGATTTCGTTAACTAAGACAACATAATGAAAAGAATATTAGTAACAGGAGGATTAGGATTTATTGGATCTCACACCGTTGTAGAATTGCAAAACGAAGGTTTCGAAGTAGTAATTATTGATGATTTATCAAACACATCTATTGGTGTTTTAGATAACATTACCTCTATAACAGGTATTAAACCAGATTTTCATCAAATTGATTTAAGAATTAAAAGCGATGTGAAAAACTTTTTCGAAAACAACAAAATAGACGGAATTATTCATTTTGCGGCTTTTAAAGCAGTGGGAGAAAGCATGCACAAACCTTTAGATTACTACGAAAATAATTTAGGTTCTTTAGTGTATCTATTACAAGAAATGAGAGACAGAAAATTAGATAACTTTATTTTCTCTTCTTCTTGCACTGTTTACGGACAAGCAGATGAATTGCCTATTACAGAAAATGCACCTGTAAAAGCGGCAGAATCTACGTATGGAAACACAAAACAAATTGGTGAAGAAATTTTAAGCGATGCTAGTAGAGCACACGGTTTAAACATTATCGCGTTAAGATATTTTAACCCAATTGGTGCGCATCCATCAATTAAAATTGGAGAATTGCCTTTAGGAGTTCCTCAAAACTTAATTCCTTTTATTACACAAACTGCAGCAGGTATGCGCGATGAATTGTCTGTTTTTGGTGATGATTATGATACAGTAGACGGAACTGCTGTACGTGATTATATTCATGTAGTAGATTTAGCAAAAGCACACATTGCAGCTTTACAGCGTTTGATTAAAAAGAACAATAAAAAAGCATTTGAATACTTTAATGTTGGTACAGGAAAAGGAAGTTCTGTTTTAGAAGTAATTAAAGCTTTCGAAAAAGCTTCTGGTAAACCATTAAATTATAAAATTGTTCCTAGAAGAGCAGGAGATATTACAGCTGCTTATGCAGACACTACTATTGCAAACAAAGAGTTAAACTGGAAAACAGAACAAACGCTAGAAGAAGCATTAGCCTCTTCATGGAAATGGCAACTAGCTCAAAAATAAAATAATAAAACTCCAATCTTTACCGATTGGAGTTTTTTTTGTTTTAGAGTAATTCTATTCCATAATTCAACTAGCAATCAATTATAAATCTATACATGTTGTAAAAAAAGGAAACTAACTTTAAAATATGTAAGTTCGAGTATTATTTGATAAAAAACGTACCGAGAACTTCTAAAAGCTAAACGTTCAACAAATTGATTTCTATACTTTAATACACTTACTTTTTATGAAATATTCTGATATTGAAACGAATTTATATTTTTAGAGTTAACAAAACCAAAGAGCAAAAAAAAACGAACTCTAAAATGAGTTCGTTTTTTATTTTAAATCTATTCAAAAAGATTACTCAGCCAATGCAGCTCCAGAAGCAGCAACAGATCTGTCAATCTTACGCATCAAGCCTTGCAACACTTTACCAGGTCCAACTTCTATAAATTCAGTTCCACCGTCTGCAATCATTGCTTGCACACATTGGGTCCATTTTACTGGCGCCGTTAATTGCGCAATTAAGTTTTCTTTAATTTCATCCGGACTCGTAACCGCCTTAGCAACTACGTTTTGGTATACAGCACAAGTAGGTTTACTAAATTCCGTCGCTTCAATTGCCGCCGCTAATTCTGCTCTTGCAGGCTCCATCATTGGTGAGTGAAACGCACCACCAACTGGTAATAACAACGCTCTTCTTGCTCCTTTTTCCGTTAACACAGCACAGGCTTTTTCAACGGCTGCAATTTCACCAGAGATCACCAATTGACCTGGACAGTTGTAATTTGCCGCTACCACTACTCCATCAATTTCCGCACAAGTTTCTTCCACTACAATATCATCCAAACCTAAAACAGCTGCCATTGTACTAGGTGCTGCTTCACATGCTTTTTGCATGGCCAAAGCACGTTTAGAAACCAACTTTAAACCATCTTCAAAAGTTAAAACTCCGTTTGCCACTAAAGCAGATAATTCTCCCAAAGAGTGTCCTGCAACCATTTCTGGCTGAAAAGAATCGCCTAAAACTTTTGCTAAAATTACCGAATGTAAAAAGATTGCCGGCTGCGTAACTTTCGTTTCTTTTAACTGTTCTGCAGTTCCTTCAAACATAATATCTGTTATTGAGAACCCTAAAATTTTGTTCGCTTTTTCAAAGTATTCTTGCGCCAATGCAGACTTTTCGTATAAATCCAATCCCATTCCTGTAAATTGCGCTCCTTGACCCGGAAAAATATATGCTTTCATTTTGTATAGTTTAATTGTTTATTAGTTTAATTGACTGCAAAAATAATCATTTTTATTGGAAGCTATTTCCCGCTTTCCATTTTATCTTTTTATGCGTCATTTAGTTCAGCAGTTGTTTATATGTATAAGTAAGTTATTCCTTACTAGCAATATTGATACTAGATTAGCATAAAAAGGATGCCATTTCAATCGGGGCTACATCTATTTGCCAACAAATTGATTTCTAAAACTGATAAAATATTTATTAACTTCGCTACATGACTACAAAAGAAAAAAAATTAGCAGACAACATTTACCTTATTCTAGCTGCCTTATTTATTGCCTCTTTAGTAGCTTCCAACTTAATTTTTCAAAAATTCTTTTATTGGGAACCTTTCGGAATTTATCGTTTTGAAGTCTCTGTAGGTATTTTGCCCTATCCAATCACATTTCTAATTACAGATATTTTATCAGAAATATACGGAAAGAAAAAAGCCAATCAGGTAGTAATTGCTGGTATTTTCGCCTCCTTTTTTTCTATCATTATTGTTTTAATTTCAGATTTTGCACCTGCAATAGAAAACTCACCTATCAATGATAAAATTTTTCATCAAGTTTTTGGGTTATCGCCTTTGGCAGTTTTTGCATCTATGTTGGCCTATTTATTTGCGCAATTTATAGACATCAGAATTTTTCACTTCTGGAAAAATTTAACCAATGGAAAACATTTATGGCTTCGTAATAATTTCTCCACCTTTGCATCCCAATTTTTAGACACTTTTATTGTAGTATTTTTATTGTGTTCCTTTCACATTTTACCATGGACACTATTTAAAGGATTATTAATTAGTGGCTTCTTATTTAAAGTAATTGTAGCTCTTTTAGATACACCACTTTTATATCTTGCTGTGTATCTTTTTAGAAAAAGATTCAACTTAAAAGCCGGAGAAGAAATTTTACATTAACTTTTTGTAATTAACACAAAATAACTTCGTCTATACAAGTAGAAATAAAAATAAGAATGAAATATATATATCTAGTATTGATTGGCGTTTTATTTGTATCCCAGTCAAATGCGCAAACCGCTATTTTTAATGAATTATTACAAAAGCATGTTACTAAAGACGGTGTTGTTGATTACAAAAACTTTGATGGTGTAAAACTAAAACAATATGTAACCTACTTAGAAAAAAACTCTCCAGACAAATCTTGGTCTTTAAATAAACAGAAAGCATTTTGGATTAATGCCTATAATGCATATACAATTTATTTAATTCTTCATGCAATACAGGCAAAAAACATAAAAAGTATTACAGACATCAAAGAAAAAGGAAACACCGCTTGGAAAATACCTTTTGCAAATATTGGTGGAAAAACGTATACTTTAGACCATATAGAACATCAAATTTTACGTAAAAATTTCTCAGACCCAAAAATTCATGTAGGTGTTAATTGTGCTTCTGTGTCTTGTCCTAAACTCTCTAATATTGCATTTACAGAAGAAAATATTGATAGAGAATTAACACGTTTAATGAAAGAATTCATCAATGATTCTTCTAAAAATAAGATTACCCAAAAAAGCGTACAACTTTCTTCAATATTCGATTGGTTTAAAGAAGATTTTACCAAAAATGGTTCAGTTGTCCACTTTATAAATAAATACTCTGCAACTGAAATTAGCTCTGGTGCAAAAGTCAGTTATTTAAAATATAATTGGTCTTTAAACGGAAAGTAGTATTTTTATTTTTTATCCAAAATAAAGCACAAACAATGTCAAAAAACTATTATGATGCTGCCGATTTAAGAAAATTCGGTAAAATAACAGAATGGAGCGAAGAACTTGGAAACAAGTTTTTTGATTATTACGGAAAAGTGTTTGAAGAAGGCGCATTAACGGCTAGAGAAAAATCTTTAATCGCTTTAGCGGTTGCACATACAGAACAATGCCCGTATTGCATAGATGCTTACACAAAAGACGGTTTACAACGCGGCATTACCAAAGAACAAATGATGGAAGCAATTCATGTAGGGGCAGCCATTAAAAGTGGCGCAACCTTAGTACACGGAGTTCAAATGATGAATAAAGTTAATAAACTTGACGGATAATAGTTAGCAGTATTCAGTAGCAGTATTCAGTTAAGCGTCTACTGTAAACTGAGACTGTAAACTGTAAACTTATAAAATGGCTACAAAATCATTAAAAGCAAGAAATAACGACATTGCAAATACGGCTCGTCAGATGGAAATTCTGTCAAACGGCATGTTTGCTAATGGAGAATTACCCACTTTTTCTGCAAAAATTAAAGAAACAAATCAGTTTCCTTTACGTCCTAAAAAACTAGAAATTCTACAAATAAACTTAGGCTATATGTGCAACCAAGTTTGCTCTCATTGCCATGTAGATGCAGGTCCGGATAGAAAAGAAATTATGACTATAGAAACCATGCAGCAATGTTTGGAAGTTATTAAAAAAACAAAAGCACATACCTTAGATTTAACTGGTGGCGCGCCAGAAATGAACCCTAATTTTAGATGGTTTGTAGAAGAAGCGGCAAAAGCAGGAATTAAAGATTTTATTGTTCGTTCTAATCTCACCATTATTAGAGCAAATAAAAAATACTACGATTTACCTGAGTTCTTTAAAAAACACAATGTACATGTAGTTTCATCCATGCCACATTGGACACGTGGAAAAACGGACAAACAACGTGGAGACGGAGTTTTTGATACATCTATAAAAGCCTTGCAAGAATTAAATGCTGTTGGTTATGGTTTAGAAGGTTCTGGTTTAAAACTAGATTTAGTCTATAATCCGTCAGGAGCATTTTTACCCGGAGATCAAATGGCATTAGAAAACGATTTTAAAAAGGCCTTAAAAGCAGATTTTAACATAGATTTTCATAGCTTATTTGCCATTACCAATTTACCAATTAGTAGATTTTTAGATTATTTAATCGCATCAGAAAATTACGAAGATTATATGATTTCTTTAGTAGATGCGTACAACCCTGCTGCCGTTGAAAACGTAATGTGTACAAATACGTTATCCATAAGTTGGGACGGTTGGTTATACGATTGTGATTTTAACCAAATGCTAAACCTAAAAGTAGCCAGTAAAATAAAACACATTTCAGAGTATAATGAAGAGTTGTTACAAAACAGAGATATTATAATCAATCAACATTGTTACGGATGTACTGCTGGCGCAGGAAGTAGCTGCCAAGGAGTTGTTGCGTAATTTATCAATAAAAATAAAACATGAGTTATTTAGAAACCACACATAATGTATATAAAGAAGCAGCATTAACACCAGATGTAGGCCTTTGTTGTACTACAAATCCTGTTTGGGAATTACCAGGTTTAAAAATCCCAAGGATTATGCAAGAAATGAACTACGGTTGCGGTTCTACAGTACACGCTAGAGATTTAACCAACAACCCTAAAATGTTGTATGTTGGTGTTGGTGGCGGAATGGAATTACTTCAATTTGCTTATTTTAACAGAAATAAAGGTGGCGTAATTGGTTTAGATGTGGTTGATGAAATGTTAGAAGCCTCTAGAAAAAACTTTACAATTGCTGAAGAACAAAACGATTGGTTCAAATCTGATTTTGTTGATTTACGAAAAGGTGATGCTATGGATTTACCTGTAGAAGATTCTTCTATTGATGTGGCAGCACAAAATTGTTTGTTCAATATTTTTAAGTCTGATGATTTAAAGAAAGCCATTGCAGAAATGTACAGAGTTTTAAAACCTCATGGAAAATTGGTGATGAGTGACCCAACTTGTGAACAACCCATGAATGATGAATTACGTAATGATGAACGTTTGCGTGCTTTGTGCTTAAGCGGTAGCTTATCTATTGCAGATTATGTAAAAGCGTTAACAGATGCGGGTTTTGGAACCATAGAAATTAGAGCAAGAAAACCCTATAGAATTTTAGATCCTAAAAATTACCCTACAGACAGATTAATTTATATTGAATCTATAGAAGTTGCGGCAATTAAAGACCCAATGCCAGCAGACGGACCATGTATTTTTACTGGAAAAGCTGCTATTTATTATGGTGATGAAGATTATTTTGATGATGGCTTAGGTCATACGTTGTTAAAAAATCAGCCATTGGCAATTTGTGATAAAACTGCTGCTGCCTTAGAAAATTTAGGACGAGATGATATTTTCTTTTCTCCTTCTACGTTTCATTATGATGGCGGTGGATGTTGTTAACCATTTCAGATGGATTTGGTAAAAAATAAAAAATCAATAACTTGAAAAAAATACTTTTACTTTTTATTCTGATAAATTCAGTTTCTTTCGGACAAAAGAAGTTAGATAAATTATTAAACCAATTCAATAAAAATAATGTTCCTTATATTTCTGTGGATAGTTTGGCATCAACTAAAACAACAACTGTTTTGTTAGATGCAAGAGAGCAAAAAGAATATAAAGTTAGTCATTTAAAAAACGCAACTTGTGTAGGTTTTGATGATTTTAATATCCATAAAACTTTAGAAAAATTACCCGAAAATAAAAACGCAAAAATTGTAGTCTATTGCTCATTAGGCATTCGTTCTGAAATTATTGCACATCAATTAATAAAAGAAGGATATACCAACGTTTATAATTTGTACGGTGGAATTTTTGAATGGAAAAACAACAATTTTAAAGTAATAGACACCTTAGGAAATACAACAGAAAATGTACACGCTTTTAATAAAGAATGGGGCAAATGGCTTACAAAAGGGCAAAAAGTGTATGAGTAGTTGGTTGATGGTTATTGGTTATTGGTTGATGGTTGATGGTTGATGGTTGATGGTTGATGGTTGATGGTTGATGGTTGATGGTTGAAAAATCAAAAAAAAATCTTAGATTACAATAGAGCTGTAAAAAAATGATGACTAAAAACTTACTTTTAATTTTTACCAGAAATCCTGAATTAGGAAAGGCAAAAACACGTTTGGCAAAAACGGTTGGTGATGAAACTGCCCTAGAAATCTATACATTTTTACTTCAAAAAACACGTGATATTTCATCTAAAGTAACTTCAGACAAGGCTGTTTATTATTCCGTAAAAATCAGAGAAAATGATATTTGGGATGCAAATATATATCAAAAACACCAACAAGTTGGAGAAGATTTAGGCATTAGAATGTTAAATGCTTTTAAAAACGGTTTTGATGCTGGTTATCAAAAAGTGATGATTATTGGCAGCGATTTGTACGACTTGTCATCAGAAAATATAGAAAAAGCGTTTATAGAACTAGAGAAAAATGATGTTGTAATTGGTCCTGCTGAAGATGGTGGTTATTATCTTTTAGGAATGAATTCTTTACAAGAAAACATCTTTAAAAATAAAAACTGGGGAACCTCATCCGTTCGGAAAGACACCTTACAAGATTTAAAAAATAAAAAAGTGAAATTATTAGCAATTAAAAACGACATAGATATATATGAGGATATCATTGGTATTCCTGAAATTATGTCAAGGTTTATTAATTCTAAATAATGTTACATGAAAACAATTTTACTTACCTTCCTTTTTGCTTTTCTTGCTTTACAATCAAATGCTCAATGTGTAGAAAACGTATATGGTTTTGGTAACAATCCAGAAAATGCAGCTTATAATATTACTGGCGATGTTTCTATAACTTTAAATACAAACAATAGCATTACGTTAAATTTAGCAAGTAATTTTAGCACAACCTCCGGACCAGATGTTAGAGCTTTTTTAGTAGCTTCAAATGGGCTTTCTAATTCCGTTTTAGCAACTACGCTTATTGCCAATTTAAATCACTTTGAAATTGGTTTAACACAAGCAACCGGGCAACAAACTTTTACAGTTTCTATTCCTGAAGGAAAAGACATAACTAAATTTGATACAATTTTCTTCTATTGCTTAGAGTATAATCATTTTTGGGATTTAGGTACTTTTAATACATTCAATTCCGATACTTGCGCTGTTTTAGAAAATAACACGTTTAGCATAGATAAAATTAGTCTCTTTCCAAATCCTGCAAAAAACAAAATTCAACTAACCAGTTTAGGCAATATTTCTGCGGAAATTCGTATTTTTAATGTCTTAGGAAAACAAGTGCTACATCAACCAAAAACAACAGAACAAACCATAGATATTTCTGCTTTTCGTAAAGGAATTTATTTGGTTAAAATTGATGTTGATGGAAAATCAAAAACACAGAAACTAGTTATTCAGTAAAAAACGTTATTGCCAAGACACAAAGCAATCTTATTTTTAGAGAGATTACTTCATTTGTACCTCTTTTGTAATGACAAAAAGATAGATATGAAAAAACAACAATTACAAGAAACCATCGATTTTTTAAAATCAAACGGAATTACAAACCCAGAAACAGGAATTGTTTTAGGTACTGGATTGGGAAAACTTGTGGATGAAATTTCAATTGAACAAGAAATACCATATTCAGAAATTCCAAATTTCCCAGTGGCAACCGTAGAGTTTCATTCTGGTAAATTAATTTACGGAAAATTATCTGGTAAAAAAGTAGTTGTAATGTCTGGCCGTTTTCATTTATACGAAGGCTACAATGCATGGGAAGTAACATACGGAATTAGAACCATGCATGGTTTAGGAATTAAAAATCTATTGATTTCAAATGCAGCTGGCGCTATTAACCTAAGCTACAAGAAAGGAGATTTAATGTTGATTGAAGATCACATTAACTTACAAGGAAGTTCTCCTTTGGCTTTTAAAGGAGCCAATAATTTTGGAAATATTTTTGCCGATATGCTTGCTCCGTACTCTAGGGAAATCAATATAAAATTAAAGGAAATTGCGCAAGCGCAGAAAATTCAATTACACCAAGGAGTTTATGCAAGTGTTTTAGGTCCGCAATTAGAAACCAGAGCAGAATATAGAATGTTGCAAATTTTAGAAACTGATGCCGTTGGCATGAGTACAGTTCCTGAAGTTATTGTTGCCAAACAACTAAACCTACCTTGTGCTGCCGTTTCTGTATTAACGGATGAATGTGATCCTAAAAACTTACAACCTGTAGACATTGCAGAAATTATTGCCGTTGCCGGAGAAGCAGAACCTAGAATGATTACATTATTTAAAGAGGTTATTAAGGTGTTGTAAATCATTTATTTTAACTTATAAAGATCAGCCCCTTCAGGTTTTTAAAACCTGAAGGGGCTCAAAAGCAAAATTTGTATAACATTATAAAAATTGAAAAGACCTTGAAATAAAAGATATGCAAAGAGAAAGAATAAACCCTGGAAATTTTTACCATATTTATAATAGGGGTAATAATGGTCAAGATATTTTCTTTGAGGAAATTAACTATGCTTATTTTTTGAGTTTAATAAAAAAATATCTTTTACCTAAATCTAAAATTTATTCCTTTTGTCTTTTAAAAAATCATTTTCATCTTTTATTGAGAATTAATGATACTTGTGAAACTTCTTCTAGACATTTTTCCAACTTATTTAACGCCTACACTAAAGCCATAAATAAAAAATACGGTAGAACAGGAAGTTTATTTGAAAAACCTTTTAAAAGAATTAAAATTGATGAAGAAAGTTATTTAAAAAACTTGATTTTATACATTCACTTAAACCCAGAACATCATCAAATTACCAATAATTTTAAAAATTATAAATATTCTACTTTTAAAACGTGTTTATCATCAAAAGAAACAAATATTGAAAGAGAAGAAGTATTAAGTTTTTTTGATGGAAAAGAAAACTTTAATGAAACTCATTTAGAGAAAAGCATTTTTATAAATGAAAAAAACAAATATATTTATCTGGAATGATATGAATTTTGAGATCTTCAAGGTTTTTTAATCTTTAAAACATATACAACTAAACAAATGAACAAATACCTAGACATCATAAAAAACTCCTATTCCGGTTATTGGAACTATGTAAAACAATCTGTTTTAATGGAACTGAATTGGGAAAACTATTTCTACGGATTAATCATTATTTCACTTGTTGTTTGGGCATTGGAAATGATATTTCCTTGGCGAAAAAATCAATCTGTATTTAGAAAAGATTTTTGGTTAGACAGCTTTTATATGTTTTTTAATTTCTTCATTTTAAATTTAATTGTACTTATCGCTTTGTCTAATTCTGCTGCTGAATTATTTAATGATATTTTAGGAATTGTAGGGCTATCTATTACTAATTTTCAACTTGTAGAAATAAACAAACTACCTTTTATTGCAAGAATTTTTATCTTTTTTATAGTTATTGACTTTGTACAATGGTGGACACATAGATTACTACATCAATATGAATTTTTATGGAATTTTCACAAAGTACATCACTCTGTAAAACAAATGGGTTTTGCCGCACACTTGCGTTACCACTGGATGGAGCCTGTAGTTTACAATTCTCTAAAATACATTCCGTTGGCAATTATTGGTGGTTTTTCTGCGCAAGATGTAGCTTTTGTTCACTTCTTTAATATTACTATTGGTCATTTAAATCACGCAAATATTAATTGGGATTATGGCTGGTTAAAATACATTTTAAACAACCCTAAAATGCACATTTGGCATCATGTAAAAAAATTGCCAGAAGACAGAAAAAATGGTGTAAACTTCGGAATTACATTAAGTATCTGGGATTATATTTTTAAAACAAACTACATTCCGTATTCTGGTAGAGACATAGAATTGGGTTTTGAAGGTGATGAAGAATTTCCAAAAAATTTCATCGAACAAGAAATCTATCCTTTAGGTAAAAAGTAACCCTTTTTGTATCTTTATATCTTATTAAATTCATCAATATTGAAATATATTAGAGTACTATTTTTACTCCTTTCTGTACAAGTGTTTGCACAACAAGGTGGTATGTGGATACTGGCACTTCTACAAGCTCAATGTGACATTTGGAGATTGAATTGATTTAGCTTTTACCTTGATAATTTTATCGTTTTAAATTCACGTTTTATTGATAATCCATCTTCAGAACAATTTACTTAACGGATGTCAGTCTGAGCCTGTCGAAGACTATTTTGCTTGCACTTCGACACGCTCAGTGTGACATTTGGAGGTTTAATTGTTTTAAGTTTTACCTTGATAATTTGATAGTTAAAATTCACATTTTTACAATTATTCCAAAGAACATTTTACTTAACGGATGTCAGTCTGAGCTTTTCGAAGACCCTTTTGATTGCACTTCGACAAGCTCAGTGTGACAGTTGGAGTTTAAATTTGGTTTAGGTTTTACTTGATAATTTTATCGTTCTAAATTCACATTTTATTGACAATCACTCCAAAGAACAATTTACTTGACGGATGTCAGCTTGAGCCTGTCGAAGACCCTTTTACTTGCACTTCGACAACCTCAATGTAACATTTTGAGGTTTAATTGTTTTAAGTTTTACCTTGATAATTTTATCGTTTTAAATTCACATTTTATTGACAATCAGTCCAAAGAACATTTTACCTAACGGATGTCAGTCTGAGCTTGTCGAAGACTATTTTGCTTGCACTTCGACAAGCTCAGTGTGACATTTGGAAATTGAATTAGGTTTAGCTTTTACCTTAATAAATTTATCGTTTTAATTTCACATTTTATTGACAATCACTCCAAAGAACATTTTACCTAACGGATGTCAGTCTGAGCTTGTCGAAGTGCAATCAAAAGGGTCTTCGAAAAGCTCAGACTGACATCCGTTAAGTAAAATGTTCTTTGGAATAATTGTAAAAATGTGAATTTTAACTATCAAATTATCAAGGTAAAACTTAAAACAATTAAACCTCCAAATGTCACACTGAGCGTGTCGAAGACCATTTTACTTGCACTTCTACATGCTCAATGTGACATTTGGTGTTTGAATTGATTTAGGTTTTACCTTGATAATTTGGTAGTTTAAATTCACATTTTTACAATTATTCCAAAGAACATTTTACCTAACAGATGTCAGTCTGAGCTTGTAGAAGACTATTTTGCTTGCACTTCGACAAGCTCAGTGTGACATTTGGAAATTGAATTAGGTTTAGCTTTTACCTTAATAAATTTATCGTTTTAATTTCACATTTTATTGACAATCACTCCAAAGAACATTTTACCTAACAGATGTCAGTCTGAGCTTGTCGAAGACTATTTTGCTTGCACTTCAACACGCTCATTGTGACATTTGGTGTTTGAATTGATTTAGCTTTTACCTTGATAATTTTATCGTTTTAAATTCACATTTTATTGACAATCAGTCCAAAGAACATTTTACCTAACGGATGTCAGTCTGAGCCTGTCGAAGACCATATTGCTTGCACTTCGACAAGCTCAGTGTGACATTTTGAGGTTGAATTCTTTTAAGTTTTACCTTAATAAGTTTATCGTTTTAAATTCACATTTTTACAATTATTCCAAAGAACATTTTACCTAACGGATGTCAGTCTGAGCCTGTCGAAGACCCTTTTGCTTGCACTTCGACACGCTCAGTGTGACATTTGGAGGTTTAATTGTTTTAAGTTTTACCTTGATAATTTGATAGTTAAAATTCACATTTTTACAATTATTCCAAAGTACATTTTACCTAACGGATGTCAGTATGAGCCTGTCGAAGACCATTTTACTTGCACTTCGACATGCTCAGTGTGACATTAGGAGTTTGAATTGATTTTTCAACTTTATAAAATTAAATTAAACCTTTTTTCATAGATCCTTGTAACATTAAAAGTAACAGTTTTATCTATTAAAAAAAAAAATCACCTAAAAACATTGACATAATACTTCTGCCTTAGTATCTTTAGCAGCAAAGTTTATAATTAATTTCTAAAATATATTCCAAAAGATGAAGATCAAAAAAGTGCTTGTTGCCAACAGAGGAGAAATTGCCATTAGAATTTTTAGAGCCTGTACAGAAATAAACGTTAAAACAGTAGGTGTTTACACCTTTGAAGACAGGTACTCTTTACATAGATACAAGGCCGATGAATCTTATCAAATTGGTGCAGACAAAGAGCCTTTAAAACCCTATTTAAATATTGATGAACTTATTAGAGTTGCCTTAGAAAATAATGCAGACGCTATTCATCCTGGTTATGGTTTTTTATCTGAAAATGCAAACTTTGCTCAAAAATGTGAAGACAACGGAATTATTTTTATCGGACCCAAGGTATCCGTTTTACAATCTTTAGGTGATAAAATTACCGCAAAAAAGGTTGCTTTAGACAACAATATTCCTATAATTAGAAGTAACAAAAAACCTTTAATAAATATTGAAACCGCTTTAAGTGAAGCTGAACTAATTGGGTATCCTATTATGCTAAAAGCGGCTTCTGGTGGTGGTGGAAGAGGAATGCGAGTAATAAGAGAAGCAGCAGAATTAAAAGGTGCTTTTAATGAAAGTAAACGTGAAGCTTTAAATGCTTTTGGTGATGATACGGTTTTTCTTGAAAAATTTGTAGAAAACCCAAAACACATAGAAATTCAAATAGTTGCCGATAATTACGGAAATACGGTGCATTTGTTTGAACGCGATTGCTCTGTGCAACGTCGTTATCAAAAAGTAATTGAATTTGCACCTTCTTTTGGATTAAAACCAGAAACAAAAGAAGAACTTTACAAGTATGCAATAGACATTTGTAAAGCAGTAAACTATAATAATATTGGTACAGTAGAGTTTTTGGTTGATGATGACGATTCTATCTATTTTATTGAGGTAAACCCTAGAGTTCAAGTAGAACATACGGTTACTGAAGTAGTTACAAATATCGATTTAATAAAAACACAATTATTTATTGCTGGTGGATATAAATTGTCTGATCAACAAATAAAAATTCCTAGTCAAGAATCTGTACAAGTAAATGGTTTTGCATTGCAATGTAGAATTACTACTGAAGACCCACAGAATGATTTTAAGCCAGATTACGGAGAAATTACAACCTATAGAAGTGCTTCTGGTTTCGGTATTCGATTAGATGCAGGAAGCGTATATCAAGGTGCAGTAATTTCACCTTTTTTCGATTCTATGTTAGTTAAAGTTACCGCAAACAGCAGAACTTTAGACGGCGCTTGTAGAAAAGTAAGACGTGCTTTGGCCGAATTTAGAATTAGAGGTGTAAAAACAAACATGCTTTTTCTTGACAATATTTTACAACATGAAACTTTTAGAAAAGGAAAAGTTACTGTAAATTTTATCAAACAAAATCCTGATTTATTTATTTTTAAAGCTCCCAGAAATAGAGCTACAAAACTTGTAACGTATTTAGGAGATGTAATTGTAAACGGAAATCCGGATGTTAAAAAATTAGACCCAACAAAAACCTTTGTAAAACCCATTGTTCCTAAATTTGATGCCAATGCTGCTTATCCTAAAGGAACAAAAGATTTATTAACGGAATTAGGTCCAGAAAAATTTTCTGAATGGTTAAAAAATGAAAAGAAAATTCATTTTACAGATACCACCATGCGAGATGCACATCAAAGTTTATTAGCAACCAGAATGCGAACTTTTGATATGCTGAATATTGCAGAAGGCTATGCAAAAAACAATCCAGATATTTTTAGTATGGAAGTTTGGGGAGGCGCAACTTTTGATGTTTGTATGCGATTTTTACAAGAAAATCCTTGGGAAAGATTGCAAAGATTACGAAAAGCAATGCCAAATGTTTTGCTACAAATGCTAATTAGAGGATCTAATGGAGTTGGTTATACCGCCTATTCAGATAATTTAATAGCAAGTTTTGTAGAAAAATCTTGGGAAAATGGAGTCGATATTTTTAGAATTTTCGATTCTCTAAACTGGATGAAATCTATAGCACCTTGTATAGAACACGTGCGTACCAAAACCAACGGATTAGCAGAAGGATCTATTTGTTATACAGGTGATATTTTAAATCCGAAAAACACCAAATACAACCTAAAATATTATACTTCATTAGCCAAAGATATCGAAAACGCAGGTGCACATATTTTAGCCATTAAAGATATGGCTGGCTTATTAAAACCGTATGCAGCTTTTGAGTTGGTTTCAGCTTTAAAACAAGAAATAAATATTCCAATTCATTTACATACACACGATACCTCATCCATACAATCGGCAACTTATTTAAAAGCAATTGAAGCTGGCGTAGATGTAGTTGATGTTGCTTTAGGAGGTTTGTCTGGCTTAACATCGCAACCTAATTTTAATTCGGTTGTAGAAATGTTAAAATATAACAACCGAGAAAGTAATTTAAATATTGATTCTTTAAATGAATATTCTAACTATTGGGAAACTGTTAGAGAATATTATTATCCGTTTGAATCTGGGTTAAAATCTGGTTCTGGAGAAGTTTTTAAACATGAGATTCCTGGAGGACAATATTCTAACTTAAAACCACAAGCTCAAGCACTAGGTTTAGAAGACCGTTTTCATGAAATCACAAAAATGTATGGTGATGTAAATCTTCTTTTTGGTGATATTGTAAAAGTAACTCCAAGTTCTAAAGTAGTTGGAGACATGGCGCAATATTTGGTCAGTAATAATTTAACAGTACAAGATGTGTTAGAACGTGGAGATACAATTTCGTTTCCGCAATCTGTAGTCAGTTTCTTTAAAGGAGATTTAGGTCAGCCAGTTGGCGGTTTTCCTAAAGATTTGCAAAAGTTAATTCTAAAGGGCCAAAAACCTTATACAGACAGACCAAATGCGCATATTGCACCTTTAGATATTGATGAAGCCTACAAAGACTTTAGAAAAATATTTGAAAACGATTTAAGCAGACCTATCAATTTTACAGATTTCTTATCTTATAAATTATATCCAAAAGTATTTACAGATGCGTATAACAAGCATTTAAAATATGATAGTTTAATTAATTTACCCACCAAAAATTTCTTCTACGGAATGGAAAGAGGTGAAGAAATAATTATTGAATTAGATAGAGGAAAAACATTATTAATAACCTTAGATTCTGTAGGAAAACCTAATGAAAATGGTATGGTTACCGTTTATTTTAAAGTAAACGGACAGGGTAGATATGTACAAATAAAAGACGCATCTATTAAAGTACATACTGTTGAACACATAAAAGTTGATAAAAATGACCCGAAAGAGATAGGAGCTCCTTTACAAGGAATGTTGTCTACTATTTTGGTGAAAAAGGGTGAAAAAGTAACAAAAAATCAACCTTTATTTATTATTGAAGCCATGAAAATGGAAACAACAATTACAGCAGTTGAAGACACAACAATTAAAAAAATAATCTTAAAACCCGGAATAATGGTTAATTCTGAAGATTTAATTTTAACGATTGAATAATTATAGAGATAAAATTTAATTACGTACGAAGCAATCTGTTAATGCTGTTTTTTCAGTGACAAAATAATCGCAAATACAGCCTAACTAATTAACAGATTGCCACGTCGTACTTCCTAGTAATGATTATTTAAATTACTTATTTCTACCTTTTTCATCAGGATACAAATTGGGCAAATTATCACTTTGTACAAACGCTTTTGTATCAATATTTATCCCTGTAACTTTTCCTTTAAAAGCAGCACCAGTATCCACATTCCAAACATTGGCAATATTCATTGGGTTGGGGTTATTATAATTGGTTGTTGGCGTATGCCCAATATAAATTTCTTTATAATGTTGTATTCTTTTAGGATAAAACATCGAGTCTTTTTCTATGGTACTATCTAAGGCTAAAAGCATTTCCCATAAAGATCTGTCTAAATAAAATAGCTCTTGAAATTGCTCTTTTTCAACGCCATGTAACGATGTAAAACCAGCATGTAAAAACAACTTATTGTCTTTATCTATATGATACAATGGCAAATTATCGAAAAAGTGTAGATGTTGTTTTTTTTCTTCATCAGAAAAACCGTCATAACTTTCCATCGTTTCTTTACCGCCATGCATAAACCAAGAAGGATTTACGTCATTTGAATCTTTTAACCAGTTTTGGCACCAAACATCATGATTTCCTTTAATAAAAATACATTCAAATTTTTGAGATAATTCTAGTAAAAACTGAACAACTTGTGCAGATTCGCTCCAACCATCTACATAATCTCCCATAAATATAATGGTGTCATTTTCTTTCAATTCTAGTTTATTTAAAACCTGAATTAACGCTTTTAACCCTCCATGAATATCTCCTATTGCAAAAGTGCTCATATTACTATTATTTTTTTTGCAAAACTAAGGGTTTTCTTTCTTTTTGAAGAGAACTAATATTAAATTAAGTTTAAAAATATTGACCAATACCAAATACCAAACCTCCTTTAGATTGCCCAGTATTGTTTGTAACTCTAAAGCCATAATCGATTCTAAAAATAGCATTGTATATTTTTTTGCTGATAAAACGCAAACCAACACCAGTATATAATCTTACATTTTTACGTTTAAAAAAGTCATTAATTTCTCCTCCTGGATTTCTCCAAGAACCCATATCTGTAAAAAAATTAGTTTGTATGGCCAACCAATTCTTATCGTAAACAGTATGTCTATATTCTGTATTCCAAACAAATACTCCGGTTCCTCTATCAACCAAAATACCTACGCCACGTAAGTTTACATTGTTATCTAATGCAAAAGGTGCAAATGGCGTGTTTTCATTTGAAGACAAACCAAAACGCATTCTATTTGCCCAAACACCTTTCTCTCCTACTCTCTTAAAATAAAAAAAATCATTCCAAGCAATTAGAAAATCTTTCTGAAAAGAAGTGCTTGAAGTCACAAATTGAATGTTTAAGAGACTTTTAAATCCATTTAAATATTGATAATTAGATTCTAAATTATCATAGGAATACACAAATTTAAGCAGCTTTTTATTTAAGTCTAATTTCTGAGGAATAGAAGGATCTGTTATGCCTGATACATATTGATATTTCTCATTAAAAAGATTTAAACCAAAATTAATTTTGTTTTTTAAGTTGATTTGATATAATCCCAATACTTCAAATGAGACATTATTATATATATAATTTGCTGTTTTATTTTCAAAATAAAGTGGTTCTTCACTTTTCCAATTTTGATGACTTACAGCTAAACCCCATTTGTTAGAGAATAGATTTTCTGCTCTAAAATTAATACCATAGGAATCAAATCCGTTGTTTTGATAAAATCCGCCAAAGGCGATGTTTCTTCCCAGAAAATTGTAATCATACAAACCTAATTTATAAGAAAACTGACTATTAGTGGTGGTCCAAATAGTAACGTTAGGAATAAGCGTGTAATTTTCTTCTACAGTTATAATAACGTTGTATAAATTCTCTTTCACATTAAAAACTTCATAATTAGCATTGCTAATTGCAGGCAATCTTATTAATTGTAAAATGTCTTTTTGTAAGGTTAACGAATCTAAAATTGTTCCTTTTTTTGTAAATAATAACTTTTTTAAAAACGAACTATTTGTTTTTTTAGCGCCTTTAATTTCTACAAGAAACAAGTTGTTTTCTTGAGCAAGAAATGTTGTAGCATACAGCATTATTAGACAAAAAAACAAATAATCTTTACATTTCATTATTCAGCTATAAACGTGGTTTGTATCACCAAATTTAGCCAATTATCTTCACTTATGCCCATTACAGTAAAATTATAAGTTGCCGATAAAACTAATTCAGGCGGCGTTTCTGTATTAATATCTGAAATTACATTGGCACTGTTATAATATTGAAATTGTTTTTCATTGGTAAATGTTCCTGATAAAAATTCATCAGAAATGCTAACCATTGCTTCAAAATAGGTCTCATTTTCTGCTCTCGATCCATCTGTCCATGTAAATTTAGGCATCAACCTTTCAGAAGTATCATAGTCAATTTCTGTAAGCCATTCCGTAGGTTTTGACTGATTTTGTATTTTTATAGGTTTAGAAACATAAAATTCGTCACCAATAATAAAAGTAACAATACCCCAAACTTCTATAGAACTTGTTCTAGAAAAACGCCTTAACTTATCTCCAAAAACGGTTGTGTTTGTAAAACTTTTTCTTCTATAATTAGCAAAGTTTGTTTCCACTACCGATGTATTTTCAGTTTCATAAAACCTCATATCCGTAACACCTACCGGTGGATAATAATAAATATAAGAAAGACTTAAACTGTTATTGGCACTTGCCGCAAATGCAATAGCTTCTTTAGATGTTTTTGTAGTATTAGCCGCTATGTATTCTTCTAAATTTCTAGGAATAAAGGTTTTTTGAATGTATAGATTTACCCAGTTATCTTCACTAACCCCCATCATTATAAAATAATATTCTTCATCTACCACCAAATCTGCAGGTGTACTACCTTCGTTAATATTTGAAGTTGTATTGGTTAAATCATAAAACTGAAACGTTTTTTCTGTGGTAAAGGTTCCTGAAATAAATTCTGCTTCTCCATCATCATTTTCTTCGTCAAAAAGTATTTGAAAATACTGTGTATTTTCTACAATACTGCCATCTTCCCAGGTAAATTTAGGCGTAATGGTTGTAGGATATTCTATAGTTGCAGTAGTTGTCCATTCTGTTGGTTTAGAAGCAATTTTTAATTTTATTGGATCGGATTTATATAATTTTCCCTCCGCTAAAAAAGTAACAATACACCAACCATCTTCTGAGCTTGAGCGAGAAAAACGATTTAATTTATCACCAAAAACACTTGTATGAGTAGGTGTTTTTCTTCGGTAATTAGAAAAGTCTGTAGCATCTGAAATGGTACTTTCTGCTTCATAATAACTTATTTCTGTGGCATTATCTATTGGATAATAAAAAATATATGTATCCGTTGTACTCCCACTTGCACTAGCTGCTAATGCTACAATATTATCTAATTCTTTACCAGAATTTGCGTCTATATATTCTTGTAAAGTTCTAGGAACACTTGTATCATTATCTGAAGAACACCCATAAAAGAGTACCGAAAAACTAATTAAAAAAAGAAAAAACCTACCCTTCATGTATTATTTTATATTTTAAAGCTAATAATTGGCAATGTAGAATGATTCCCGATATCTTCAGCAATACTTCCTGCAAAAATATGTGACAATCCTTTTCTACCATGCGTAATTACAGCAATTAAATCTGCACCAATTGTATTCGAAAAATTTAGAATTCCACTTTCTACAGAACGTTCACAAACATAATTAACGTTTATCAATCGATCTATATTTCCATCTACTTTTTGTAGAAAGTTTGTTGCTAAAGTATCCATTTCTGTAGATGTTTTAAAATCTTCATTAGGTAAATTTACATACAAAATTTGCAACCTTGCTTGAAACAATTTTATGGTTTCTATCATTTTTTTAAAAGCAGGAATACTTTCTTCAGAAAAATCTGTTGCAAAAACAATGTTTCCAAAATTAACATCTACCAACTCATTTTTTATAATTAAAACAGGCACAGTGGCATATCTAATTACTTTTTCTGTGTTAGAACCTACAAAAAATTCTTTTAAACCAGTTGCACCATGTGACCCCATGATAATCAAATCTGCATTTATTTCTTTTGCAATGGTATTAATTTGGCTAAAAACTTTGTAATGGTTAATTGCCGGTACTACTTTAACGCCTTCTAAATACTCTTTATTTAAAAATTTTTTAAATTTTTTTTCTGCCAGTTTCAATAAAAAAACAGCTTTTTCCTTACTGTAACTTGTACTTTCTGAAAGTGTTACATCATTTATATCTAACATGTGTAAAGCATAAATAGTTGCTTTATTCTTTTTAGCCAAAAGCGCTGCTACTTTTAAAGCATATTCTGAATGATTTGAAAAATCTATAGGTACAATTATTTTTTTCATGACGTTACATTTATAGTTATACTTTCAAATTTAGTGTCTAAAAATGTATTAACAAAAGACATATATCATATTTTAAAGATTTGTTATTGTTGGTATAGTTTTCTAAGAACTGTTTCTGCTGGCTTATTTTGAGGCGTAAATCTATTATTATTCTCTCCTCCTACTCTTTCATGACTATGAAACCATTTCCAAACAAAACCACCTGCAAACCATTCTTCTTTCCAAAACTGATTGTGAATTGCTTGTAAACCGTTTGATTGAGCTTCAAAATTAATTCTCCCATCAATTCTGTCAGATTTCCAGGGTTCTTTTCCTGTAAAATCTACACTTCTATATCCAAACTCTGTAAACAAAATGGGTTTTTGAAATTGTTTTTGAATTTGTGAAATTTCTTTTTTATGTGGTTCCCAACCTATTTCTAAATCTTCAATGGAAGGAGATTGTTTATCACTTAAAGGAAAATATGCATCTATACCAATATAGTCTAACTCTTTCCAAAATTTAACATGTTTGTATTCGTCCCAATTTGCAGCGTAGGTTAATTTTCCTTTGTAAACTTCTCTAATTTTTACAATTAATTCTCGCCAATATGTTGGTCTTTTTTCAATAAATTTTTCTAATTCTGTTCCTATACAAAAAATGTCTGCATTAATTTGTTCTCCTGCTTTTGCGTAGGTTAAAATAAAATCTGAGTAGGTATCTTCTAGGGTTTTCCAGTTTTCTTCAGAATGCATTTCTATAAGCCCCGTAAAAACACCTCTTCTAATCCAAATTTGGGGTTTCACCATTATTTTTACGTTAACCTTTTTAAAGCTTTCTGCGTATTGTAACAGGCCGCTTCTAGTTTCTCCAAACCACTGTCTATTAGAATTATAAATAACTTTAGGCAAAGCCAAATCTCTAATAAAACCAAAAGGCATTAAAGCAACATAATTGCTTTGTACTCTTAAAACTGGTGAAATATGGGTTACATCAATAGTGTCTCTAGATGCCACAAAGCTTATTCCATTTATTTTTTTTTGCTGACTATTGCAAGATATTTGTATAAATACTAACAATAAAAAAAGGAGTTTGTATGTTTTCATAAAGCCCCTAAATTAGTTTTTTATTAAAACAATGCTCTTAAACCAATGTTAAAACTTTGTCCTAAACCTGTATCGTTTCCTCTTACAAATTTGCTATATAAAACTTCTATGTTTAAGGTATTATTTAATTGATATTTTCCACCAAACCCTAAGGCAGTATAATCTTGTGTAAAATCTCCTAAACGCTGTGCATGTTGTGCAAAAGCTAAAACAGTAGATTTATCTGTTGGAAAATAACTCATAAAAATTCCGGGAGCTAATAAAAATGTTTTGTTTGCAAAACTGGTTTCTTCACCAAAATTATATTCAGTATTTAACTCGGTAAAAAGTTGCCAATCTCCGCTAGGAAAGGTGTAATCGTAAAAAAATCTATTTTGAAAAGTAAAGGCTGTTTGATCTAAATAAACTCCATTTATATCGGTTTCATCAGAAATAATAGGAATATGAAATGCAGATTGAATTGAAAAATTACCAACACTCTTTATCGGTTGCCATTTAATTGCTGGTGCAAATGACGTTAAACCATTTCTAGAACTTACATTATTAGGAAACTCTATGACAGAAGTAGCACTTTTACCATCTATGCTATTTGACCTATATTCTAACAACAAACCAATATTTATCCTGTTATTATCAGAAATTCCTGTAAAAATATCTAAAGATGAAGTAAAATATGTTTCTCTAGCTTTATCGGATTTTACACCATTATACCTACCTTTTGTTTCTGTATACAAATTATTAAAGAACTTAACATCCCATTGTCCTTGGTCTAATAATTTAGAAGGTGTGTAAGTTTGAATATTACTTTTAGTTCCATCAATATTATCTTGCCCATAAGATTGCAAACTGATAATTAGTATTAAAGTAAAAATAATTTTAGATAAACGCTGTTTCATGTTATTGGTTGATTTTGTTTGTATTTTAAATATCAGTCTTTAGCTTTTTCTACAACTTACAAAGTTTTTTAAAATTAATTATTTAAAATCATTCTAAATTAATATTCCTTTTTAAGTTATTAACGTTAGCTTCGACTCAAATGCAACAATCAATCAACTATGAAACATATTGTAATAATTGGTAACGGAATATCTGGAGTTACTGCAGCAAGACATATCAGAAAAAATTCTGATCATAAAATAACCATTGTTTCTGCAGAAAGCAAATACTTTTTTTCTAGAACCGCACTCATGTATGTATACATGGGACACATGAAATTTGAGCACACCCAACCTTATGAAAATTGGTTTTGGAAAAAAAACAGAATAGAACTTAGAGAAGGAATGGTTAGTACTGTAAATACGAGTAAAAAAGAACTTGAATTTAAAGATGCTTCAACACTTTCTTACGATCAACTGATTATTGCAACAGGTTCTAAACCTAATAAATTTGGTTGGCCAGGGCAAGATTTAAATGGAGTTATGGGCATGTATCATAAACAAGATTTAGAAAACCTAGAAAAATATGCGCCAGATAATAAAGCATGTAATAGAGCCGTGATTGTGGGTGGTGGTTTAATTGGTATTGAATTGGCAGAAATGCTAAGAAGTAGAAAAATCCCAGTAACTTTTTTAGTAAGAGAAGCTAGTTTTTGGAATGGCGTTTTACCTGCACAAGAATCTGAAATGATTAACAATCATATAAAAGAGCATCATATAGATTTGCGTTTAAGCAGCAATTTAAAAGAAATAAAATCTGATGAAAACGGACGTGTAAAATCAATAATAATTGAAGAAACAGGAGAAGAAATTCCTTGTAATGTTGTTGGTTTAACGGCTGGTGTAACTCCAAATATAGATTTCTTAAAAGAATCTGGAATAGAACTGGGCAGAGGTGTAAAAGTAAATCGATTTTTAGAAACAAATATAAAAGATGTTTTTGCAATTGGAGATTGTGCAGAACAACATGAAGCGATTGGACAACGTAGAAACATTGAAGCCGTTTGGTATACAGGTAGAATGATGGGCGAAACATTGGCACAAACAATTTGTGGTACTAAAACAACCTATAAACCCGGACATTGGTTTAACTCTGCTAAGTTTTTAGACATAGAATATCAAACCTATGGTTGGGTTTTTAGCGAAAGAAGTAAACAAGAAAACGAAGCTTATTTTCAATGGCAACATCCAACAGAGAATAAATGTATTACCATTTCTTTTGATGAAAATACCCATCAGTTTTTAGGTATCAACACCTTCGGAATTAGAATGCGTCACGAAATTTTTGATAAATGGCTCACCGAAAATAAATCTATAGAATATATTTTAGAATATTTAGCCGATGCTAATTTTGATCCTGAGTTTTTTAAATTACATGAAGCCGAAATTTTAGCAAAATTCAATTTAGAAAACAACACCAATATTCAACCTAAAAAGAAAAGTTGGAAACGAATATTTAGCCATTCATAAGGTTAAAATTGATAAAACATTTTCATAAAAACTTATAATACAATACTCATTTTGAAACTTATAAAACAATCAGGTTTAATTATCTTTTTAGCAGGATTAACCATCTTTATTGCTACAATTTTTACAGGCTCTTTTAATGTTACACAACCAGAATTAGATACCTTTTTAAAAGAAAAAGGATATAAAAGTGAAATTATAAAAGAAGAATTAACAAAGGCAATTGTAACAGAAGAAAACTTAAATATAATTCAATTTTCTAGCCGTGTTGTTAAGGCGTACGAAACCTCTAATAATTATTACGATGCACTTATTGCCAAATATAATGCAGAAAAAAATTGGAGTGAAAAAGGAAAACAATTTCAATACAAAATTTTTGGTAAACCACATAGCATTAGTTTTGAACTGGCTAAAAAATCTGGTAAAGGCTTTGCTGCAGACCACACAGGTTGGGCTTGGTTTTTAACCTTTGGTTTGGGTATAATTGGTGCACTAATGTTTATTGTACCCGATGTTATACTATTAGGCAAACCTGGTATAAAAAACGATGGAATTTTCTTAAGCGCAGTTACCAACCGTGGTTGGATTGGTTGGTTTACTTTTATCTTTTTGGTAACCTTTTATATTCTCCTTTATTTTTATCCAGACATTATTGTAAACTGGGTGTATTTAGTAGACCCTATTAGTAAATCTCTTAGCGGAAACCCGGCTGGTCAATGGTTCTTATATGGTTTTTTATACTGTGTTGTTATGACCGTTATGGCGGTAAGAATGTATATAAAATACCGTCATAATAAATACCAAATTTTAAGAACTACCTCTGTATTGTTCTTTCAAATTGTATTTGCTTTTTTAATTCCAGAAATTTTGGTTCGTTTCGAAAAACCTTGGTACGATTTTAAAAATGCCTTTCCTTTAGATTATGATTTTTTCTTTAAATGGAATTTAGAAGAATTACTTGCTAGTGGTGGTTTTGGCTTATTTATTTTAGTTTGGGGAGTTGTTTTAACTATTATTGTTGTGCCCGTTATGGTTTATTTCTTTGGAAAAAGATGGTACTGTTCTTGGGTTTGTGGTTGTGGTGGTTTGGCAGAAACGCTAGGAGATCCGTACAGGCAAAACTCTAGTAAAACCTTACTTTCTTGGAGAGCAGAACGTATTATAATTCATTCTGTATTAATTTTTGTGTTGGTAATGACAGGTTTTGCGCTGTACACTTTCTTTACACAAGAAGGCCAAGTTTTAGGTATTAAAACACAAACAATTCAAGATATCTATGGATTTTTAATAGGCGCTATTTTTGCAGGAGTTATTGGTACAGGCTTCTATCCTATTTTTGGAAACAGAGTTTGGTGTAGATTCGGTTGTCCGCTTGCGGCTTATTTAGGTTTTATACAACGTTTTAAATCTAGATTTAGAATTACCACCAATGGTGGACAATGTATTTCTTGTGGAAACTGCTCTACATATTGCGAACAAGGAATTGATGTAAGAGCTTATGCTCAAAAAGGAGAAAACATAGTACGTTCTAGCTGTGTTGGTTGTGGTATTTGTTCTGCTGTTTGCCCAAGAGGAGTTTTAAAATTAGAAAATGGTCCAGAAGAAGGAAGAATTAATCCTACTGAAATTTTATTAGGAAACGATGTTGACTTAATGGATTTAGTGAATAAAAAATAAGCATACTGTAAAAACAACTAGCAGTTACTCTTCTCCATTTCTCAATCACAGAAATCCTATTTAGGAACTAAACAGATTTCTGTAACTAGAAGAAAATCCTGCATAACAACGTAGAATACTATAATATTATGCAGTATTTTTTTGTCCTTTTTATTTTTTTAGCCAGTTTATCGTTATCTGCACAAAAAAAATACCAAAAATTATTTTACAAAAACGGACAGTTAAAGCAAGAAGGTTGGCTTTTAAATAATAAAAAGGTTGATTATTGGAAATTTTATCACCAAAATGGTAATCTAAAAAAAGAAGGTGCTTTTAAAGATAATTTAGAAACTAAATATTGGTATTTTTACAGCGTTAATTTATCTAAAGAAAAAGAAGGTCATTTTAAAAATGGTAAAAAAGATAATTGGTGGTTGTTTTATGATAAATATGGAAATGTTATTCATAAATGTCAATTAAAAAATAATCTAAAAAATGGGTATTGTTTGATTTACAAGAAACAAAAATTGATAAAAGCATCACAATATCAAAAAGGTATAAAAATTAAGGAATGGACAGATTTTTCAACCTTTAAAAAGGAGAATAATCTAAACGATTTAAGATGACAAAACCGCAAATTACAGTAATTATTCCGGCGTATAACGAGCAAGATTCTATAGCAAACGTACTTCATGATATTCCTAAATTTGTAAACGAAGTTATTGTTGTAAACAATAATTCTACAGACCACACAGAACGCAATGCAAAAAATGCAGGAGCCACAGTTTTAACAGAAGAAAGAAAAGGCTATGGTTATGCTTGCTTAAAAGGAATGGATTATATTGCTCTTCAAAAAGAAAAACCCACAATTATTGTTTTCTTAGATGGAGATTATTCTGATTACCCAGAACAATTAACAGAAATTGTTGCCCCAATTATAGACAATAATATCGATTTTGTAATTGGTTCTCGTATTAAAAAATTGAGAGAAAATGGAGCAATGACACCGCAACAGATTTTCGGAAACTGGTTAGCAACCTTTTTAATGAAACTATTTTTTGGGGCAAAATTTACAGATTTAGGTCCTTTTAGAGCTATTAAATATGACAAATTATTGGCCTTAAATATGGAAGACAAAACCTATGGTTGGACTGTAGAAATGCAATTAAAAGCGCTAAAGCAAAAATTGAGTTATGTAGAAGTACCCATGAAATATAGAAATAGAATTGGCGTATCTAAAGTTTCAGGAACCATAAAAGGTAGTATCTTTGCAGGTGTAAAGATTTTGGGTTGGATTTTTAAATACAGTTTTAAATAATGATATTAGAGTACATTATCATAACTATTTATACAATTTGTTTGTTGCTCATTTTTATGTATGCAATAGCGCAATTAAACCTGCTTTTTAATTATCTAAAATATAGAAATAAAGAAGATAAATCTCCCAAATTCGATTTTTTAAAGCCAGAAGAAATACCTTTTGTAACCATACAATTACCGGTTTACAACGAGTTGTATGTAATGGAACGATTGTTAAAAAACATTGCTAAACTAGAATATCCAAGAGAGAAATTAGAAATTCAAGTTTTAGATGATTCTACAGATGAATCCGTAGAAACTACAGCAAAACATATTAAAAAAATTCAAGAGAAAGGAATAGATATTCAACATATTAGAAGAACAAACAGGCAAGGTTTTAAAGCAGGTGCTTTAAAGGAAGGATTAATCATTGCTAAAGGAGAATTTATTGCAATTTTTGATGCCGATTTTTTACCAAAGTCAGACTGGTTGTACAAAACAATTCCTTATTTTAAAAACCCTGAAATTGGTGTTGTACAAACTCGTTGGGGACATATAAATAGAAATTATTCTACACTTACTAAAATTCAGGCTTTTGCTTTAGATGCTCATTTTACATTAGAACAAGTTGGCAGAAATAGCAAAGGACATTTTATCAATTTTAACGGAACCGCAGGCGTTTGGAGAAAAGAATGTATTTATGACGCAGGTAATTGGGAAGGTGATACACTTACGGAAGATTTAGATTTAAGTTATAGAGCACAATTAAAAAATTGGAAATTTAAATACTTACTTCACGTAGAAACTCCGGCGGAATTGCCTGTAATAATTAGTGCTGCAAGATCTCAACAATTTAGATGGAACAAAGGTGGCGCTGAGAATTTTCAGAAAATGATGAGACGTGTAATTACCAGTAAAAACGTTTCTTTTAGAACAAAAATACACAGTGTGTTGCATTTGCTAAATAGCTCTATGTTTACCTGTATTTTTTTAGTGGCAGTTTTAAGTGTACCCATGTTGTACATCAAAAATGAATACGCACATCTAAAAAATTATTTTTATATGATGAGTTTCTTTGTGGCCAGTTCTCTTATCTTTTTTATATGTTACTGGTACATGTTTAAAAATGTTTACGGCGGTGGTTTTATAAAATTCTTAAAATACATTGGTTTATTTTTTACTTTTTTTTCTATTGCCATGGGCTTTTCTTTACACAATACAATTGCCGTTTTAGAAGGTCATTTTGGTAAAAAAAGCGAATTTGTAAGAACGCCTAAATTTAATATTATCACTATAAAAGACGGTTGGAAAAAAAATAAATATATTAAAAAGAAACCCTCTGTGCATGTTGTACTAGAAGGTTTATTAGCTATTTATTTTATTTTTGGCATGTACAGCGCTTTTATTGTTGGTAATCAAGGTGGTGATTTTGGATTATTTCCTTTCCATTTAATGCTTTTTATAGGTTTTAGCTACGTGTTTTTTAAATCTATTTTTTCTAAAGCTTAATGTCTTTTTTAGCAAAAAATAAAGATTTTTTATGGCTGCTGATTAGTATCGTATGCTATTTTGTTTTTGCATATTTTTTAGAAAGAACTGAGTTTAATAAGCTACTTATTTTATGGTTTACACTCTTTGGATGTTTTTATTTACTTCTAAAAAGTAAAACCATTCACACATCAACATTAATAGGAATCGTTGTTCTTTTTAGGTTGATTTTCCTCTTTGCAATACCCAATTTATCTCAAGACTTTTATAGATTTATTTGGGATGGAAGAATGATTCTAGAAGGATTAAACCCGTATTTATCTTTGCCAGAAACCTTTATTCAACAAAGAAATTATCCCATAGCAGAAGCGCAAGAATTGTATACCGGAATGGGAGAAATGAATGGCAGTCATTATACTAATTACCCTCCTATAAATCAATTGTGTTTTTTAATTGCAGCACTATTTGCAAACAAAAGTATTTTTGGCGCTGTTGTAGTTTTAAGATTGATTATTATACTTGCAGATATTGGTATTCTTTACTTCGTAAAAAAATTGTTAGAGCGATTAAATTTACCTGCAAAAAATATTTTTTGGTATGCTTTAAACCCATTTATCATTATTGAAATGACCGGCAATTTACACTTTGAACCTGTAATGTTATTTTTTATGATTTGGAGTTTTTACAAACTGCATCAACAAAAATGGATTTTTGCTGCAATATTAGTAGCCTGTGCAGTTTCTGTAAAGTTAATTCCCTTGTTATTTTTACCACTATTTTTGCAATGGTTTGTACCTAAAGGTATAAAAATGTCAACCATTTTTAAAACAACGGAGTTCTATAAATTAATTGCTTTTTACGCTATCACTTTAGCAACAATACTCATTTTATTTCTACCTTTTTATTCATCAGAATTTATAAACAATTACGCAAACTCTGTAGGTTTATGGTTCAGAAATTTTGAATTTAATGCCAGTTTTTATTATATTTTTAGAGCAATAGGCTATTTTTTTACTGGCTATAATCAAATTGCAATCATTGGTATTATAACACCCATTTTAACAATATTATTTCTAATCTACATTACTTTATATAGAAAAAACAAAACCATGATTCAATTAATAACAGCGTTGTTATTTGGGTTGTGTTTTTATTATTTTACAGCCACAACAGTACATCCTTGGTATTTGGCAACACCTTTAATTTTATCCATTTTTACAAAATATCGTTTCCCTATAATTTGGTCTATGGTCATCATTTTCAGTTATCAAGCCTATGCCAACAATCCATGGAAAGAAAACTTATGGTTTGTTATTTTAGAGTATTCTATTGTATTTACATTCTTGATTATTGAGCTCCAAAAAAAACAGACTCTTATCAAATTGTAAAATAATTAATTTTACCCTTTATATTTGTTGAAATGTTGTATTTTAGAGGTTAATTTTTTAATTTAAAGATGAAGAGACTTACCATAAAAGACATTGCTAAAGAGTTTGATGTTTCTATTTCTACTGTATCTAAAG
Organism: Polaribacter sp.; assembly: GCF_051251875.1. GTDB lineage: Bacteria > Bacteroidota > Bacteroidia > Flavobacteriales > Flavobacteriaceae > Polaribacter. Next base: position 63,125 of record NZ_JBPOGL010000006.1, read on the forward strand.
CCCTGAATGACAGCTATGAAATTAGCGTAAGCACAAAAGAAAAAATTCAGAAATACGCAAAAGAGAAAAACTACAAACCCAATTTTAATGCGTTAAGTTTAAAAAACAGACAGACCAAAACTATAGGAATTATTATTCCTAGTATGTTAAACTATTTCTTTGCGCAAGTTTTTAATGGAATAGAAAAAGTAGCCAATGATAGAGGGTATAAAATTATATCTTGTATTTCTAATGAATCTTTTAAAAAAGAAGTAGAAACTATAGAAATGCTTTCTAATGGAAGTATTGATGGTTTTATATTATCGCTGGCAGAAGAAACTGTGTCTATGAATAAATTTGCACATTTCGAAGAAGTTTTAGAAAACGGAACTCCTATTGTTATGTTTGATAGAGTTGCAGAAAATGTAAAATGTGATAAAGTTGTAACAGATAACTTTGACAGTGCAAGAAGTACTGTAAGCTATTTAGTAAAAACTGGGTTAAAAAACATTGCTTTTATCTCTACTATTAGCAATTTAGAAATAGGAAAACGAAGAAATTTAGGGTATTTAAAAGGTTTGGAAGATCATGGTATAAAGGTTGAAAAAAACTTAATTATCAATTTAGAAGATAATTATAAAAACTATGAAAAACTGCTAGAACCTATTCTAAAAAACAACAACATAGATAGCGTTATTGCAACAGATGAATCTTCTGCAATTGCCGCAATGAAAGTAGCTATAAAATTAGGTCATAAAATACCAGAAAACTTTTCTGTAATTTCTTTTTCTAACGGAATTTTAGCAAGACACTCTAGTCCTAGAATGACTACTGTTAGCCAACATGGTGAAATAATGGGAGCAACAGCAGCTGAAATGCTTATCAACAGATTAGAAGACAAATCTAAAGTTAAGAAAAAACATGAAACCGTTGTTATTAAAACAGATTTGGTTGAAAGAAATTCTACAAAAAACATCTTATAAATCACGCTCAAAAAATCATTTTTAAAAGCTTATGAATCTATCTAAAGTTAAATTAGTAGTTTCTGATATGGATGGCACATTACTAAACTCAAATGGTAAAGTTAGTGACTCATTCTTTACATTATTTCAACAATTAAAAAAACAAAACATACATTTTTGTGCCGCAAGCGGAAGACAATATTTTAGCATTACTCACAAATTAGCACCTATTAAAGATGAAATTTTTGTAATTGCCGAAAACGGAGGAATTGCAAAAAAAGGCAATGATTTACTCCTTTTAAATGCCATTTCTGTAGAAAAAACATTAAAAATAATTCCTATTTTAAGAACCATAAAAGATACTCATATAGTTTTATGTGCTAATGATGGCGCTTATATAGAATCTAATAATACAGAATTTATAAACCTCTTTCAAGAGTATTATCACAATTATCAAATTGTAGATGATTTAACTAAAATTGCAGCTTCTAAAGAATTTTTAAAAATTGCCGTGTATCACTTTACTTCTTCTGAAGAGTATATTTATCCGAAAATAAACCATTTAGAAAGTGAAATGCTAATCAAAATTTCTGGAAAAAACTGGTTAGACATTTCTGATGAAAAAGCAAATAAAGGAAACGCTTTAAGAGAAGTACAACGAATTTTAAATGTTACCAAAGAAGAAACCATGGTTTTTGGCGATTACCATAATGATATAGAAATGATGCAAGAAGCCGCCTTTAGTTTTTCTATGAAAAACGCACATAAAGACATTACTAAAATTGCAAAATTTGCTACAGAAAGTAATGATAATTTTGGCGTTGAGCGTGTTTTAGAGCAATTAATTCAAGCTAAAAAAGAAGTATAACACAATTCAAAATCTACAGTTCATACTGAGTTTGTTGAAGTGTAAGTAAAAGGGTCTTCGACAAGCTCAGACTTACATCCGTTAAGTAAATTGTTCTTTGGATGAATTGTCAAAAAATGTGAATTTAAAATGATAAAATTATCAAGGTAAAACTTAAAACAATTCAATCTCCAACTGTCACACTGAGCTTGTCGAAGTGCCAGTAAAACGGTCTTCGACAAGCTCTGACTGACATCCGTTAGGTAAAATGTACTTTGGAATGATTAAAAAAATGTGAATTTAAAACGATAAAATTATCAAGTAAAACCTAAAACCAATTCAAACTCCAAAATGTCACACTGAGCTTATCGAAGTGCGAGCAAAATGGTCTTCGACAAGCTCAGACTGACATCCGTTAGGTATAATGTTCTTTGGAATGATTGTCTATAAAATGTGAATTTAAACTACCAAATTATCAAGTAAAACCTAAAACAATTCAAACTCCTAATGTCACACTGAGCTTGTCGAAGTGCCAGTAAAAGGGTCTTCCCCAGGCTCTGACTGACATCCGTTAGGTAAAATGTACTTTGGAATGATTGTAAAAATGTGAATTTAAACTACAAAATTATCAAGGTAAAACCTATAAACAATTCAAACTCAAAATGTCACACTGAGCTTATCGAAGAGCAAGTAAAAGGGTCTTCGACAGGCTCAGACTGACATCCGTTAGGTAAATTGTTTTTTGGAATGATTTAAAAAAAATGTGAATTTAAACTACCAAATCATCAAGATAAAACTTAAAACAATTCAAAATCCAACTGTCACACTGAGCTTGTCGAAGTGCCAGTAAAACGGTCTTCGACAGGCTCAGACTGACATCCGTTAGGTAAAATGTACTTTGGAATGATTGTAAAAATGTGAATTTAAAACTTTAAAATTATCAAGTAAAACCTAAAACCAATTCAAACTCCAAAATGTCACACTGAGCTTGTCGAAGTGCAATCAAAAGGGTCTTCAACAGACTCAGACTGACATCTGTTAAGTAAATTGTTCTTTGCAATGATTGTAAAAAAAACGTGAATTTAAACTACCAAATTATCAAGGTAAAACTTAAAACAATTCAACTTCCAATTGTCACACTGAGCTTATCGAAGTGCGAGCAAAATGGTCTTCGACAAGCTCAGACTGACATCCGTTAGGTATAATGTTCTTTGGAATGATTGTCTATAAAATGTGAATTTAAACTACCAAATTATCAAGTAAAACCTAAAACAATTCAAACTCCTAATGTCACACTGAGCTTGTCGAAGTGCCAGTAAAAGGGTCTTCCCCAGGCTCTGACTGACATCCGTTAGGTAAAATGTACTTTGGAATGATTGTAAAAATGTGAATTTAAACTACAAAATTATCAAGGTAAAACCTATAAACAATTCAAACTCAAAATGTCACACTGAGCTTATCGAAGAGCAAGTAAAAGGGTCTTCGACAGGCTCAGACTGACATCCGTTAGGTAAATTGTTTTTTGGAATGATTTAAAAAAAATGTGAATTTAAACTACCAAATCATCAAGGTAAAACCTATAAACAATTCAAACTCAAAATGTCACACTGAGCTTGTCGAAGTGCAAGCAATATGGTCTTCGACAGGCTCAGACTGACATTCGTTAGGTAAACTGTTCTTTGGAATGATTGTAAAAATGTGAATTTAAACTACCAAATTATCAAGGTAAAACTTAAAACAATTCAACTTCCAATTGTCACACTGAGCTTGTCGAAGTGTAAGTAAAACGGTCTTCGACAAGCTCAGACTGACATCCGTTAGGTAAAATGTTCTTTGGATAGATTGTCAAAAAAATGTGAATTTAAAACTTTAAAATTATCAAGGTAAAACCTATAAACAATTCAAACTCAAAATGTCACACTGAGCTTGTTGAAGTGCGAGTAAAAGGGTCTTCGACAAGCTCAGACTGACATCTGTTAAGTAAATTGTTCTTTGGATGAATTGTCTAAAAATGTGAATTTAAACTACCAAATTATCAAGTAAATCCTAAAACAATTCAAACTCAAAATGTCACACTGAGCTTGTCGAAGTGCAAGCAAAACGGTCTTTGACAAGCTCAGACTGACATCCGTTAAGTAAATTGTTCTTTGGATGAATTGTCAAAAAAATGTGAATTTAAACTACCAAGTTATCAGGGTAAAACTTAAAACAATTTAATCTCAAAATGTCACACTGAGCTTATCGAAGTGCAAGCAAAACGGTCTTCGACAGGCTCAGACTGACATCCGTTAGGTAAAATGTTCTTTGGAATGATTGTAAAAAAAATGTAAATTTAAACTATCAAATTATCAAGGTAAAACCTATAAACAATTTAAACTCAAAATGTCACACTGAGCTTGTTGAAGTGTAATTAAATCTCAATTGAAACCACCAAACCTTCATAAGACCTTACATTAAAAACAATTTCATCTTCAAAAATTAAATACTGTCCTTTTATTCCCGCTAATTTCCCTGTATAACTAGGTGTTTTTATCAAGTTTAAACTTTTAGGTTTTACCGGATATTTTACAACCGGAAAATTTAAATTGGTTTCAGAATTGTCCTCAATAAAATACGGCATTGCTTCTTCGGGAATATATTGTTTTAATTTATCGCGCCATTCCACCAAGTTTTCATCTTCAATATCATTCTTTAGCATTTTTCGCCAATTGGTTTTATCTGCCACATATTCTTTTAAAGCAACCTCTGTAATACCAGCTAAATAACGATTAGGAACCTCAACTATTTCTATGGCTTCATGTGCTCCTTGATCTATCCAACGTGTTGGCACTTGTGTTTTTCTAGTAACACCTACTTTTACATTACTAGAATTTGCCAAATACACAATATGTGGTTTTAATTGCACGGCTTGCTCATAAGCCAAATCTCTATCTTCAATATTTAAATGTGCCTTACTTAATTCTGGTTTCATAATCCAATCTGCGGCATTCGGAATTTCAAAAAAGCACTTTTGACAAAAACCTTGTCTGTAAATTTTCTTTTCTAAATGACAATTTAAACATTCATAAGTAACAAAAGAGATTGTTAATTCTTTGTTTAACAACTGATTCATGTTTATAAAATCAGTTTTCATATCTAAATAATACTGAATTTGATCAGCATTTTCTGTCATCATTTTTTTTAAAACTCCTTGATACTTCATATAAAAGATTTTAGTATTTTTAACAAACGATTTTTAATAGAATTATCTTAAAAATCGAACTAAACAAACTTACGAATTTCTATGGCGTTTCAAATTATCAATTCAATAATTTCTTGGTTTTTAAAGAAACGAAAACATCAAATAGAGTTATTTTTAAAATATCCGAAAGATGTACAAGAAGAGCTATTATTGAGATTATTACATACTGCAAAAAATACCAAATTTGGAAAAGAACAATCTTTTTCATCCATAAAAAACTATTCTGACTTCACAAAAAAAGTCCCCATTCAAAAATACGAAACTTTTGAACCCCTTATAGAACGATGCCGAAAAGGAGAACAAAACTTATTTTGGCCAACGCATATTAAATGGTTTGCAAAATCTAGCGGAACAACCAATGCCAAAAGTAAATACATTCCTGTAACCGATGAAGCGTTAGAATATTGCCACATGAAAGCTGGTAAAGACATGTTGTGTTTATACATTAACAACAATCCTAAAACCCAACTATTTACAGGTAAAGGTTTGCGTTTAGGCGGTAGTTCTGAAGTATACAAAGACAATGATTCTTACTTTGGAGATTTGTCTGCAATTATAACAGAAAACTTACCTTTTTGGGCAGATTTTAGTTCTGCGCCAAGTATGGAAGTTGCATTAATGGCAGAATGGGAAACAAAAATGGAAGCTATTATTGATGAAACTATCAATGAAAATATTACCAGTTTAGTAGGCGTTCCTAGTTGGATGCTTGTACTGTTAAATAGAGTTTTAGAAAAAACCGGAAAAGATAATATTTTAGAAGTTTGGCCTAATTTAGAAGTTTACTTTCATGGCGGCGTAAACTTTAATCCGTACAGAGAACAATATAAAAAACTAATTCCAAATCCTAATTTTAAATATTACGAAACCTACAATGCGTCTGAAGGTTTTTTTGCCATTCAAGATAGAAATAACTCAAAAGAATTATTATTGATGTTAGATTACGGCATTTTTTATGAGTTTATAGACATGAAAAATTACGATGGAGAAAACTCAAAAACAATTCCTTTATCAGAAGTAAAACTTGACAAAGATTACGCAATAATAATTACTACCAATGGTGGTTTATGGCGTTACTTAATTGGCGATACTGTTCGGTTTACATCCTTAAATCCGTATAGAATAAAAATTACCGGAAGAACAAAACATTATATAAATGTTTTTGGCGAAGAACTAAATATAGAAAATGTAGAAGATGCTTTAAAACTAGCTTGCGATAAAACAAATGCAACAATTACAGATTATACTGTTGGCCCTATTTTTATGCAAGATAAAAAAAGTGGTGGTCATGAATGGATTGTCGAGTTTAAAAAAGCGCCTGAAAATTTGCCTTATTTTACAGAATTATTAGACAATGCTTTAAAATCTATAAACTCTGATTATGAAGCTAAGCGTTACAAAAACATGACTTTAGGTTTGCCTAAAATTCATAATGTAGAAAAAGGATTGTTTTATAGTTGGTTGAAGAAAAAAAACAAATTAGGCGGACAACATAAAGTACCAAGATTGTCTAATTCTAGAGAATTTGTAGATGAATTATTATTCTTAAAAAAATCTTAAAATTATTTTACGTTCTTTTTTTAATAGGCATGATTTTTGATAAATAAATCAAGACTTTATAAACATCAAAAAAATTAAAATGATTAAAAAAATTACTTTTATTTTATTCCTTTTTTTCCTTAGCTTACCTTTAAGTGCACAAATTATAACAGTAATTAACAATGAAACTGAAGAGTTTTTAGACCAAGTAACCATCTATAATAAACAAACAAATAGCTATGTTACCACAAACGGAAAAGGACAAGTAGATATTAGTGATTTTAAAAATTCAGAAAGATTGGCAATACGCTTTCTAGGTTTTAAAACGCAAATTATAAGTTATGAAACTTTAAAGAAAAACAGCTTTCTAATAAAACTAATTCCAACCATTTTAAGAACAGATGAAATTGTTATTTCTGCCACAAAATGGAAACAAAAAACTTCTGATTTAGCTGCTAAAGTAAGTGTAATTTCTCCAAAAGAAATGGAATTAATGAATACACAAACTGCCGCAGATTTGCTTACAGTTTCCGGAAAAGTATTTATTCAAAAAAGTCAACAAGGTGGCGGAAGCCCGTTAATTAGAGGTTTTGCAACCAACAGATTATTATACACTATTGATGGTGTTAGAATGAACAACGCTATTTTTAGAGCAGGAAATATACAGAATGTAATCTCATTAGATCCTTTTGCAATAGAAGACACTGAAATAATTTTTGGTCCTGGTTCTGTAATTTATGGTAGTGACGCCATAGGCGCTGTGATGAGTTTTAAAACACTGTCTACAAACTTATCTTTAAATGAAGAAACCTTAATTACAGGAAATGCTTTTACAAGATTTTCTTCTGCAAATGAGGAAAAAACATATCATGCAGATTTTAATTTAGGTTATAAACAATGGGCTTTTGTAACAAGTTTAAGTTACAATGATTACGGAGATTTAAAAATGGGAAGCAACGGCCCAGATGAATATTTAAGAACCGTGTATGTTGAAAGACAAAACAACCAAGATATTGTAATTACAAATAAAAACCCTAAAATACAAATACCATCTGGTTACACACAAACCAACATCATGCAAAAAGTACGGTTTAAGCCAAATGAAAATTGGAATTTTGAATATGGTTTTCACTTATCAGAAACGTCTAGTTACTCTAGATATGACAGGCATTTAAGAACAGTAGACGGAAACCCTCGATATGGCGAATGGAAATATGGCCCACAAAAGTGGATGATGAATAATTTTGAAATCAACAAAAAAGGTAATAATTCTTTTTATGATGATGTTACTTTAAGATTAACCTATCAAAAATTTGATGAAAGTAGAATTAGTAGAGACTTTAATGATGCCCTTAGAGAAACAAGAACAGAAAGAGTAGATGCTTATTCTTCAAACTTAGATTTTTCTAAAAGTCTTAGTAAAAAAAGTCAATTATTTTACGGAGCAGAATATGTTTTTAACGACGTAACTTCTACAGGTAATAATACAGATATAGATACAAATGTTTCCGAAAAAGGTCCTAGTAGATATCCAAATTCTAACTGGTCTTCTATGGGGTTTTATGCTTCTAATCAATATGATTTTTCTAAAAGATGGGTTTTGCAATCTGGTTTACGCTATAATTTCTATAGTTTAAACGCCACTTTTGATACTACATTTTATCCTTTACCTTTTACAGAAGCTAACATTAATGACGGCGCATTAACGGGTAGTTTAGGTTTAATTTTTAGACCTAAAGAAGATTGGCTATTAAGTACAAATTTCTCAACAGCTTTTCGCTCACCAAATATAGATGATGTTGGTAAGATTTTTGATTCAGAACCAGGATCTGTTGTAGTACCAAATCCAGATTTAAAAGCAGAATATGCTTATAATACCGATATTTCTGTTGTAAAATCTTTTGGAGATTATTTAAAACTTGAAGTTACATGTTTTTACACCAATTTAAAAAATGCAATGGTAAGAAGAGATTACACTTTAAATGGAGAATCTGAAATTATGTACGACGGTGAACTTAGTAATATACAAGCCATACAAAATGCAGCAAATGCCAATGTTTATGGTTTTCAAACAGGTTTTGAAGCAGATTTAGGCAAAGGAATAGGATTTTCATCAACCTTAAGTTATCAAAAAGGAGAGGAAGAATTAGACAACGGAGATATAAGCCCTTCTAGACATGCGGCTCCTTGGTTTGGCACAACGCGCCTAACCTATAACGCCCATAAATTAAAAGCGCAATTATATGCAGATTATAGTGGTTCTGTTGCGTACGAAGATTTACCAGAAAGCGAAATAGCCAAAGATTATATATATGCAATTGATGCAAACGGAAACCCATATTCTCCTTCCTATTTAACGTTAAATTTAAAAACGTCTTATAGATTTACCGATAATTTACTAATTTCTACAGGCTTAGAAAACATCACAGACAAACGTTACAGACCTTATAGTTCAGGAATTGTATCTCCTGGAAGAAACTTTGTAGTTTCTTTAAAAGCTAATATTTAACTATATTTTACGCTGCACAACATACTCTATCATTGTTAATAATGATTTTTTATAAGCAGATTCTGGATAGTTATCTAAAATAGCCAAAGCCTTGTTTTTGTAATCATTCATTTTAAGAGTTGTGTATTCAATTCCGTTATTATGTTTAACAAAAGCAATGACTTCTTTTACGCGCTTTTTGTCTTTATTATGTTTTTTAACAGAATTAATTAACCAAGCTTTTTCCTTTTTAGAACAGTTATTTAATGTATGAATTAAAGGCAAGGTCATTTTTTGTTCTTTAATATCAATACCTGTTGGTTTTCCTATTTTATCATCGGTATAATCAAACAAATCATCTTTAATCTGGAAAGCGATACCAATGTATTCTCCAAATTTTCGCATTTGCTGAATTGTCTCATTATTTGCGCCTACAGATGCTGCACCAATACCACAACAAGCTGCAATTAAAGTAGCTGTTTTTTTTCGAATTATATCAAAATAAATATCTTCTGTAATATCTAATTTTCTTGCTTTTTCTATTTGAAGTAATTCGCCCTCACTCATTTCTCTAACCGCAATAGAAATTAGTTTTAGCAAATCAAAATCTTCATTATCTATGGATAATAATAATCCTTTAGACAATAAAAAATCTCCTACTAAGACAGCTATTTTATTTTTCCAAAGAGCGTTTACAGAGAAAAAACCTCTACGCCTGTTGCTTTCATCTACAACATCATCATGCACCAACGTGGCGGTATGAATTAATTCTACCACGGAAGCACCTCTATAAGTACGCTCATCAAAACCACCATTAGAAACCATTTTTGCCACTAAAAAAACAAACATTGGTCTCATTTGTTTCCCTTTTCTACGCACAATATAATAGGTAATTCTGTTTAAAAGCGGAACTTTAGACAACATAGAATCTTTGAACTTTTCTTCAAAGAGTTCCATCTCATTTTTAATGGGAAGTTTAATAAGTTCTACTGGCTTCATTTTATGAAAAATAATTTCGAAGCAAAAATAATAGATTAATAATAAAAACGCTGTTTTAATCAAAAAAACAATAATTATAGAATACAATTTAACTAATTAATTATTTTAGTTCTATTTCTAAGCGAAATTCATTCGAAAAAACAGTCACTTAGGGAGATATTAACGTTCTTAAATTTGGAATAAGATACTTCTTATAAAATTTTAAAAGAGATAAAAATAAAATACTCATTTATAAAACAACTTCTAATAAACTTCATTAGTTAAATGTTTTTTTCTATTAATATAAACTCACTTAATAAGTTCTTAATTTTAAATTTCGATTACCTTTAGTCTTTAAAAATTATAAACAAAATTACTATGCAAAACATTCATTTCCCAGCTACGTTCGAATTTAAAATATCTACGTTGGCCAACGACTTTACAGCAAAAGATAGTAGCGGTAAACCAATTGCTTATGTGCGTCAGAAAATGTTTAAATTGAAAGAAGATATTAGCATTTACGAGAACGACACAAAATCTAAATTAAACTATAAAATTAAAGCAGATAAATGGTTAGATTTTTCTACTGCTTATTCTTTTTTTGATGAAAAGGATAAAGAGTTTGGAAAAGTTGCTAGAAAAGGATGGAGATCTCTTTGGAATGCTCATTATGAAATTATTAATCAGCATAAAAAACAGCAATATGTTATTAACGAGAAAAACCCTTGGGTAAAAGTTTTAGACTCTTTACTTGGTGAAATCCCTGTTTTAAGTTTCTTTACAGGATATCTTTTTAACCCAATTTACCTTGTAAAAAACAACGAGGGTAAAACAGTTGTTGAGCTTAAAAAATTAAAATCCTTTTTTGGTAAAAACTTTGAAGTTTCTAAAATAGGAGAATTAGATAGCGATGATGATGATAGAGTTATGTTATCTTTAATGATGTTTGTTTTATTAGAAAGAAGAAGAGGATAAACTGACTTCTTAAAATTTAAAAAAGCGCTCAAGAGATATTAAAATCTCTTGAGCGCTTTTTATTTTATATATTATTTTCTAAATAGAAAAATTAAGATTTATTGGCCAATTGCCCGCAAGCCGCATCAATATCTTTACCCCTACTTCTTCTTACATTTACAGTAATATCATTCATTTCTAAATTAGAAATATAATTGTTTATAGCCGATGAGCTTGCTTGCTGAAACTCACCATCATCAATTGGGTTGTATTCTATTAAATTAACTTTACACGGCACAGCTTTACAAAAATCTACCAATGCTTTTATGTCTTCTTTTCTATCGTTAATACCTTTCCAAACAATATATTCATAGGTAATTGCTCTACTTGTTTTTTCGTACCAATATTCTAAAGATTCTTGTAAATCTTTTAATGGAAAATTAGTATTAAAAGGCATAATAGAAGTTCTTACCTCGTCAATAGCGGAATGTAAAGAAACTGCTAAATTAAATTTAACCTCTTCATCTGCCATCATTTTAATCATTTTTGGCACACCAGAAGTAGAAACGGTTATTCTTTTTGAAGACATTCCTAAACCCTCAGGAGATGTAATTTTCTCTATGGATTTCATCATATTTTTATAGTTCATAAGAGGTTCTCCCATGCCCATAAATACAATATTTGTTAATTTTCTATTATAGTATAACCTGCTTTGTTTGTCTATAACTACTACTTGATCGTAAATTTCATCTGGATTTAAATTACGCATTCTCTTTAAACGAGATGTTGCGCAAAATTTGCAATCTAAACTACAACCAACTTGACTAGAAACACAGGCTGTTGTTCTTTTTTCTGTAGGTATTAAAACAGATTCTACCACCAAACCATCGTGTAATTTAATTCCGTTTTTAATGGTGCCGTCTTTACTTTTTTGCATAGAATCTACTTTGATATGATTAATTACAAAGTTAGCTTCTAACATTTCTCTGGTTTCTTTAGAAATGTTTGTCATGTCTTCAAAAGTGTGCAAAGATTTGCTCCAAAGCCATTCATATACTTGATTTCCTCTAAAGGATTTGTCGCCATTTTCTACAAAAAAATCACGTAATTGTTCTTTGGTTAAGGCTCTAATGTCTTTCTTTTTTGTCAAGATTTCTAGTTTTTAAAAATAGAATTGCAAAAATACGCATATAATTTTAGCTTATTACTATTGTTTGCAAGTAGGTTGCGTTAGCGATTGAAATGGAAATCCTTTTGTGAGGTACGAACAAAAGATTGTATTGTAAAGCGCGACCTTTTTAGGTAACGCCCAAATAAAAAAAAACTGACAATTAAATAACTGTCAGTTTGATTTTTTTAAAATTCTTAAAAGAATTATATAATTAACATAGCGTCTCCGTAAGTAGAGAATCTATATTTTTCTTTGATAGCTTCTTTGTATGCTTCCATTAAAAAATCATAACCAGCAAAAGCTGCGGCTTGCATCATTAAAGTAGATTTTGGTTGATGTAAATTAGTAATCATTGCGTTTGCAATACTAAATTCATAGGGAGGAAAAATAAATTTATTTGTCCAACCTGTATATCCTTTTATTTCTCCTTTAGATGAAACTGAAGACTCTACAGTTCTCATTACTGTTGTACCAACAGCACAAACTCTTCTCTTTTCAAATTTTGCTAAGTTAATTTTATCAGCGGTTGCATCTGAAATAATAATTTGCTCAGAATCCATTTTATGTTTCGATAAATCTTCTACTTCTACCGGGCTAAATGTACCCAAACCAACATGCAAAGTGGTTTCTGCAAATTCTACTCCTTTAATTTCTAAACGTTTAATTAAATGTTTAGAAAAGTGTAAACCAGCGGTTGGTGCAGCAACTGCGCCTTCATGCTTTGCGTAAATTGTTTGGTAGCGTTCTGCATCAGACTCTTCTACTTCTCTATTAATTGCTTTTGGTAACGGCGTTTGACCTAATTCTAATAATTTTGCTCTAAACTCTTCATAAGAACCATCAAATAAGAAACGTAATGTTCTACCTCTAGAGGTTGTGTTGTCTATAACCTCTGCTACTAAACTGTCATCCTCTCCAAAAAACAATTTATTACCAATTCTTATTTTTCTTGCCGGATCTACTAAAACATCCCACAATCTGTTTTCTGCATTTAATTCTCTTAATAAGAAAACTTCTATTCTTGCGCCTGTTTTTTCTTTGTTACCAAACATTCTTGCAGGAAAAACTTTGGTATTATTTAACATCATAACATCACCTTCATCAAAGTAATTTATAACATCTTTAAAAAGTTTATGCTCTATGGTGCCTTCTTTTCTGTTTAACACCATTAAACGAGACTCGTCTCTATGTTCTGCAGGATATAAAGCTAAAAGCTCTTCTGGTAATTCAAATTCAAAATGGGATAATTTCATAGGTCTATTTGCTTATTAACGAGCGCAAAGATACGATATCGGAATAGGCGTTGTCAAGTGTTTGACCGTTTATTTATAGTTTATCTATTTTAAACCCAATTTGTTGCATGTCTTCCCAAAATTTTTGATATGATTTTGTAACTACTTCTGCATTTAAAATTTTAATTGGAACTTTAAATGCTAACGGAGCAAAAGCCATTGCCATTCTATGATCATTATAGGTTTTTATAGCAATATTTTCATTAATTTTTGATGAAATTTCTAAATGCAAACTAATATCTGTCACAGAAATTGTTGCCCCTAAATTTGTTAATTCATCATGCAAAGCCACCAACCTATCTGTTTCTTTAATTTTTAACGTGTGCAAACCAGATAAATTACAAGCAATACCTTCTGCAAAACACGTTACTGCAATAGTTTGTGCAATATCGGGTGCATTTTTTAAATCTAATTCTAAGGTTTCTTTTTGGGTGTTTTTTTCTTTTTTTAGGGTGATAAAATTTTCACCATAAATAGTGGCAACGCCAAAATGTTGGTAAATTTCTGCCAAGCAAGAATCTCCTTGTAAACTTTCTTTTTTATATGCTGATAAGGTAATTTCTGAACCTATTTCAGACAAAGCTGCAATGGAATAAAAATAACTTGCAGAAGACCAATCAGACTCTACAACTACTGTTTGTTTTTCTATTGATTTCTGAGGTTTTACTTTTATAAAATTATCCTTAAAACTACTTTCAATTCCTACTTGATGTAACAAACTTAAGGTCATTTTAATATAAGGAACAGAAGTAATTTTACCCAGCAATTCTATTGCTAAGCCATTTTCTAATTTTGATGCAATTAATAGCATAGAAGAAATATACTGGCTACTTACATTACCATTTATTTGCACTTTATCTTTGGTAATTTTTGCGCCTTTAATTCTTATTGGCGGATACCCAACTTTGTTTTCGTAACTTATGTCTGCGCCCAAATCTTTTAAAGCATTCACCAAAATTTCTATAGGTCTGTTCTGCATTCTTTCAGAACCTGTAAGCACTACTTCTCTACCCTCTTTTACTGCAAAATAAGAGGTTAAAAAACGCATTGCTGTTCCTGCATGACCAATATCTACCAGTTCTTTATTGGTAGAAAGTGCGTGTTGCATGTGCACAGAATCATCTGAATCTGATACGTTTTTAATAGTAATTTCTGGAAATAAATTTTGAAGAATCAACAATCTATTCGATTCACTTTTAGAACCAGAAATGGTAATTTTTTGAGCTATTTTTTGCTCTTTTAACTTACGTAATAAAATATTCATTGATCTTTTTATTTCATGTTTTTATTAGTAATATAGCATCCGTAAACAACACTAATTACTATTTTAATTCCAAAGAAACTTACCCATTTACCTTGGCCAAAGTTTATTTCTGACACGTTGCTAAAATTGCCCGAAAAAATATCGCTAGCACTATTCATTACTAAAGAAATTAACACAACCATTACAAAAAATGGTATGGTTACTTTCATAAAACTAGACCAAAACAAAGGTTCTTTAATTTTTTCTAAAAATGTCATTTATTTTAATTTTTGATTATTTTGATGACGATCGTGATCGCGTTTTGTTTTAATATCTAATTTTTTCTCGAAAGCGTCTTGCAAATTAATGCCCGTTTGGTTTGCTAAACACAATACAACAAAAACAACATCTGCCAATTCTTCTCCTAAATCTTTATTTTTATCAGATTCTTTTTCACTTTGTTCTCCATAACGTCTTGCTATTATTCTTGCAACTTCACCAACTTCTTCTGTTAATTGCGCCATATTTGTAAGCTCATTAAAATAACGAACTCCGTGTTTTTTTATCCAATCATCTACCTGTAATTGTGCGTCTTGTATATTCATTCTCTGTTATTATCTGATTGAAAAAATTTGAAGATTCAAAGATACATTTTCTAAAATTATATAGAATAATTTAGATGAAAAAATCTTAGGTTAAAATGGTGTTTTTTCTTTTTATCATACGTTTTTAACACGCCTTAAAGCGTTTAAAAAAATGTAAAAAGTACGTTGTATAAATTTGTTTGCAAAAGGAAAAAAACATTCATTCTTTGTTTTTATCAATAAAAAATATTGATTTTCTAATGGAAGTTTAAAATTAGTTCTCTATTAAAAAACACTAAAAACCTTGTGCAATTTTCTCTAATTCTATGGAACTAAGAATAATAATATTTTTACCTTTAAAGTCTATTACTTCTCTCTTTTTAAACTCTGATAACAAACGAATTGCAGACTCCGTTGCTGTGCCAATAATGTTAGCAATATCTTCACGAGAAAGCTGAATATTTATTGCTCCTTGTGCATTATTTTGGAATTTAGATTGAAGTTGAAGCAGCGTTTCTGCCAAACGTTGTTTCACTGTTTTTTGAGCCAGATTTACAATTAAATTATCTGCAATTTTTAAAGAGTTTGCCATATCTTTTAACACACTCATAGTAAAATTATTGTTTTTTTGTAAATCTCTAATAATTTCATCTCTTGGAATAAAACAAACTTCCATATCATTTAAGGCAACCGCTTGTAAATTAGAGACCTCATCAGAAACCAAACTTCTTTCGCCAATTATATTACCTTTCTGAACAATATTAACAATCTGATTTCTACCATTTTCACTCATTTTAGACACTTTACAAACGCCTTCTTTAATGCAAAAAACACCATTTAAATGTTCTCCTTCATCAAATAGAATTTCACCTTTTTTTACAGACTTAGAAGTTTTACAGCCAGAAATTCTTAATAATTCTTCTTTAGAAAGATGTTTTAAAGAATTAAATTGACGAACAATACATTGTTCACATTTACCCATATTAATGCCTATTAATTACTAGTCAAATATAAACCAAAAAGCTGATAAATGTCATGTTTTATAAAGGAAAATTATTAGATTTTTGCAAAAGGCAAAAGAGTGAATATGAATTCTACACATTGTTACCATTGTGGAGATTCTTGTGATGATCATTTCATACAATTTGATGACAAACATTTCTGTTGTAATGGTTGTAAAACTGTATACGAGATTTTTTCTGAAAATGATTTAACAAGTTACTACAATTTTCAAGACAACCCTGGAGCAATTCCAACTGAAATTCAAGGAAAATATGATTTCTTGGATAACAGTTCTATTTCCGAAAAATTATTAGACTTTAATGATGAAAACACACAAATAGCAACCTTATACATTCCGCATATTCATTGCAGTTCTTGTATTTGGGTGTTAGAAAATTTACATAAATTAAATTCAAAAATAACTACTTCTCAAGTAGATTTTCCAAAGAAAAAAGTAAGAGTTACCTATAATTCTAATGAAATTTCTTTAAAAGAAATTGTATTATTATTAAGCTCTATTGGTTATGAACCTTACATTAGCTTAGAAGATTATGAAGCTGGTAAAAAAAATGTAGACAGAAGTTTAACGTATAAACTAGGTATTGCTGGTTTTGCTTTTGGAAACATAATGTTTCTCTCGTTTCCAGAATATTTTGAAGTTGATGGTTTTTGGTTAGAAAAATATAAAAACATCTTTAGATGGTTAATGTTTTTCTTTTCATTGCCCGTAGTTTTTTATGCCGGACAAGATTATTTTATTTCTGCATTTAAAGGTTTACGCTCTAAAATATTAAATATTGATGTTCCTATTGCACTGGGTATCTCTGTTCTATTTATTAGAAGTTCAATTGAAATTATTTTCGATTTAGGAACTGGCTTTTTTGATAGTTTAACAGGCTTGGTATTTTTTCTATTATTAGGAAAATTTTTTCAACAGAAAACCTATAATTTCTTATCTTTTGAACGCGATTATAAATCGTATTTTCCTATTGCGGTTACACGTATTTTAGCAAACCAAAAAGAAGAAAATGTACAAATTTATGATATTGAAAAAGGAGACAGATTACTCATCAGAAACCAAGAATTAATTCCTGTAGACGGAATTCTCATCACCGGAAAAGCAGACATAGACTATAGTTTTGTTACTGGCGAAGCAGATCCTGTTTCTAAAAAATCTGGAGACAAACTTTTTGCTGGCGGAAAACAACTTTCCGGAATTATAGAAATGGAAGTTTTAGCCTCTGTTTCTCAAAGTTACTTAACACAATTATGGAGTAATGATGTGTTTCAAAAAGACAAAAATTCACACTTTAAAACCATCACAGACAACATTAGTAAAAACTTTACCATTGTTGTTTTATCCATTGCCTTTTTATCAACTGCTTATTGGCTATTTTTTGATACTAGCAAAGCCTTAAACGTTTTTACTGCAGTATTAATTATTGCCTGTCCGTGTGCAATAGCATTGGCCGCACCATTTACTTTAGGAAATATGTTGCGCATTTTTGGTAAAGAAAAATTTTACTTAAAAAACGCAACCGTTATAGAGCAGTTGGCTGCAATAGATACTATCATTTTTGATAAAACAGGTACGTTAACAACCCATAAAGAAAATACTATTTCTTATGATGGAATTCAATTAAACAATCAAGAAAAAAGCATTTTAAAAAGTTCTTTAAGAGCATCTAACCACCCGTTAAGCAGAACATTATACAATACTTTTAATGAAGTTGAAACACTTACCATTTCTGATTATAAAGAAATTGTAGGTAAAGGAATTCAAGTACAATATAAAGACACAAGTCTTACATTAGGTTCTTCTTCTTTTGTAAAAAATAATGTTGATTCATCAGCTTTAGACACTTCTGTTTATGTTAGTTTTAACAATGCTTATAAAGGAAAATTTACTTTTAAAAATTCATACAGAAAAGGTGTCAAAGAATTGTTTAATTCTTTAAAAAAAGAGTTTGATTTGGCAGTTGTTTCTGGTGATAATGAAGGAGAAAAAAGCTATTTACAAGAACATTTACCCAAAGAAACAACATTATTATTCAACCAAAAACCAGAAAATAAATTAGACGTTGTTGCAAACCTTCAGAAACAAAACAAAAAAGTAATCATGATTGGTGATGGCTTAAATGATGCCGGTGCCTTAGCGCAAAGTGATGTTGGTATTGCTTTATCTGAAAACATTAATGTATTTTCTCCTGCCTGTGACGGCATTTTAGATGCTTCAAAATTTAATAAAATAGGGACTTATATACAGGCTTCTAAAAAAGCTATTAAAATTATAGAATATAGTTTTATACTCTCTTTATGTTACAACATCATAGGATTGTATTTTGCCATTACGGGGCAATTAATGCCAGTAATCGCAGCAATTTTAATGCCTTTAAGTTCAATAAGTATTGTAGTATTTACAACAATTTCCACCAATTTATTGGGGAATAAAATCAAATAAAATTATGAAAGTAGCATCGTTTTTAGAAAATATTATATTCAATTCAGACAAACCAGCATTGTCTCTTTTACAGGATACAGAATTTTCAAAAGAAATAAGAATTGTGTTTAAAAAGGGTCAGCTAATGGAAGATCATCAAGCTCCTTTTGCAATAATTGTTCAAGTGATACAAGGTAGTATAGATTTTGGTTTGGCAAATGAAGTAACGCAATTAAATGCAGGAGATTTAGTATCATTAAAGCCACATGAAGTTCATAATCTTACTGCAAAGGTAGATAGTATTGTAAGATTATCTTTGTCAAAATCAGATAGTGTTAAACGAGTAAAACAGGTAGTAGAATGAGTGTACATATAGCAGCAAAAAAAGGAGAAATAGCAGAAACTATTTTATTACCTGGAGATCCTATGAGAGCAAAATGGATTGCAGATACTTTCTTTAAAAATAGTATTCAATACAATGATGTTCGTGGCATGTTAGGATTTACCGGAACCTATAAAGGGAAAAGAATTTCTGTACAAGGCACCGGAATGGGAATTCCATCAACCTTAATTTATTGTACAGAATTAATTACTCAGTTTGGCGTTAAAAATTTAATTAGAGTAGGTTCTGCTGGGTCTTATCAAAAAGATGTAAAAATTAGAGATATTGTGCTAGCAATGGCTGCTTCTACAAATTCTGGATTAAATACCATACGTTTTAATGGCGCAGATTATGCCCCAACAGCCAGTTTTAAATTATTTCAAAAAGCTATAGAAGTTGCTAAAGAAAAAAATATTGCTGTAAAAGCAGGTGGCGTTTTAAGTTCTGATGAATTTTATGCAGATGAGTTTGATAGCTATAAAAAATGGGCAGAATATGGCGTTTTATGTGTAGAAATGGAAACATCTGGCTTGTACACTGTTGCTGCAAAACACAATGTAAATGCCTTGTCTATTTTAACCATATCAGATAGTTTGGTTACCAAAGAAAGAACCACCGCAGAAGAAAGAGAACAAACCTTTAAAGAAATGATTGAAATTGCTTTAGAGCTTACTTAAAAAATTTAAAATGACAACATCACTAGTACAAAAATATAACATTCCCGGACCAAGATATACAAGCTATCCAACGGTACCTTACTGGAACAAAGAAGGAATTGACAAACAAGATTGGATTCAATCTTTTCAAACATCATTTAAAGAAAGTAACTCTTCAGAAGGAATTAGTATTTACATTCATTTGCCTTTTTGTGAGAGTTTGTGTACGTTTTGCGCCTGTCATAAACACATTACAAAACGTCATGAGGTAGAAGATGAATATATAGATACCGTTTTAAAAGAATGGAAATTATATGTTGCTCTTGTTGATGAAACTCCAATAATAAAAGAATTACATTTAGGTGGCGGAACGCCTACTTTTTTCTCAAAGGAAAACCTAAAATACTTAATGGACGGAATTTTTGAAATCGCAAAAAAACATCCTTTAGCAGAATTTAGTTTCGAAGGGCATCCTAACAATACTACAAAAGAACAATTACAAACCTTATTTAATGAGGGGTTTACAAGAGTAAGTTTTGGTGTACAAGACTATAATGAAAAAGTTCAAAAAGCAATTCATAGAATTCAGCCATTTGAAGCTGTAGAGCAAGTAACAAGATGGTCTAGAGAAATTGGGTACACATCTGTAAGTCACGATTTAATTTTCGGCCTTCCACATCAAACCAAAGAAAACGTAATTTACAGCATCAACAAAACAAAAGAATTACAACCAGACAGAATATCCTTTTACAGTTATGCACATGTACCTTGGGTAAAAGGTGTTGGGCAAAGAGGTTTTAATGAAGATGATTTACCTAAGAATGATGAAAAAAGAGAACTCTATGAAATAGGTAAAGAGCTTTTTGCAGAATTAGGATATGTAGAAATTGGCATGGATCATTTTGCCTTAAAGTCAGATAGTTTGTACACAGCAACCATCAACAAAACATTGCATAGAAATTTTATGGGGTATACCGCCAATAAAACGCAATTAATGATTGGTTTAGGAATGTCTGCAATTTCTGATTCTTGGTATGGATTTGCACAAAACGTAAAAACGGTAAAAGAGTATCAAAAGATTGTAAATTCAGGTGAAATTCCTATTTTTAGAGGACATTTATTATCCGAAGAAGATAGAATTATCAGAAAACATATTTTAAATATTATGTGTCATTTTTCCACTTCGTGGGAAAAGGACGCGATGAAAATAAAAAATGTAGAAACACATTTAGCATTGTTAAAAGAAATGGAACAAGACGGATTGGTTAAAATTGATGTACAATCACACTCTTTAGCAATTCCAGAAAAAGCGAGACCCTATGTACGAAACATTTGCATGGCTTTTGATTTACATTTATTAAAAAACAAGCCAAAAACACAACTGTTTTCAATGACTATTTAACAAAATTTTTAGATATTTACAAATCATGACATTTGTCATATTTTAAGAAAACGACCAATAGTACTTTTGAAAAATCAATTATCAGGCAAGATATGAGCGTAATATACCTACTACTTTCTATAAGTATTATTGTAGCAATAGCTTTTTTTATAGCATTTATCGTCTCTACCAAGAGAGGACAATATGATGATATGTACACTCCTTCTGTACGTATGTTGTTTGATGATGAATTGGTCAAAGAAAAAAAAGAAACTAACTAAATAGAAATAAATTTAAGTAAATATGGAAATGCAACAATTTTATTACGATAATAAGATCGTAAAAAATTTCATCTACGCAACATTACTCTGGGGTCTTGTTGGGTTTTCGGTGGGTTTAATGCTCGCTTTTATGTTTTTGTTCCCAAATTATACAGAAGGAATTCCTTGGTTAAGTTTTGGTCGTTTAAGACCATTGCATACCAATGCTGTAATTTTTGCCTTTGTAGGAAACGCAATGTTTGCGGGGATTTATTATTCGCTTCAGCGATTATTAAAAGCAAGAATGGCTAGCGATTTTTTAAGCAAGTTTAATTTTTGGGGATGGCAATTAATTATTGTTGCAGCAGCCATAACCTTACCGTTAGGTTTTTCTTCTTCTAAAGAATATGCCGAATTAGAGTGGCCAATAGATATTGCTATTGCCATTGTTTGGGTGGCATTTGGTGCAAACATGATTTGGACTATCTTACAAAGAAGACAACGTCATTTATATGTAGCCATTTGGTTCTATTTAGCAACATTTGTTACTGTTGCAGTATTGCATATTTTTAATAGTTTAGCGCTGCCTGTTACCATGTTTAAATCATATTCTGTGTACGCAGGTGTGCAAGATGCATTGGTACAATGGTGGTACGGACATAATGCCGTGGCATTTTTCTTAACAACACCTTTTTTAGGATTGATGTATTATTTTGTTCCGAAAGCAGCAAACAGACCCGTTTATTCTTATAGATTATCTATTGTTCACTTTTGGTCATTAATATTTATTTATATCTGGGCAGGACCGCATCACCTTTTATATACTTCATTACCAGAATGGGCTCAAAATTTAGGAGTTGCATTCTCTATAATGTTATTAGCTCCATCTTGGGGTGGTATGATTAACGGTTTACTAACGTTAAGAGGTGCTTGGGATAAAGTAAGAACAGATCCTGTTTTAAAATTTATGGTAGTTGCAATTACCGGTTATGGTATGGCAACTTTTGAAGGACCCATGTTATCCTTAAAAAATGTAAATGCAATTGCACACTTTAGCGATTGGATTATTGCACACGTACACGTTGGCGCATTGGCTTGGAATGGTTTCTTAGCGTTTGGGATGTTATATTGGTTAATTCCTAGAATGTTTAAAACAAAATTATATTCTGTAGGGTTGGCTAACTTCCATTTCTGGATAGGTACTTTAGGTATTATCATGTACGCTTTACCAATGTATGTTGCAGGTTTTGTACAAGCCTCTATGTGGAAACAATTTAATCCTGATGGATCTTTAACTTATGGTAACTTCCTAGAAACTGTGCACGAAATTATGCCAATGTATTGGATGCGTGCCATTGGAGGTAGTATGTATATTATTGGTGCTTTTGTAATGTTGTATAATGTTATTAAAACAGTAAAATCTGGTAGCGAAGTTACAGATGAATTGGCAGAAGCTGCAGCTTTAACAAAAGTTCCTAAATACAGAACTAGTGGTGAAGGATGGCATACTTGGATTGAAAGAAAACCAATCAAATTGACAATTTATGCAACTATTGCCATCTTAATTGGAGGAATGGTGCAAATTATACCAACATTATTAGTAAAATCTAACATACCAACTATTAGTAGTGTAAAACCGTATACACCTTTAGAATTAGAAGGTAGAGATATTTACATTAGAGAAGGTTGTGTGGGTTGTCATTCTCAAATGGTAAGACCTTTTAGAAGTGAGGTTGAACGTTATGGAGAATACTCTAAAGCAGGTGAATTTGTGTACGATCATCCATTTTTATGGGGATCTAAACGTACAGGACCAGATTTACATAGAATTGGTCAGAAATATAATGATAGCTGGCACTTAAATCACATGTATGATCCGCAAAGTACATCACCAGGTTCTATTATGCCATCTTACAAATGGTTGATAAGAAACGAGCTTGATAAATCTGACACAGAAGCGAAGATGAAAGCGATGGTTACTTTAGGCGTTCCGTATTCAGATGAAGAAATTGCAAATGCGCAACAACACATGTTAGACCAAGGAACTAAAATTGAGCAAAATTTATACGCAGATCCTGATTTTGCAAAAAATTATGAAGCTGATAAAAAATTCGCTGAGGAAAACGGAGAAACTTTTATAGAAATGAAAAACAGAGAAATTGTAGCAGTTATTGCTTACATACAACGTTTAGGTACGGATATAAAAGTAAAAGACGAACAAAACACCGCTAAAAACTAAGAACATGTTAAAGTTTATAAAAGGTCACATGGAGAGTATTTTAGGCATAGAAATCTATCCTTTAATATCATTAATCATATTCTTTACTTTTTTTGTAGTCTTATTCTTGTGGGTATTTACAGCAAAAAAGGAATACATAAATTCGGTAAGCAACTTACCTTTAGATCATTAAAAGAGACATAAAATGAAAAAATATTTTCAATCTTCAATTTATATAATTTTTGTAATTGTTACGTTTTTAGCGCTTGCAAAGTCGTTTATGGTGTACGAAAACCCATTTAACTTTTTTGAAAATCCTTTAGTTTGGTTAACGCTAATTGGTTTTATATTGGTAATTGTTTTAAAAGAAACAATAAACGTTATTGCCATTAGTAAAGCAACAGAACTACAAAATGAAAAAGATGGCGTAGTTCCTGAAGCACCAAATGCATGGATTCAAAAACTATTAAAATCTTGGACAAAATCTAAAGATATAGAAGACGAACAAGAAATTGTTTTAGACCATAATTATGACGGAATTAGAGAATTAGACAATACGTTACCACCTTGGTGGGTGTATATGTTTTATGCATCAATAGTATTTGCCATTGTGTATTTGGTAAGATTTGAAGTTTTAGACGGAGATAGTCAAATAATGGAATATGACAAGGCCGTTGCAGAAGCAAAAGCTGAATTAAAAAAATACAAATCTACAGCTCCAGATTTAATTACAGCAGAAAGTGTTGCATTGTTAACAGATGCCAAAGATTTAGGTAGAGGAAAAGCTGTTTTTGGTTTAAATTGTGCTTCTTGTCATTTGGCTGATGGAGGTGGTTCTATTGGACCCAATTTAACTGATGAATTCTGGATTCTAGGTGGCGGAATCAAAAATGTATTTACTACAATTTCTAATGGTGGTAGAGATGGTAAAGGGATGATTGCCTGGAACAAAACTCTAAAAGCAGTAGATATTGCAAAAGTTGCTAGCTATGTAATTTCTTTACAAGGAACTACACCAGCTACCCCAAAGGCTCCGGAAGGAGATAAGTGGGAAGAAAAGTAGTATGTTTTTTTTAGATTGAACCTAAATCATAACTTCGTTAGAAAATAAATTAAATTTTCAACAATTAAACTCATGAAAACGTCTGAAAAGGAACAGTTTAGAGACAGTATAGGTACAATAGATAAAGACGGAAAGCGAGCGTGGGTTTTTCCTAAAAAGCCTAGTGGAATATTCTACAAATACAGAACGTATGTTAGTTATTTTTTACTCGCTTTTTTGCTCACAGCACCGTTTATAAAAATTAATGGAAATCAGTTTTTACTATTTAATGTCTTAGAGCGTAAGTTTAATATTTTCAGCTTCCCTTTTTGGCCGCAAGACTTTCATTTGTTAGTAATATCAATGATTGTAGGCGTTGTTTTTATCATATTGTTTACCGTTGTTTTTGGTCGGATTTTCTGTGGATGGATTTGCCCGCAAACCATTTTTTTAGAAATGGTTTTTAGAAAAATTGAGTACTGGATAGATGGTGATAGAGGAAAACAAATTCGATTAGAAAAACAAGCTTGGAATGCAGAAAAAATTAAGAAACGACTTTTAAAATGGTTTATTTTCTTTGTGATTTCTTTTATTATTGCCAATGTATTTTTAGCCTATTTAATTGGTGGAGATACACTGATCAGTTATATAACCGGAAATCCGTTTGATAATATTAGTACACTTATTTCTTTAACAATTTTTACCTGTGTTTTCTATTTTATATTTGCTTGGTTTAGAGAACAAGTATGTATTATAGCGTGTCCTTATGGTAGACTACAAGGTGTATTATTAGACAACAAAACCATTAATGTAGCGTACGATCATAAACGAGGTGAAAGAGCAGAAGGCAGATCAAAATTCAAGAAAAATGAAGATAGAGAAGCTTTAGGCAAAGGAGATTGTATTGATTGTAAACAATGTGTTGTTGTTTGCCCTACAGGTATCGACATTAGAAATGGTACACAATTAGAATGTGTAAATTGTACGGCATGTATAGATGAATGTGATCATATTATGGAAAGTGTTGGCTTACCAAAAGGTCTCATCAGATATGAAAGTGAAGAAAATATAGAGAAAAAGAAACCTTTTAAATTAAATGCTAGAATTAAAGGGTATTCGGCTGTTTTATTCATTTTAGTAGGAATTTTAATAGGAATGTTGTTCTTAAGAAATGATGTTGAGGCTACTATTTTAAGGTTACCAGGTCAATTGTATCAGCACAAAGAAAATAATATGATTAGCAATGTGTATACGTTTAAAGTAATAAATAAAACCTCTAAGGAGATTACTGATGTAAGTTATAAAATTTTATCTCACAAAGGCGGAACCATAAAACTAGTTTCCAATCATAACTTTACGGTACCAAAACAAGGATTGGCAGAAGGTACTTTATTTATAGAACTAAATGCAGCCGCATTAAAAGGTGATAAAGATAAATTAGAAATAGGAGTTTTTAGTGGTGATAAATTAATTGAAACAACCACCACCAACTTTTTAGGACCTCGAAGTTATAAATAAACTAATTTGTTACATTGATACATTGATACATTGATAAATTGTTACATTAATACATTGTTACATTAACACATTGTTACATTAACACATTGTTACATTAACACATTGATATTGCAAATAATTAAACCATCATTAAGATTAAGGGCAAATAAACAAGCTATTTATTAAAAAACTGTTTATAGAAATTCTTATAAAATGATAAAATAAGAAGATATGAAATTTAATTGGGGAACAGGAATTGTTATTGCAATTGTAGCATTTATGGGGTTTATTTTATATTTTGTTATTACTATGAGTACTAATAAAACCTATAGTTATGATTTGGTTACAGAAAAATATTATCAAAAAGAATTAGGGTTTCAAGATGAAATTAATGCAGAAAAAAATGCGATAGTTCTAAAAGAGAAAGTTACAATACAAAGAACTAAAGAAGGATTAAAAATAGCATTTCCAAAAGAGTTTTCTCCAGAAGAAATTACAGGAAAAGTGTTCCTATATAGACCATCTAATAAACAATTAGATTTTGAAATACCTATTTCAATTTCTAATACATATTTGCTCGTGCCTGAGAAACGTTTACTAGATGGTCGCTGGAACATTAATATTGCTTTCAAATATAACAATAAAGAGTACTTAGTTAAAAAAGAAATACAATATTAATGTTTTTATCTGCAATAATATTTGGTTTATTAGGAAGCTTCCATTGTGTTGGTATGTGCGGTCCTATTGCCTTTATGTTGCCAATAGATAGAAATAATAAAGTTAAAGGTGCATTCCAAATTTTAAGTTATCACCTCGGTAGAATATTTACTTATAGTTTAATAGGCTTGCTTTTTGGCTTTTTAGGAAAAGGTTTTTATTTCTTCGGTTTTCAACAACAATTATCTATAATAGTTGGCGTAAGCATGATTTTAATAATCATTTTTCCTAAATTTTTCTCCAAAGTAAATTTTTCTAAAAATATAAACAAGGCAATTTTTAAAGTAAAAAATGCATTGGGTAAAGAATTAAAAAAGAAAAGAAATGACACCTTTTTTACCATTGGTTTTTTAAACGGTTTCTTACCTTGTGGGTTAGTGTATATGGCCGTTTTTGGGGCGTTGGCAACTACAAGTACTTTTTATGGTAGTTTGTACATGATGCTTTTTGGTTTGGGCACAATTCCGTTAATGACAGCTGTTGTATATTTAGGTAATTTTACCAAAGGAACCTTTAGAAAAAAGATACAAAAAGCAATTCCAATTGTTGTTGTTTTTATTGGTGTATTATTCGTTTTAAGAGGTTTAGGTTTAGGAATTCCTTATATTTCACCTGCACCCGTTTTAGAGCTAGTTTCTTCTCAAAATTCTTGCCATTAAGCTAACAATTCTAGGTTCTTATGTACTCAATTAAATAGAAAAGGACAAATTATTCCATAAAAATTAAAATTACAGTGTTAAAATCTTGTGTTGAAAACTGTTTATTATAAGAAAAACAATATATTTGAGAACTTTAAAACAACCTCCCTACAATGAAGTGTACATATTTACATGTTTTTTTGGTATGTTTTGTTTTTTTTTCACTAAAAAACAATGCCCAAGAAACCTTACCTATATATCAAGATTATTTATCTGATAATGTCTACTTATTGCATCCCTCTGCAGCAGGTATTGGTAATTCTAGCAAGTTGCGGTTTACAGCAGGACAACAATGGGCAGGAGTGCCAGATGCACCAGCTTTACAAACTTTAAGTTTTCATTCTAAATTTAATGAATATTCTAACGCAGGCTACGGACTGGTTATTTTTAATGATAGTAATGGATTTCACTCTCATAAAGGAATTCAAGCTGCGTATTCTTATCATTTACCCATGAGTAATGGAAGTATTTTTGAGCAACTCTCTTTTGGTTTGGCTTTTTCTTTTGTACAATATCAATCGGATCAAAGAAGTTTTACAGGAGACCCTACTGTAAGTCAAGTAATAGAAAGTAATAGTTACTACAACGCAGATTTTAGTGCGGCCTATCACAGAGGTGGCTTTTCTTCATACTTTACCGTAAAAAACTTATTTTTATCAGCAAAAAACAATTTGCGTTATGAACCTCTCGATTTAAGAAATTTTATTTTTTCTGCAGGTTATTACTATGGTGAAGAGAACTACATTCAATTAGAACCTTCTGTAATGGTACAATTTAAAGAAGGAACAGGAGAAAGAATAGCAGACTTTAATCTTAAAGCATATAAAACAATTTCTCAAACACAAATTTGGGCAGCCCTATCTTATAGAAGAAGTTTTGACCAAAATACAATTGATAACTCACAATATATTTCTCCAATTATAGGTGTTAATTTTGACAATTTAATGTTTTCATATACCTATACAAATCAGATGAATGATGTTGTACTTACAAATACTGGTTTTCATCAAATTTCAATTGGTCTAAATCTATGGACTAGAGAACCTAGAGGTGCAGCCTGTCCGAACATTAACTCTATGTATGGTGGATTTTAAAACTCTTTTTCAGTAATTGTAACACATCCAGAATCAGATGCTATTAATTGACTTAAAACACCTTTGTCTTTATTGATATAAAAATGATGGCGTCCTTTATTTGTAGTACTATTTAAAATATTGTTCAATTTTAAAATGGCTTTTGTTTGTCTGGCAACAGCAGCACCAGAATCTATGATTGTTATTTTTGTACCTACTAATTCCCGTATTTGAGGAATTAAATACGGGTAATGAGTACACCCCAACACTAAACTATCTACGTTTTGTGCTATCAAAGGATTTATATATGATGATAATAAGACTGTCATTTCATCAGAATATAACTTCCCTCCTTCTATTAGTTCTACCAACCCTTTTCCAATAATTTCTTTACGTACAATTTTTTTATTGATCGTACTAGAAGTTTTTTCGAACAATTCACTGTTCAATGTCCCTTTTGTAGCTAAAATACCAATAGTATTTGTTTTGGTTTGTAAAGCAGCCGGTTTTATAGCAGGTTCTATACCTATAAAGGGAACTGTAAACGTTTTTCTTAAGGTTTTAATAGCATTGGTAGTTGCAGTATTGCAAGCTACAACAATTAGCTTACAATTGTGCTCTAATAAAAACTGCGTATTTTTAATGGACAAATCAATGATCTCTTGTTGGCTTTTTTCACCATAAGGTGCGTTTAAACTATCTGATAAATACATAGTATTTTCAAATGGTAACAAGGTTTTTATTTCTTTCCAAATTGATGTACCACCAACTCCTGAATCAAAAATACCAATAGGATAATTATTCAACTTCATTACTGTAAAAATAAAAAAACCTACTTTAAAAAAGTAGGTTTGAATATTATAATATTAAAAAGTAATTTTATTAGAAACCTAATTTTGCTTTTACAGCGCTATAGATATCTTCTCCTTTTTTTACTAACAATCCTTTACCAACAGAAGCGTCTAAAACATAATCAAGACCTTTGGTTGCTGCAACTTCTTCAATTGCTTTTTGAGCTTTTTCAATAATTGGTCCTAACTCTTCTGCTTGCTTTGTTTGCATTTCTTGATAAGCACCTTGTCT
Source organism: Polaribacter sp. (assembly GCF_051251875.1). Taxonomy (GTDB): domain Bacteria; phylum Bacteroidota; class Bacteroidia; order Flavobacteriales; family Flavobacteriaceae; genus Polaribacter. Next base: position 92,852 of record NZ_JBPOGL010000006.1, read on the forward strand.
AGCTTGCTCATATCTTGCTCTATCTTGTTGCACTTCTTGTGCTCTAGTTTCGTTAATAACTTGAGTTTGTGATTTTTGTTCAGCAGTATATTTTTGCATTTTAGCTTCTAACTTTTTACCCATTCCTTCTATTTCATCTTGGTACGTTTTAGCTAATTTTTCAATAGATGATTTTAAAGTTTTTGTTTGAGGCATTTCTGCTACTAATTTTTCAAAGTCTATATGACCTAGTTTTTGTGCATTTGCAACACCAGCTACTCCTAAAGTAAATACAGCAATTAATAGTAACGTTTTAAAATTTTTCATTCTTGTTTTAATTTAATTATTATTGTTCTCTTTTTTTTCCGCTTCTTTTTTCTTTCTTAAAGCTTCTTTTTTCTCACGCAAAAGTGTTCTTTTTGCTTCTCTTTTCTCTATAAGAGATTTCTTTTTTTCTTCTAAAATTTTCTTTTTAGCTTCTTTATCTGCTAAACTTTTTGCTGCCGCTTCTTCTTTTTTTCTTAACAACTCTTCTTGCTTATCAGAAAGTTCTTTAGATGGAACTGCTTTTCTTGCATTCCTTTTTTCATTTCTTATTTCATTCTTTTCATCAATTAAACGTGTTCTGTTTATGGTTGATAAAACGAGCTCGCTAATATCGTATTTTTTATTGGAAAAAAGCATGACTAAATCACTAGATTTATCAAAAACAAAATCATATTTTTTTCTTTTCGAAATAGCTTGTATAGCGTTGTAAACTTGATCTTGTATTGGTTTTACCAATTGCTTTCTAACCATAAACATATCTCCTGATGGTCCAAAATATAAAGATTCTAATCTTCTTAATTCTTCTTGTTTTAAAGTAATTTCTTCTTCTTTTTCTTCGATTAAATCTTTAGTAAGAATTACTTTTTCATTTGCCAAATCAGACTTTAAAACTTCTATATGTCTTGCTTCCTTATCTAACTTACTTTTCCACTTAGTAACCTTGGCGTCTAACGTATTTTGAGCCTCTACATATTCTGGAACATTTTCTAGAATGTATTCCATATCTATATAAGCAATAATTTGATTTCTTTGCGACCAAGAAAATGTTACACTAAGTAAAAGAACGATGGTAAAAAATATTTTTTTCATTTGTATAGTATGTGTTTAGAAAAAACCGTGCCAAAAAAATCTTAGCATTACAAATGTACGATTTTCCTAGAATTGTCTTCCAATAATAAAATGTGTTTGCCAACCAGATTTTTCAGTTTGTCCTGGTAAAGGATCAAAACCATGAGCAAAATCAATACCTAATAAACCAAATGCAGGCATAAATATTCTAACTCCTAAACCAGCTGAACGTTTTAATTCAAACGGATTAAATGTATTAAAATTGTCATAAGAATTACCCGCTTCTAAAAACCCTAAAGTATAGATAGATGCTGATGGTGAATCTGTGATAGAATAACGTAATTCCATTTGAAATTTATTGTAAATAGTACCTCCATAAGCAGAAGATAACCCACTATTTTCATATCCTCTTAACCCAACAGTTTCTCTTCCATCTAATTGATAGGCTGCAATACCGTCTCCACCAACAAAATAACGCTCTACAGGTGTTGCACCAAGATCTGTGTTGTAAAAACCTAAGTAACCAAATTCTGCATTAGACATTAATACAAGTTTATCTGTAAAAGAGGTATACCATTTTCCTTTAAAGTTTAACTTATAATATTCTAACCATTTATACTTATCATTATCTGAGATACTGTTGTCTAAATAATTTTTATTATTCACTAAAGAATAAGGAAATGTTGCTTTACCACCTATTGTAAACTCAGAACCATAGGTTGGAAAAATTAAACTTGGCCCTGCAGAGTTTCTTGACAATGAAATATTATACGAAAGGTTATTTAAACTACCGTTATTTAGGTTTAATCCTGATAAACCAAAACTATAATTATTAGATTTTAATAATTGGTAACTGATAGATTGTGATAATTGGAAAAAATCATCTGGCCATTTTAAACGTTCTCCTAAACCAATAGAAGCACCAATAATTCCTAAACTTTTACTTCTATCTACATCATAGGTTGTATAGTCTAATTGATATTGATTAGAAGAATATACAGAAAATGATAACGACTTTGGTTTTTTACCACCTAACCAAGGTTCTGTAAATGAAAAACTATATGTATTATACGTTCTACTAGATTGTAAACGTAAAGATAATGTTTGACCATCTCCCATTGGTAATGGTTTGTACGCTTCTTTATTAAAAATATTTTTGATTGAAAAGTTGTTAAAAGACAATCCTAAAGTACCTATAAATGAACCTCCACCGTAACCACCTTGTAGTTCTATTTGGCTTCCTCCTTTTTCTACAACAGTAAAATCTATATCTGCAGTTTTATTTTGATAATCTGGTATAACATCCGGAGTAACATTGGCATCAAAGAAACCTAATTGACCTATTTCTCTAATAGATCTTATGATGGCAGATCTGCTAAATAAATCTCCTGGTTTTACACGTAACTCTCTAAACAATACATGATCATTTGTTTTATCATTTCCAGAAACAGTTACTTTTTTAATTCGTGCTTTTTCATCTTCTCTAATTCTAATTTCAACCGTAATAGAATCGTTTTGCACTTTTGTTTCTACCGCATTTACAGAAGAAAATAAGAACCCGTTATCTTGATACAAGGTAGATAAATCTTCAGAAGTTGGACTTCCATCTCCTTTTACACGTTCTTTTAAAACTGCGCCATTGTAGACATCTCCTTTATCAATTTTTAAAATTTTATTTAATTGTTCATCTGTATATTCGCTATTCCCTACAAATAATATTTCTGCAAAACGGTATTGTCTACCTTCTTCTAAATCTATATGTACGTTTATTGTATTGTCTGTATTCCAAGAAATATTTTCTTTTAAAATTCTAGCATCTCTGTATCCTATTCTACTATATTTATCAAGAATACTTTCTAAATCTTCTTCGTATTTTTCTTCAATATATTTTGATCCTTTCCAAAAACGACCAAAAAATTTTTCTTTAGTGTTTTTCATAGCCCCTCTTAATTTTTTATCAGAGAGTGCTTTGTTGCCTGTAAAAAGTATGTCTTTTATTTTTATTTTATTTCCTTTATCAATAAAAACAGACATGTTTACAATGTTAATATCTGAAGTATCTTTTTTTACATCTAAATTTACTTTAGTTTTTAAGAAACCTTTGTCTGTATATTTTTTTGCAATGTAGTTTTTAGTAGTTACAATTAAGTTGTCTGTAACCATTGCGCCTTGTTTTAATTCGGCTTCTTTTAGAATTTCTTTTACTTTAGATTTTTTTATCCCTGTAATATTAATATTGTTTAATTGGGGTAATTCTTGTACATCAAACTGTAAATAAACAGATTCACCATCTACTTTTGCTAGGTAAACATCTACATTGCTAAATTGTTTACTTTCGTACAACTTTTTAATAGCACTTGTTAGCTTGTCTCCTGGTAGTTTTATGGTTTGCCCAGTTCTTAAACCTGTAAATACTCTTACGGTTTCTTCGCTAAACTTTTTTAAACCGGTAACAGAAATACCTCCTAAAAGATATTCTTTTCCTTTTTCAAAAGAATTATTTTTGGTAGTAACGGTGTCCTTTTTAAGTACAAAAACGCTATCTTTTTTTGTTTGTGCATTTGCACTAAAATTAACAATTAGTGCTAAAAATACTATAACAGCAGAAAATAATTTTATAAAAAATTTATTCTGTAATTTGTTCGCTTGTTTTTCCAAATCTTCGTTCTCTATTCTGATATTCTATTATTGCATCATAAAAATGCTCTTCCCTGAAATCTGGCCAAAGTATATCTGTAAAATATAATTCAGCATACGCCATCTGCCATAATAAGAAATTACTAATGCGTTGTTCTCCACTAGTTCTTATCATTAAGTCAACATCGGGCAAATTAAACGTATATAAATGGTTATTTATAATGTTTTCGTTTATTTCTTCTATTAAAAGTTCTTTATTAACAACTTTTTTAGATATGTTTTTGATAGTATTAACAATTTCTTCTCTTGCACCATAGCTTAAAGCAAAAGTTAAAATGATTTTTGTATTATTTCTAGTTTCAGAAATAACATCTGCCAATACTCTTTGGGCTTTATTTGGTAAGTTTTCAATGGCGCCAATGGCGTTTACCTTTACTCCATTTTTCTGAAAACCGGGTAATTCTTTTTTAAGTGAATTTACTAACAAACTCATTAGAGCATCTACTTCTAATTTTGGTCGGTTCCAATTTTCAGTAGAAAAAGCGTAAAGTGTTATGGCAGAGATGCCAATTTCAGAAGCCGCTTTTACAGATTCTCTCACAGCAGTAAGGGCATTTTTATGTCCAAAAATCCTATTCATGCCTTTACCTTTTGCCCAACGGCCGTTACCATCCATTATTACGGCAACGTGTTTAGGCACTCTTTGTAAATTAATTTGTAGTTTTTTATCCATAATTTATTATAATCCGTCTGAATAACAAGCGGGTCTACCAAAGGTGTAAATTAAAGAAACACCTGTAAACATATACCAATCATTGCCTGGGTTGCCAAAATCTAAACTAGGAATACTAGAATTAGAATAATCTAAATCATCTTCTAATGCAAATCTAAATTTTGCTTCTACAGCAAATGCTAAAGTACCATATAATTTAGACTTATAACCAATTCCTATGGGTATTGCTGTTGATGTTTTATTTTTATACTTATACACACCTGGTGTTGGTTCTGATATTACACTTTTGTAATTAAACGCTACTAACTCCATTAAAATATAAGGTGTCCAAGTTTTATCATCAGAAGATAAATCATAATCATAAAAATTAAACTCCATTCCTACTGCCATTTCGTGAATAGTATTTGTAAAATTTAAACCTCTATTTCTTTTAAAATCAGTATCTGCATTTGCATCATCTCCTTCTAAAGGTAAAAGACTATATGTTGCTCTTAGTGCAATTCTTGGGTTGTAATTATATTTAAAAAACAAGGCTCCTGCTGGTTTATTTGGATATATATAATTCGTTCTTCCAATGTCACCAACATAATTTGATCCCCCTAAAGAGACTCCAACCTCATAAACCTGTCCAAAAATAAATGTTGAAAAGCTGGCAAATACAATAAATAATATATGGTTTCTCATCCTAAAAATAGCGTGCAAATATAAGGATTTCAATTTGCTTTATAAAGTTAATATTCCTTCTTTTTTGAATAACTTCTTTTTTAGTCATTTATTGTAAAGAAACATTAAAGATTGGTTTCATTCCTAGTATCTTCTCCCCATAATAATTTACTACGCAAGGTTTGTAAAAAAGATTGGTTGTCTAGAATAATACTTTTAATTGTAAATGGAGCTTTTTCTATAAATACTTTTGTATTCTTAGGTACGGATGTAATTCTTGAATCTAAAGAAATTAAAAAATCTTTTTCTCTAGAATCTACTTCTAATTGAATATTTGTTTCATCAGAAATAACCATGGGTCTAGAATTTAGATTGTGTGGTGCAATTGGTGTAATTATTAAGTTTTTAGAATCTGGCGTTATTACCGGTCCGTTACAACTTAAAGAATATCCCGTAGAGCCTGTTGGTGTAGAAATTATTAAACCATCTGCCCAATAATTGGTAAGGTATTCATTGTTTAAACTGGTTCTTACACCAATCATTGCGGTGGTATTTTTTCTTGCTATTGTTACCTCATTTAAAGCAAAATTAAGTTGATCAAAATCTTCTATTTCCGGAGATGTTTTTATTGATAAAAGTGTACGTGCTTGAATGGTATATTTTTTCTCAAATATTTGCGAAATACTTTCTTTGATAGCATTTTTATTAATGGTTGCTAAAAACCCCAACCTACCTGTATTAATTCCTAAAATAGGAATATTTAAATCTCTAATATACGTTACTGCTCTTAAAATGGTACCATCGCCACCAACAGTAAAAAGAAAGTCAAAAGAATTGTTTAAATCAGAAAAATGTGAAAAAGTTGGATACTTTTTTTCTAAAAAATTGTTTTCTAATAATAAATTAAAAAACGCTTCTTCTAAAAAACAAACAACTTTGTTTTCTTCTAAAACTTTTAATAAAATTTTAATTTCTTTTTCTGCCGAAATTGAGTAAGATTGCCCGTAAATTGCTACTTTTTTCACTTTTAAAATATTTCAATATTTTTAATATTCGCAAAGGTGCAAAGAAATAAACAAAATTCACAAAGAAATAATGAAGAACAACATCTAGTCTTTTGAGAAAATTTTGTTTTTTAGTATTACATCTCTAAATATTTCTGTAAATAATCTGATCTGTTTTTTAAATCTTCTAAATAAATATCATTTTCATGATTAGAAATTATTTTATAATTATATCTTCTAAAGGTTTGAATCATTTCGTTCATTTCATTAGAAATTATTTTTAAGGTAATTTGGACAAAATCTTCTCGTTTCTCTGAAATATATAACCCTAATAAAGATGCACCATTTGCTTCTACAATTTGCGCTACTTCACCCATAGAATAATCTTTTTCTAATTTTTCTATAATTAATGTTTCACTTTCTTCAATCATAAACGGACTTGTAGAAAAAACATCTAAAACATCACACAAATCATAATAACCAATATAAATTTTATCCTTATTTAATACAGGAATAATGGAAGTATCATTATCTGCAAAAATTTTTAACAATTCTAAAACAGTGGCTTTTTCATCGGCAAAAAAAGAATTCATTAAATGTGCATAGGCAACCAACTCATGCTCTTTGTTTTCTATAGTTTGCACATCACTTTCTGCAAAAGACCCCAATAACCTACCATTCTCTATCACTGGAAAATGCGTAATTGGGTAATTTTTAAAAACTTTTTGAGCACTTTTTACAGTGTCTTTTAATTGAAAAGCTTTAATTTCTTTTAATATGTAATCGTTCATGTTCATCAAGTACGAATATAGGATAAAATGATTTAATGGTTTATATTTGCAAACTAATTTTAGACAATGACAAAGTTAAGTGTAAATATTAATAAAATAGCTACTTTACGAAATTCTCGTGGTGGAAATGTGCCAAATTTACTAAAAGTTGCCAATGATATTGAAAACTTTGGGGCAGAAGGAATTACCATTCACCCAAGACCAGACGAAAGACATATTCGTTACCAAGACGCTAGGGATTTAAAATCGATTGTAAAAACAGAGTTAAATATTGAAGGAAACCCAATACAATCTTTTATAGATTTGGTGTTAGAAACAAAACCTGTTCAAGTTACTTTAGTGCCAGATGCTGAGAATGCTATTACCTCTAATGCGGGCTGGAATACCATTACGCATCAATCTTTTTTGCAAGAAGTAATTAAAGAATTTCAACAAAACGGTATTAGAACTTCTATTTTTATTGATACCGATTTACAATTAATTGAAGCAGCTGCAAAAACCGGAGCAGATAGAATAGAATTGTATACAGAAGAATTTGCAACACAATTTGATTTAGGAAATAAAGCTGCCATTAAACCTTACACAGAAGCGGCTATTTTAGCGCATAAATTAGGTTTAGGAATAAATGCTGGTCATGATTTAAGTTTAGAGAATGTTAAATTCTTTAAAGAAAATATTCCTAATCTTGCAGAAGTTTCTATTGGTCATGCTTTAATTGCAGAAAGCTTATACTTAGGGTTAGAAAATGTGGTAAACATGTATTTGCATCGTCTTAAATAGTAGGCAATTTACCTTTGCAATTTTAAGTAATCAATGGATTCTAGAGCATTATTTCAATCAAAAATAGTATTTTAATTAATGTAGAATCGCAGTTCTGGAATCGTAAATTTTAGGTCTCGACTGCGCTAGACCAGACAAAAAACCAAACAATCTAAATGCCAAATCAACTATTACATTCAACTATAAAAGGAGAAGGAAAACCTTTATTAATTTTACACGGTTATTTTGGAATGTCTGACAATTGGAAAACACTGGGAAATGATTTTGCAAAAAACTTTGAGGTTCATTTAATAGATCAAAGAAATCATGGTAGAAGTTTTCATGCTGATGAATTTAATTACGAAGTTTTAGTAGAAGATTTACACAACTATATGGTTCATTATCAATTAGAAAACGTGTACATTATTGGTCATTCTATGGGCGGTAAAACCGCCATGTTATTTGCTGTAACGTATCCAGAATTGGTAAAGAAATTAATTATTGTAGATATTTCTCCAAGAGAATATCAACCTCATCATAATGCAATTTTAGCAGGTTTAAATTCTGTTGATTTTTCGCTACAAAATTCAAGAAAACTAGTTGAGGAAAAAATAGCAGCCCTCATTCCCGAATTTGGAGTACGACAGTTTTTATTAAAAAATGTGTATTGGAAAGAAAAAGGACTTTTGGCTTACCGTTTTAACTTAGAGTCTTTAACAGAAAACAACCCAGAAATTGGTGAAGCGTTACCTTCGTTTACGGATTTTGAAAATGAAACTTTATTTTTAAAAGGACAAAAATCAAATTATATTACACAAGACGAAGAAGCAATTATTGAAGCTCATTTTCCAAATTCTAAAATTGTAGAAATTGCAAACGCTGGGCATTGGTTACATGCAGAAAACCCAAAAGATTTCTATAAAGAAGTGATTAACTTTTTAGGATAATTTGTTTATTAATGATTGTACTAAAAATCTTTTTAATTAAAAAGAAATAGTAACAAACGGAATTATAGGACTTGAATAAATACTTTGGTCTTTATCATATAAAAAATTGTATTTAGCACCTAAAGTAATTTTATTTGTAATATTATAACCTGCTCCTATAAACAAGGCAGAATCCCAAAACTTTCTTTTGCTATTGTCAATCTCTGATTTAGAAGTCACTCTTAATTGAGCAAATTCTAATAAAGTAATTATTTTTTGAGAAGGTTTGTACATAAAAATAGCGTTTGCTCCATACGTTGTTGTTTTCTGAATATCTTTTAAAGCAAGGTAATTATATTGTATTCCCATACCAAAAGCTATTTTATTACTAAGATTATAGGTTAAATTTGGAGAAATATTAATATTTGTTCCTCCTACAAAATTAAGCCCAAAACCAAGTCCGAATTGCCACTTTTTATCTTTTGTAACTTCTAACGTATCTACTTTCTTTTCTTGAATACTATCTTTTTGGGTTTGAGCAAAGGAATTGCAGCTAAAAACAAAGATCCCAATTGTTAAGATCAATTTTAAGTTTTTTATTTTCATGGTATTTAATATTTAAATCAATTCATCTTGTTTTGTTACATAAATACACATCAATTTAATACTTTATAGTATAAACGTACGTAGCTAAGTTCTATTTTTTTTCTTCTAGAAACAAATTAAATTGCTTTTATACACCATATTTTCTAAAAGTGATATTAATTCTACCTTTTTTATAATTAGAATCTATAGGCAATGCATGTTCATATTTTTCTTGACAATCTTTCCCCATAATTAGTAAACTGCCATTTTTTAAAAGTACTTCTGCTACTTTTAATGTTTGCTTTTCTCGTAAACAGAACTTTCTTTCTTCTCCCAAACTTAAAGAGGGAATAGTAGAAGTATCGCCATAAGCCATTGCATCTGAATGATAACCAACGCCCGTATTGCCATCTGGATAATAAATACAAACACACGTTTGAAACTGTTGTTTTGTATAACTTTCAACACGTTTTTTTTACAGCTTTCATGGTCTCAGACCAGACTTGATTATGCCCCCAAATTGATACAGGAAATTTGTTTTCTGCAAACAAATGATCATCAATAAACATCATTTTACCGTAGTTTTCTTGAAAACGTTCTCCGTTACTCAATTCCATGCTAAACTTTGTAGTTAATTTCTGATAGGTTAATAAATACTTATACAATGCTATTGCGTCAGATGTTGATAAAAAGGAATCAATATATTCTACTGTACAGTTTAATTCTAAATTTATCATTTTAAAATACTTGGTAGTTACTATCAAACTGAAAAAGAACAGATATCAGCAAGAAACGAATTTAGAAGATTTTACGTTTAGAAACAAAAAAAATCCCAATCTATTAAATTGGGATTTTTATTATTAGGTTAAGAAGTTTTTATCTTAAACTCTTAATTATGTCTAATGCATTTTTTGTTTGTGCTTCAATTTTAGCATAATCAAAACTTCCATCAGCATTTTTAGCCATTAATTTAGAACCCATACCAACACAAGTAACACCTGCATCAAACCATCCTTTTAGGTTTTCTTCTGTTGGAGACACTCCACCAGTTGGCATAATGCTTGTCCAAGGTTGAGGACCTTTAATTCCTTTTACAAATTGAGGACCATAAATATCACCAGGAAATAATTTCACTATTTCACAGCCTAATTCTTCTGCTCTAGCAATTTCTGTTAAAGTACCACAACCAGGAGACCATAATACTTTTTTACGGTTACATGCAATTGCAATATCTTCTCTTAAAACAGGAGTTACAATAAAGTTTGCTCCTAAAGCCATGTACAAAGATGCTGCTGCACCATCTGTTACAGAACCTACACCCATTACCATTCCTGGTAATTCTTTAACTGCATATTTTGTTAATTCTCCAAAAACTTCGTGAGCAAAATCTCCTCTGGCAGTAAACTCCATTAATCGAGCTCCACCATCATAACATGCTTTTAAAACTTTTTTACTAACTTCTATATCACTATGAAAAAACAAAGGAACCATTCCTGTTTCTTTCATTACTTGCGCTACTTCTAATCTTGAAAATTGTGCCATATTTTTTTGTTTTATTTTTTAATTATTTAATCGTTAATTTGATGGTTGTTTAATTGTGTAACCTTAAATTGCATTTGACTATTAAAGTTACACAATTCAACCATTACATTGTTAAACAATTACACCCAATTTAATATTTTTTTAAAATCATACTCCTCTGGGTCTGGTACATATTTTTTAGCATTTTCATAATCTTTCTCTTTTAGAAAGAAAAGATTTTCTATAAACAACTGTGCCATGTCTGAGTTAATATCTACTAATCTCGGTGGAATTTTCCCATTTTCATCTTCAAAATCCTTTAAATATAAAGGACTAATATCTCCATTAGAATTAGCACTTACAATACAACCGGTTATACCTTGATCGAATAATTTTTTAACACCAATACCTAACAAAGTACATAATGTTAAATCGAATGCTATAGGGTTACAACATCTTAATTCATAACCAAGTTCTACGGGTCTAGACTTAATTTCTAGTCCTATTTCTTTTAATTTAACTTGCAGTAAATAATTAAATATATGAGATTTACTTACATTACCCAATTCTGGATGTCCGTGATCATCATAGGTAAAATTAATACCTGAGTCTATAATTTCCTTTTCTTCCATAAAATGAAAAACACCTTCGCTAATTAAAGCTACTCCGTATTCTACACCCATAATTTTACATTTTATGATAGAAGAAATAATCATATTAATTAACTTCTTAAATGTAATGGTTGTATTGTTAAACATTTCTGGAATAATAACCATTTGAAAATGACATGCCGATGCAATACCAAATGCCAAATGACCGGCAGAACGCCCCATTGCAGACATAACAAACCAATTTTCACTGGTTCTAGCATCTTCATAAACCGTATTTCCAATACGTACACCTTCATCTTTTGCTGTATGAAAACCAAATGTAGGATTTCTATCTGGTAAAGGTAAATCGTTATCTATTGTTTTTGGAACGTGAATGTGAGCTACTGATAAGTCTTGACTTGCAAGATATTTAGTGAGTCTATTTGCTGTAGAAGCTGTATCATCTCCACCAATAGTAACCAATAATTTAACATTGTTTTTTTTAAAAAAATCCGCTTTAAAATCGCTATCTTTTGGTTTAAATCTACTCATGATAAGACTAGAACCACCACGACTAAAAATACGATCTGCACGATGAAAATCAAAAAATTCCAACTCAGGATTGTCTGAAAGTAATCCTTGATAACCATGATGTACACCTATTACTTCATAACCGTCTTTTAAAAAAGTTTTAGCCACGGTACTAATTACTGTATTAATTCCTGGAGCAGGACCACCGCCACACATTATGGCTACAGATTTTTTCATATTTTATTAAAGATTTTAAAATTCATTTTTATTTAACTCTGTATGCATTTAACTGTTAAACCAAATACATGATTTAACAGTTAAACTAAAAAATAAATTTATCTAGCAACACGTCCAGATGCATCTCCACCCATAAGTTTGTTAACCTCAGCAACTGTAACTAAATTTGCATCACCTTTAATTGTGTGTTTTAAACAAGATGCAGCCACTGCAAAGTCTAATGCATTTTGGTCGTTATCTGGGTATGTTAATAATCCGTAGATTAAACCTCCCATAAAAGAATCTCCACCACCTACTCTATCTACAATATCTGTAATTTGGTATTGACGCGTTTCTAACATTTGTTTTCCATCATATAAAACTCCAGCCCAAGTATTATGAGAAGCAGAAATAGAACCTCTTAAAGTAGTAATTACTTTTTTAGCTCTTGGAAATTTCTCCATCATTTGCTGACAAACAGATAAGAAAGCTTCTGCCTTTACATCATGACCCGCAGTTTGAACCGCAGCACCATCAGGCTTAATACCAAAGTGCATTTCTGCATCTTCTTCATTACCTAACACAACATCACAGTAAGAAGTTAATTCTGTCATTATAGACTCTCTATGAGCAGCATCACAGAAATTCCATAATTTTGCACGGTAGTTTAAATCTGTAGAAATAGTAATTCCTTTTGCACTTGCTGCTTTTAAAGCCTCTAACGTTACATCAGCAGCTCCTTGAGAAATAGCAGGGATAATTCCTGTCCAGTGAAACCATTCACATCCTTCAAAAACAGCATCCCAGTCAATCATGCCAGATTCAATTTCTGCAATTGCAGAATTTGCACGGTCATAAACCACCTTAGAACCTCTAGATACAGCACCTGTTTCTAAGAAATAAATTCCTAAACGATCTCCACCATATACTATTTTATCAACACCAACACCTCTTTTACGCATTTCCATCATTGCACACTCTCCAATATCATTTTTTGGTAAACGTGTTACAAAATCTACATCTATACCATAGTTTGCTAATGAAACTGCTACGTTAGATTCTCCTCCACCATAAATAGCATCAAAACTATTAGCTTGTGAAAATCTTAAAAATCCTTGTGGAGCCAATCTTAACATGATCTCTCCGAAAGTTACTACTTTTGCCATTTTTATTCTTATTTAATAATTATAGTTAATTGGTTAAACGTTTAAGCAATGTCTCAAAATAAAATCAAAATTCATATTTTACTATTTATTTTGATTTGGACATTTAAGAAGCTATCTTTGCTTAAACGTTTAAGCAAAGATATAAAAAAATTGAATATTAAAAAGAAAACTACCATAAAAGATATTGCAAATGTGTTAAATATCTCTGCAGCAGCTGTTTCTAAGGCTCTGCATGATGATTCTCGTATTAGTGAAAAAACAAAAAAAGCAGTAAGACAGGTTGCCAAAAACTTAAATTATCAACCAAATCATCTAGCAAGTGCTTTACGAAGCGGAAAAAGTAACCTAATTGGTGTTATTGTACCCAGAACAAATAGCAACTTTTTTTCTTCTGTAATACAAAATATAGAAGAAGTTTTAAATAAAGAAGGATACAATATAATAATAACGCAATCTAACGAGTCTTTTAAAAAAGAGTGTGCTTGTATAGATGCCTTATTATTTACACAAGTAGATGGAATTATTGCATCTATGGCAAATGAAACCGTAGATTTAACTTATTTCGAAAAAGTAAAAAAAGCTGGTATTCCTTTAATTATGTTTGATAGAGGTGAAAATGATTTGAATGTTGACTATATAGGAATTGATGATTTTGAAAGTAGCCAGATGATTGTTGAGCATCTTGTACAACAAGGTTGTAAACGTATTGCTCATATTGGTGGTTTTAAACGAACACGTATTTTTAATAACAGAATTAGAGGATATATTGATGCTCTAAAGAAACATAATTTACCTTTAGAAGAGGAACTTTTAATAGAAAGCAGCTTAACTATTAGTGATGGTAGAGCAAAAATGAAGCAACTTTTAGCATTAAAAAATAGACCCGATGCCGTTTATGTTGCTGGTGATTATGCCGCCTTAGGTGCCTTACAAGTTTTAAACGAAGAAGGAATTACCATACCTAATGAAATTGCCTTGGTAGGTTTTGGTAATGAACCTTTTAGTGCTATGGTTACACCAACCTTTTCTAGTATTGAACAACATAGTAAAGAAATTGGTAAAATAGCTGCAAATACGTTTCTAAATTACACTAAAAAGAAAGGCGCTGTAAAACAAACTTTAAATAAAATTATTCTAGACGCAACTTTAATAGTACGAGATTCTTCTCAACTTAAAAAAGAATAGGTAAATCAATAATAAGGAATACCCAATGAATTAAAAATTCTTGTTGACAAACGTTGTTGGGTTATACCTTTTTTCAAATACGCTCAGTTTTTGGTTGCTTATATAATGTGACTTCTCCTTGTTAGAATTGACGCGCTCTTGCGGTTTTGTCTTTTCTTAAAACACGCTCAGTGCTGTTTTTTCGAGTAACAGGAGAAATCACATTAAGATTCTTAATTTCATCAAAATGAAAAATGAGTAAACTACCTAAATCTCTTTAAATAGTTTTTCTATAATCTGTGGATGCTTTGGATGTAAATATCCAAAATGAGTTACTTGTTCTGCAGTAGAAGCAATATAATATTGCCCTTCTTTTAACGCTACCACAGAAGCAAAATTTTCATTGCTAAAAATAGCGCCATCTACAGGTGTTACTGTATCATTTGGTTGACGTTTAAAAATAGCTCTGTCTACCAAATATTCATCAAAAAGTCGTTTTAGCAATTTCTGATTCGGTTCATAATTAGAGGTGAATACAAAATAATTATCTCTATTTAATTCTAAACTATTTAATTTTAAAATTACGTTGCTTTCTTCTTCTAAATCGTCAATTCCTGGTAAATCTGTAAACCCAATTGCCATTGCTTTTAAAATAGTTAATGCCCTTGGTACAATAGGTGCAATAGTGCCCAATGCAACTCTTGCAATATTTGTAGTATAGTTTAATAACGATTTCCAATTTTTACTAGAAGCCATCATTGTACCCTGATTTGGCGTACCAAAAAACACCAATTTACGCAATGCCAAAGGCGCATCTGCAAAAAGTTTATTAGACCTATTGTCTAACCATTCTTGCTCAAACAAATAACGAGCTACAATACCTCCTCTACTTCGGGCCAAAACGGTACATTCTTTCTGTTTTAATTTTCCGGATAATAACTCACTAATATGTTTGGCATTTGCTTCAATACCTTGTACCACGGTTGGCATATTACAACCTAAAATGTACTGACCATGTTTTTTAAGTAATTGTGTTTTTACAGCAGCATCTTCTAAAAAATCATCAAAACCACTTTCTACTGAACTAAACAACCCAGGCATACAGACCAACACTGGTTTTTTATCTTTTTGAATGGACGCATAAATTGCTGCAGCATCTAACAAATCAATAGAAACCCATCCTTTTGCCAAGCTATTTTCTTCTTTTAAATCAAATACTTTTATCTCATATTTATTTTCGCCTAGTTTAGCAACCAGTTTGTCTAAAATTCTTGTCTTCGGTGAAATTTTCTCTTTTTTCCATTTAAAAATTTTAATTCCAATTCGCTTTAAAACATCCAAAATTCCTCTTTCATTAGAATTGAAAACATCTGTTTTAAAATAATAGGTATTTGCATCTAAAGATGGATGATTTTCTATACTTCTATTTCCAGCATTGTCAAACATTCCTGCTTGTTTCCATTCAAAAACAGAACCATCTTCAAAAACTTTTTCTACCAACATTACAGAAAGTAAATTTTCCTTATCCTCTTCTAAAGAAACCTGTAATTCAGAAACCAAGTCGGATCTTAAACTTCTTGTTTCGCTAGGTGTTAACTCAAATTCATCTACCCAAAAAGCATTGTTTTCTTGATATTCCTTATACGATTTCTTATTGGTAATTTTATAGGAAAGATTGGTGGTTTTTATAGAAACACCTCCACGTACTCCTTTAAAATGCACATTACTAAAATCATCTTGATTCACTGCTACATTTTCTGATTGTTCAGAAAAAGATGTTCTTAAATTTTGCTTTAAGAAATCTGAAGCATGTCTCGATTTTAAAATATCTCGTATTAGATTTTTATGCTCTAACAATGAAAAATCTTCATCATCTAAATTTAAGGTATCTAAATAATCGAATAAGTTTTCATCTTTATGCAGTAATTGACAAATTTCAGTAATCATCATATCTGCTAATTTCTCGTTCAAAGAATCATCTTTAGCTGCTGTGATACTTCTATTAGAAAACACATGAAAGATTCCACCTAAAAAACGTCTTTTTTCTGGTGCTTTTTCTTCTTTTTTAATTTGATGAATTAAATTTTTAGGTGCATACTTTTCGTGTAAAGCATCATATGCTTTTAAAATACCATTTCCGTATACATAATTAAAAACTGTTGAATCATCTGCAGATTGAAACAACGCTTGCCTTACAATTTCTGCTTTTTTCCATGCATTCTTCCCTGTAAATTGTGCTAATTCTTGTTTGTACTTTTGAATATAAATAGCTGCGGCTGCGGCTACTTGTGGAGTTGCACTAGAGGTTCCACCTCCATTTTTTACGTAGTAGGTTTTAGAACCGTCTTCATGTTCAACATCAAAACTAAACCAACTAATATTTGGCGTGTAAGCAGCTACAGAAGTTCTTAACACATATTCTGGTCCATAACAAGTTTGCATATAAAAGCCGCCGGCACCTCTTGTTTCTAGTCCAGTTCCTTCACAACTTCCGTCTTGAAAACGATTTAAATAAGGTTTATGATTGTAACAAGCACCTGTTGCTGCAATTACCCGGTGATATCTTGCTGGATACAAGGTTTTCTTTGGTAACTTTTTCTTGAAAAAATTTTCAGAAAAACTATTACTTGCCGCAGAAACAATAACTACACCGGCTTCATACGCCCTGTTTACAGCTTTTGCCATGGTTTTACTTGGCAAGCCCGCCATAGACATGGTAATTACATCACATCCTTGTTCAATTGCATAATCTACTGCCAATGCAAAATTTCTACCAGACAATAATGCCACGGTTTCACTTATTTTAATTGGTAATACTTTAGCATACGGAATTGCACCAAAAAAACCTCGATAATTAGAATCTGTTTCGCTTAAATCTACCCAATTTCCTGCTAAGATTGAAAGGGTTGCATTTCCATGACCGTGCTGTTCAGCCACAGCTAATGTAGCATCGCCATCTATTGCACCCATAACTTTTTTTCCCTTACAAAAATTAGCATGTAAAGGATCTAAATTTTCTGGCAACGCAGGATGATCTTCTAAAAAACCAGTATCTATTTGACCAATTTTTACCAAATCTGTAGTATTGGCATTTCTTTTTTCCATTTTAATTTCCGGAAACACATGTTCATTTGCCAATTTTAATTGACTGTGTTCTTCATCTAAATGCCAAATAAAAGGTGTTCTGTTATTGCATCTTTCTGGGTTTGGATAGGTGTCTAAATACTCGCCTACATCTCTACTTTTTTGGGCTTCAACTTCATTGTCTAAAACATATAAATTTGAAACCGATTCTGGCTCTACAGAAGTAATACTTTTGTTGTTAAGTAATAAATTATACGCCTTATCCCACTCTGTGTGTCCTTTAATTTCTTTGGCGTCTACAACACCTTTTTTAATTTTTAAAGTGGTTGAAGCCTCTAAACTTCTTAAAGAATTTTCTGGATCTATAATTAGATTAGATTCGTCTGTTGTTTCTACCAATAAAGTACCAGAACTCACAAATAAATCTTCTGTAATTGTATTTAAAAATTCATTTTCTAAAGCCAATGTAGTTTCTGAAGAACTATCAGAAACACTAGAATTAGTCTCTATTGATTGATTATTAGTAGTACTTTGAAGATTTATTTTCTCTATGGATAATGGAGACTGTGCTAAAAAATTCTTATTAAAATGATGAGAAGTTGTTAGTTTTGGTTTTTGTGTGGAGTCTGAAATTTTAGCTTTAACCAAATCAATAAAAGATTGATAATTTTTGTTATCACTACCTATGTAATTATTGATAAATGTTTTTGTAAAAACTCCTTGACCTCCCACCTCTTTTGCTTTTTCATCTTTTTCACAAGCAGATAAAGCAATCACATAAACAGAATATTCTAAGCTTTCTTTAGCTGGTATATTTTCCCTAATACTTCTTGTAGTTTGGTTATTTTTATCAAGAATGGCTAGCACTTGAGAAGAACTGATACTTCTTTCAAAAACCGTGGTTTTAATAGATTCTAAGTCTACCATAAAAAAACGAGACATAGACTCACTATGACAAGAATCTGAAATTACTACTACCCGTATTTTATGTTTGATTTGAGCCAAACTTGCATGAATTTCATCATCCAATAAAAAACCATCATAACTTACCCAAGCTTCATCATTTCCATCGTTTCCATCAACCAGGTCATTCACATCATTATTTTTATCAGGAATTGGCGCGCCATGACCAGCATAAGTAATTAATAAAATTCCGTTTTCTTCCACAGAATTTCCTAAACGAATGATTTGCTCTTTAATAGCTTCTCTTGTTGCCTCGCTGTTTTTCAAAAAATTAGTTTCATAGCCAATTTTTTTGGCCAATTCACCCATTTTTTCCATATCATTTACACAACCGTACAAGGGAGGTACATAACCTTTGTAATATTGTTGACTTACTTCATTAATTCCGACATGAAGCGATACTGCTTGTTTTTTTGTAGTAGACATACTGTTGTTTTTTTGGTTAGTAGATTTCATTGTATTATTAATTGCAAAATCTGCTCTTAATAATCCGTAGCCAAAATTATGGCTGTAACTAAATAAGTTATACTCGTTTTTTGCCCCTATTTTTTCACAAGAATTGATGAGTATTTCTTTTAGTTCTGTTATTTTTAAGTTTGGGTTTACACTATAAATGAGCGCAATTATACCAGCAACTCCTGGGCAAGAAGCAGAAGTTCCGTTAAATAAAGAATAATAATTGGTGGTTGCATAGCCATTTTCTCCAAATCTATCGGCAACCAAAATTCCACTGGTTAAAATTGGTTTGTTGTCTTTATCCAGGGTAAAATCTCCACTAGGAAAACAGCAAAAAGTGGGTTCTCCATAATCTGCATAAATTGCAAGTTCATTTTTATAATTTACAGCGCTTACGGCAATTACATTTTTAGAAGATGCGTACCCATCATATTTTACGGGTTCATTACCATTTCCGGCGGCAAAAACAATGGCACAACCTTTTCCGTTTCTACCATATTTTGTAGCGTACTCAAAAGCTAATCTTGTATGATCTGGAAGCGGAAAATCAAAATCGTCATCAATAATGGAAAAAATATTTCCATCTGGCGGTCCCCAACTGCAAGAAATTACATCAGCATTGTGCTGTACCGCCCAATAAAAAGCTTCAGATTGTAAAACAGATCCCATTCCTGTAACTTTTATAGGCATTATTTTTGCCTCAGGCGCAACACCAATTGCCTCCTCATCTGCTGAACAAGCAACGCTTGCACATGCTGTTCCGTGTCCTTCATTATATCTATGAATAGGAAATTTACGTGCGTTTTTGTCTAACATATCTCTAGGAAAAACAATCTTACTTCTAAATGCTTTATGGCTCATTTCTAAGCCATCATCAATAACAGCAATAGTAATACCTTTACCTTTTGTTACTTGCCAAGCTTCGTGCACTTTTGTTCTTTGTAACCACCAATCCTTTTCTAAATCTATCGGAGAAACTGAAGCATCATTAAAATTCTTAAAAGGATCTTGCAGTTTGGTAACCAACTCTGGATGACAACATTCTACTTCTGGTAATGTCAATAAATGCTCACAAAAAGGGAATATTTCCCGTCCAATACTTTCTATTAATTCTACAAAAAAAACATTTTCTCCAAAATTTAAAGAACGCTTATTTTCTAAGTGATGAGTTTTAAAAAAATTAACAATAAACTCATTTGTTGTAGTATCAAAAAACTTGATAAAAATGTTTTCTGTATAAATTTGATAAATACCTGTTTTTGCATATTCTAAAACAGACCCAACATAAATAACACCTGGGTTTTTCGCTTCTTTTATAGCCAATTTTACGGCATCCTTAAATCCTTCTTCTGCACTTAAACATTTAAATATATATACATTAGATTGCGGAAAACTGGTCTTTAGTTCAATTTTAGCAAGTACATTTTTTAAAAATGGAATACTCTTAAAAATAGCAATTGGATCTTCATTTTTTTTAACACGTATAACAAACAAGGCTTCGCTCTCCTCTAAGTGATAAGGTTTGTCTAAGTTACCATTAAAAAAAACAGACTTGAGAGACATTGAAAATTAGATTAAGTTTGGACTTATAATTTACAAAAAAAATGTAACTCATTTATAATCAATCCAAAAATAATAAAACACAACTTTTTAAAAAAGAGGGAAAACACCTAAATTTAAGGAATTTGTAGAAAAATAAAAGCATAAAAAACGACTCAAAACAAAATTATATAAGTGTAATTTTTTAGCTTAAAAAAAGCCTTTCAAAGAAACATCTTTAAAAGGCTTAATTTGTACAGGCGGAGAGTCTTGCACCTTTTAAACTCACTTATAGCTCACCCCTTACCACACCTACTATAAACAAAGGTTTTTAATATTTATTAGTATTACTTTTGTTATCATTCACCTATTAAATACTACCTTTACTGACACCTAAATTGACACCCATATTTGTTATGACAACAACCTTTAATTTAAAAGACAAAAAGAAAGACGGACTAACCTTAATCTATTTAAAAGCCTATTTCAAAAAAGAAGGAAAAAGGTTTGTTTATTCTACAGGAGAATCTATTCATCCAGAGGAATGGGATTTCACAAACAGACAACCTAATAATTTAAACGGAAGAACTGCCAAAGCAGAAAGCCATAGAACTATCAAAAGACAGTTAGATAGATACTCCAACCACTTCACTTTGGTAACTGAACTGTATAAAAACACACACAGAGAATTAACAGCCGAAATAGTAAGGCAAGAATTTGACAAAGAATTTAAAAGAGTATCTGTTGGTAAAAATAAGTTTTACGAGGCTTATGATGAATTTACAACGTTCAAAAAGAAAAATCAAGAATGGACTGGCTCTACAATAAGCAAATATGATAACATCAAAAAAATGTTGGAAGATTTTGAGAAAACAAAAAAATATAAAATCACGTTTGACACTATAAATCAAAAGTTCTACACAGAGTTTACAGATTTCTGTATGGTAACTAGAGGACACATTAACAATACTTTTTCTAGAAACGTAGGTTTACTCAAAACATTCCTTTTTTGGGCATTAAAAAACAATTATACCTACAAAGCAGATTTTATTAATTTCAAAAAAAAGACCAAAGTAATTACAAGTCAAATTGCACTTAAAAAGGAAGACTTAGAAACTTTGCTAAAAACAAAAATGAAATCTAAAAAATTAGAAAAAGTAAGAGACGTTTTTATTTTTTCTTGCGTTACAGGCATGAGGTTTGGAGAATTAAAATTTGTATCAAAAAAAAATGTTGATGGTAAAACATTATTACTAAAAGAAGAAAAAAGCTCTGGTAAAAAAAGTAGAGAAATTCCGTTAAGTGGTATTGCTTTACATATTTTAGAAAAATACAATTACAGTTTACCTTTAATAGCCAACCAAAAACATAATGAATATATAAAAGAAGTTTTTAAAGATTCAGGTTACACTCATATTGTAGAAAAAACATCTACAAGAGGTAAAGAAGTTATCAGAGAAGATAAACCTTTCTATAAAAGGGTTTCTAGCCATACTGCCAGAAGAACCTTTATTACTATGATGAAGAGAAAAGGTAAAAGCGACAAACTAATTGCAGAAATTTCTGGACACAGGGATATGAAAACTTTAAACTATTATTACCAAGTTACTAATGAAGATGTAAAAGAAGCTATTGATGATACTTTTGATTTGAATATACCTGAAAACATTAAATAATATTAAAGTTAATAAAATGAATTACGGAAAAGAATTTATAGAATTATATAACAAAGATTTTTCAACGTTTAAAAAGGAAATCCTTGCAAGAATTAAAGAAGACCATGACTCTCCAAAAATGGAAGAGGAATTATATGCTACTTATAAAAATGAAATTCACGGAAAGATGAATGAAATTCGTGAAAATGATAATAAGGATGAAAAATCATCCTCTTTAATAGGTTATTGTATAGCTTCTATGAATAAAAAATATAAAGTTGATAGAATACAAAATATCATAAATCTAGATATTTATAATTACTTTCAAAATTATAAACAATATACACAGTATAAAGATTTCAAACACTTTCTTCAACTTTATTCTAAATTCCTAGTTCTTCATAATTACGGTAGTTTTCTAGACAAAAACTCTCAAGATTTCTGCACCCAACTACGCAAAGAAAAAATTAAAGCTTTTTTTAATATTAAATACATTAAGGACGACTTAAATATTTTAGTTTTAAATAATAAAAAAGAACTTCAAAAAGAATCAAAAGAACTTGTATCAAAGCTAATAGAATTAGAAGATAATGAAAAATCAATTTTACTAAATATTTTATTTTTTCATTTAAATGATAGTTTAGGCAAAGATATTCCTATAACTGAAAAGTACCGATTATTAATTTTATGTTCTAGTGTTTTAAAAGAAGAGGATTTTTCTAAAATTAAGACAGGATACAAAACTTTTGATTATTTTAAATTAGGTACAAATAAAACTCAGAAGTTTAAAGGAGATAAAAGAATAGCGATAGAAAATATTATTGATAAACTTAAAAAATTAAATGGCTTAAAAGAGATAATAAATTCAATTAAAATATTAAAAAATAGAGATTCCTTCTACTCTTAAAGCTAAATTTTACTCCAAACATAACTTTTAAAATACTGAAATACAGCTTTTTAATATTTTAAAAGTTCTACTTCGCCCCTACTTCATTACACCAATATTCTTTCTCCTTTCCACTATATGAACAATCTTTGCAAAAATAAAACATAAATATTCAATCCATGGATATTAGTAATTACTGAATATGAAATGTTTTAAATATTAACAGTTTAAAATATTCATATAATGAGTAAAATAATAATTACAAGCCACGAAGAATTGGTTATGATGATTGATTCTGCAATATGTAAAAGAATCAATCCACTACAGGAACTTATAAACAGTAAGTTAAATCCTAAAAAGAAAAATGTAACGGTTAAAGAAGCTGCAAAGCTGCTCAATGTTTCCGAACAAACAATTGGAAACTACATTAAGAAAGGTACGATTTCAGCCTCTAAAATTGGTAGAAGGATTGTAATTAATGTAGAGAGTCTGGAAAACAAACTAAAGGAAGTAAAGTCTTTAAAATACAAAAGATAGCATGAAAGATTATAACGCACTAAATAACAAGTTCGTTCAGAACGGACTTGCTATTCTTCAAAGTTTATCTACTGAAATCGTAAGGCTTAAAATTGATAGAATTACAGATTACTTTTTGCTAAAATTCTTAGACTACACACTATGTGAACTCGATAAAATAAAAATTACAATTGAAAACAACCCAAGATTTATGTGGGTACAAATTCAAGAAGAAATAGACAGACTTTACACTTTAGACAATAGCATTACAGGCATAACTGTTCAATTAGACTGGAAACAGGGAGGAAATAGAGCTTTTTATAAATTAGAAATTAATAGAGGAAAATAATTATGAACTACTTAAGAATAGGTACAGATTATTTTAAAATTTGCGGTGTCCCACTTTTAAGTGGAGATACTGTGAAAACCTTAATAAAATGGTCTAAAGGAGAAATTATTACAGATAATGGAAAAGATTTTTTACAATCAATAAAAAAATACGATGGCTTTATAACAATTCCAGAACATAATAATTATCAGCAAGAAATTAATTCTTTTTATAACGAGTATGAAAAAATTGATCATAATTTACAAAAAGGTAATTTTAACAAAACCGAAGAATTTTTAAAACATATTTTCGGTGAGCAATACGAATTGGGTTTAGACTATTTATCTATACTTTGGCAATATCCAACTCAAATTTTACCAATTTTATGCCTAGTTAGTGACAAAAGAAACACAGGTAAAACCTCTTTTTTAAATTGGATGAAATTATTGTTTCAAGGCAATATGACTATCAATAAAAATGAAGATTTTAGAAGCAGATTTAATAGTGATTGGTCTTCTAAATTAATAATTGCAATAGATGAAGTTTTGCTAGACAGAAGAGAGGATAGTGAGCGAATTAAGAACCTTTCTACCGCCAATTCCTATAAAACAGAATCTAAAGGAAAAGACAAAGTGGAATCTAACTTTTTTGGAAAGTTTATTTTATGTTCTAATAACGAAGAAAATTTTATTCAAATTGATGAAAAGGAAATTCGATATTGGGTAATTAAAGTGAATCCTTTTAAAATGGAAGATGTAGATATGCTAAAAAAACTACAAAGTGAAATTCCGATGTTTATCTATTTTATAAAGAATAGAAAAATTACATCAGAAAGAAAAACTAGAATGTGGTTTACAAAGCAACAAATTTACACACCTGCTTTAGATAAAGTCGTAAAAGGAAACAAATCGTATTTAAGTCAAGAAATTAAAGAAATTATTATTGATGATTTTATAGCTTTTGATGTAGCAACACTAAAATATTCAGCAACAGATTTATTAGAAAAGCTATTAAAAGGAAGTATTAGATCATCAATAGTTAAGATTGCCAAGAGTTTAAAATTAGACTACGGTTTAAAATCGATTAATGGAAGTTATAAAAAATACTATCCTTCATATAGTCCAGATAGAAAAACTTTAATTGATTACGAAACTAAAAAAGGAAGATACTACGAGTTTGTAAAAAGCGATTTTATAGAATCTGCGTTGACTGTTGACAAACAGACTAAAAACTCAGTAAAACAAGAGGATTAGGGTTACAACAGTAGTTCAACATACTATCAACTTAAATAAACTTAGTTTTTATTGTTGATAGTATGTTGAACTACTGTTACACCTCTTCTCCTTTCAAACAAAGGCCTCAAAGGTAATCATCAACTTTTCAACAGAAAATTACTTGTTTTCGTTTTTATTGTAAATAACAGGAACATATTAAAAACTTCTGCATACTTTACAATAGACCTCAAAAAAACAAGTTGTTAAATTATATGTAACTATAGTTTTATCATCTCTAATGAGCAATACTTTTTTTAGGGTAATTAATGTATTGTGAACTGCACAAAAAACAATGTATTACAACTAAAATTACATTTTCACCCGATATTATAACAAAGCAATGCTTTTTAAAAAGTATTGCAATGATTTTAGATAGTATTGCAATGATTTTAAAAACTATTGCAATGATTTTAGATAGTATTGCAATGATTTCTAAAAAATATTGCAATGATTTTATCACTAGAAGATATCAATATAATACACAAAAATCAGACAATTCTTACTATAACACAATCATTTACCAACACCAATAGTAGATGTTATACGTTTTAAAAGAATATTTAAAAAGATTACAAGATAAAACACATTACAAATATTAGCTACTACAGATTCAACACATCTAATGAGCAATTGTTTTTGTAATGTAAATAAGATATTTTGACTTATACAAAAAATTCATTAGTAACAGGTAGCTATGTAATACACAAGAGAGGACTATTCTGATTGTACTACAACTAATTACCAACATCAATCTTTTTTTAGCGTAATTTAATGTATTGAGATCTGCATAAACAATGTGTTACAACTAAAATTATATTTTCACCCGACATTATAACAAAGCAATTGTTTTTAAAAAGTATTGCAATTATTTTTATTACTAAAAGATTTCGATATAATACACCAAAAGCAGCCTATTCTTATTGTAACACACCAATTATCAACATCAATACTTTTGTAAAATAGACGTAATACGTTTTATAAAAATACTTAAATAAATTGCAAGAATCAACATTTTATAAGCACTCATAACTATGGTTATATAAATAATTATGAGCAATACTTTTTTAACATATAAAAAAGTATGATGATGGAAAGACTTGCATTTTAATTCCCTCCCTTAAAGCAGCCTATAATCTTGTTGCTTTTTCGTTTATTAAACGACATTTATACCCTATATTTATTTTTTAAAAATTCAGAAAAAAATTACATGACAAACGTTAAAGAATCTGCGAATTTTATATGGTCAATAGCCGACTTATTACGTGGCGATTACAAGCAAAGTGATTATGGTAAAGTAGTATTACCTTTTACAGTATTAAGACGCTTAGATTGCGTTTTAAAAGCTACTAAAGCAGAGGTTCTAAAAAAGAACGAACAAGTTAAAAGTATGAATATCCAGAATTTAGACCCTATTTTAAACAAGGTTGCTGGATATAATTTTCATAATTCTAGCTTGTTCGATTTTGATAAATTAATTGCAGACCCAAATAACATAGCATCCAATTTAAGAAACTATATCAATGGATTTTCAGAAGAAGCCAGAGAAATTATTGAGCAGTTTGAATTCGATAACCAAATTACAAAGTTAGACGAAGGTAATTTACTGTTCATGGTTCTTAAACGCTTTCAAGAAATAGACCTACATCCAGAGCAAATTTCTAGTATGGAAATGGGTTATATGTTTGAAGAACTGATTAGAAAGTTTGCCGAAATATCTAATGAAACTGCTGGGGAGCACTTTACACCACGTGAAGTAATCCGCTTAATGGTAAATCTATTATTTATGAATGATAGAGAGATTCTAACACAAAAAGGAATCGTGAAAACTATTTTCGATTGTTGCGCTGGTACTGGGGGAATGTTATCCGTTGCAGAAGAATACCTCAACGAATTAAATCCAGATGCGAGATTAGAAGTATTCGGACAGGAATTAAATCCAGAATCGTATGCTATCTGTAAATCCGATATGTTAATCAAAGGTCAAAAACCAGATAACATTGCTAAAGGAAACAGTTTAAAGAGTAAAGACGATGTAAAACTAAAAGGTGACCAATTCATAAATCATAAATTCGATTACCTAATTACCAATCCGCCATTTGGAGTAAAATGGGGAAAAGTACAAAAAGAAGTTACCGAAGAACACCAATCACTTGGTCATGGTGGTCGTTTTGGTGCTGGTTTACCATCTGTAAGTGATGGTTCGTTTTTATTCCTAATGAGTTTAATGTCTAAAATGAAACCCAAAGACCAAGGTGGTTCACGTTTAGCCATTGTATTTAATGGTTCACCATTATTTTCTGGTTCACCAAGTAGTAAGAAAAACGAAAGTAGTATACGCCAATGGATAGTTGAAAACGACTTACTAGAAGCCGTTATAGCCTTGCCTAATCAATTGTTTTACAATACTGGCATAAGTACGTATATCTGGATAATAAGTAACCACAAAGCCACAGAACGTAAAGGAAAAGTGCAGTTGATAAATGCTGTAGATTACTTTAAAAAAATGAGTAAATCTTTAGGTAGTAAGCGTAACGAATTATCCGACCAGCATTTACAAGATATTACTAAATTATATGGTGATTTTGAAGCAAACGAACATTGTAAATTATTTGATAATACAGATTTTGGTTACTCTAAAGTAACTGTAGAACGTCCTTTAATGAAAAACGGTAAAGTAGTTACCGACACTAAAGGTAACCCTAAACCAGATGCTAAATTACGAGATACAGAAAATATTCCGTTAAAAGAAGATATTGAAAGCTATATGAAACGTGAAGTTTTACCACACGTTCCAGATGCTTGGGTAGACGAAAAGAAAACGAATGTTGGTTATGAAATTAACTTTACCAAATACTTTTACCAATACAAACCGTTAAGGTCATTAACTGAAATTAAAGCTGATATTTTAGCTTTAGAGGAAGAAACCGATGGTTTAATTAAAACTGTAATGTCTTAGTATGAAGCAATACGAAACATATAAAGATTCTGGTGTAGTATCAATTGGAGAGATACCAAAACATTGGAAAATCAGTAGAATTAATTTTTTGTCTTCTAAAGTTGGTGATGGATTACATGGAACACCAGCTTATGTTGAAGAATCGGATTACGCATTTATAAATGGAAATAATATTGGTGAAGGTGAAATTGTTTTAACAGACAAAACCAAATTTGTTAGTGAGCAAGAATACCTTAAAAACAGAAAGGAACTTACAGCGAACACTTTATTATTATCTATCAATGGAACTATTGGTAATCTAGCATTTTATAAGGGAGAATCAATTATGCTAGGCAAAAGTGCCGCATATATAAATCTATTACCTAATATTAATAAAGAGTTTATTTATTATTACTTGAAATCAGAGCCATCTTTAGATTATATTTTTAGAGAATTATCTGGCTCAACCATTAAAAACCTTTCTTTATACTCAATTAATAAAACACCAGTCCCGTTTCCACCTAGTCAAGAACAAACCCAAATAGCCAATTACCTCAACCACAAAACAGCACAATTAGACACCTTAATTGCTAAAAAAGAGCAGTTAATTAGCTTATTACAAGAAGAACGTACGGCAATGATTAACCAAGCAGTTACCAAAGGTCTAGACCCAAATGTACCCATGAAAGATTCTGGTATTGAGTGGTTGGGTGAGATTCCAGAACATTGGGAATTGAAGAAATTAAAACATATTTTTGATAGTAAAAATTCCATCAGAGTTCCATTAAGTTCTGAAGAACGAGGAAAAATGGAAATAAAAAAATATGATTATTATGGTGCTTCTGGAGTAATTGATAAAGTTGAAGATTATTTATTTGATGAAGAACTAATATTAATTGGAGAAGATGGAGCAAACCTTTTAACAAGAAGCAAAAGATTAGCATTTATAGCTAAAGGTAAGTATTGGGTAAATAATCATGCTCATATTATAAAACCTAAGCAAGGTAATATTTATTATCTGTGTGAATTACTTGAAATGTTAGATTATTCAATTTGGGTAACTGGTTCTGCACAACCAAAGTTAACCCAAGAAGCACTAATGTCAATACAATTATTCGAGCCTTCTGTTACTGAACAAAATGAGATATATGGTTTCATAAAATTGGAATCAGAAAGAATAAATTTAATAATTTCAAAAACTCAACATGAAATTAATCTTCTAAAAGAATACAAAACCGCATTAATTAGTGAGGTGGTTACTGGTAAAGTAGATGTAAGAGAAGAAATAGTAAATTAGCAATATGAGCATATTAGTAAGTATAGAAAATTTATTGTCAGGTAACGTTGTGGAAGGTACACGTATGGAATTCAAAAAAGGTTGGAATCCTAAAACTATTATGCGTTCTGTTTGTGCTTTTGCTAACGATTTTGAAAATGAAGGTAGTGGCTATATTATTGTTGGTGTAGATGAAGTTGATGGCAAACCCATAAGACCAGTTTTTGGTTTTAATCCAAATCAATTGGAGTCTGTTGAAAAAGAACTTCTTGGGTATTGCAATCAAATTAAGCCTTCTTATTTTCCTAGAATATCTTTAGAAGCTATTGACGGTAAAAATGTTTTAGTAATTTGGGTTCCAGCTGGTAGTAATAGACCCTACAAAATTGCTGATGATGTTAATGCAAAACATAAAACTTTAAATTACAGAATTAGATTTAACTCTAATAGTATTATTCCTAATCCAGAACAAGAAGCAGAATTACTACAACTAACAGCCAAAATTCCTTTTGATGATAGAGTTAATACCAATGCTAGTGTAAGTGATATGAGCTTTTCGCTTATGCGAGAACATCTTGAAAAAACAAAGAGCAGGCTTTACGAAGAAAGTAATACCATGACTGTTCCCGAATTGGCAGAAAAAATGAATTTATCTCAAGGAACTGACGAGCATTTATTCCCTAAAAATGTTGGTTTACTTATGTTTTCAAACCAGCCAGAAAAATTCTTTAATGGAGTTCAAATAGATGTTGTAGAATTTCCAAAAGGAGTAGCTGGAAAAGAGTTTAATGAAAAAATATTTCATGGAGCTATTCAAAAACAGCTTATTGATGTGCTTTCCTATTTTAGAACAAATATTATAAAAGAGAAAGTTATTAAACATGCAGATAAAGAAGCTTCTGATAGGGTTTTTAATTATCCTTTTAATGCTATAGAAGAAGCTTTGTCTAATGCTGTATATCATAGAAATTACGAACTACAAGACCCTATTGAAGTAAGAATTCTACCAGAAGCTATTGAAATAATAAGTTTTAATGGGGCTGACCCTTCTTTAAAACAAGATGACTTTGATAAGGGAATTGTTAGAGCAAGACGTTATAGAAATAGACGTGTTGGTGAGTTTTTAAAAGAATTAAGACTTACGGAAGGTAGAGGAACTGGCATTCCAACTATTGTAAAAGCTCTTAAAGATAATGGTTCTGGTAGTCCTAAATTTGACACTAATGAACCTCATAGAACTCATTTTTTAATTGAGATTCCTATTCATCCTGAATTTAAAAAGAATACTCTTAAAGAAGGTATAGCTAAGTTAGCTGAAGCTGTTAAAGTTACACTAACTGATAAAATTGATATTGAAGTAATTACTGAAAAAAGTTTAGCAAGATATACCAAGATTGCAAATTCTCTTAGTAACGAACAAAAGAAAATATTGGATTATGCCTTAATCCCTAAGAAGAGAAAGGAGATATTAGAAGATTGTCTTGGCTTATCAAACCAAACAAAAAACTTTAATACACATATTCAGCCTTTAATGGATTTAGGCTTAATTAACCTTACAATTCCTAATAAGGTCACTAGTCAAAATCAAAAATATTCCACTTCTAAAATTGGAAAAGGGATTCTTTATGTTCTAAAAAATGGAAATAAAAACAATGAAGTAACTAACTAAGTAACTAAGGAGGTAACTAAGGAGGTAACTAAGAAAAGAAATAATATGGCAAAAGGCATACATACAGAACTAACGTTTGAAACTGCAATAGAATTATCATTATTAGAAGATGGTGGCTATGTTAAAGGGCATTCCATAGATTTTGATGCAGACTTAGGCATTTTTCCAAAATACGTTATCGAGTTTCTTAAAAACTCACAACCAAAACAATGGGATAAATTATCTAATATACATAAAGATGCCGTTGAAACTAAAGTAATTCAACGTTTACTAAAAGAATTAGATGTTCATGGTACTTTACATGTATTGCGTAATGATTTTACAGATTATGGTGTAAAATTTAACATGGCGTTTTTTCTTCCAGAAAGCACTTTAAATCCAGAAGCTGAGGTTTTATATCGTAAAAATCATTTAGCAGTTACCAGACAATTGTACTACCAGCGTAAAGGTAAAAACTCGCTAGATATGGTCATTAGTTTAAATGGTTTACCTATTGCCACCATAGAACTTAAAAATCAGTTTTCTGGTCAAGATGTTAGCAATGCTATAAAGCAATATAAATTCGATAGAGAAGCCAGCGAACCTATATTTCAATTTAAAAAACGTTCGTTAGTTCATTTTGCTCTAGATGCAGATGAATGTGAAATGACTACTAAATTAGCTGGAGATAAAACAAGATACTTACCGTTTAATTTGGGAGCTAATAACGGAGCTGGAAATCCTATCAATAAAAACGGATATCGAACAGCATATTTATGGGAATACGTATTAGCTAAAGATAGTTTTATGGATATTATTGGTAAATTTTTGCATTTAAATGTAGAGGTTTACGAGCTAAATGGAGTGCGAAAGAAAAAGGAAAGCATGATTTTCCCAAGGTTTCACCAGATGGATGTGGTTCGCAAATTAACTAAAGACGCTAAATTAAAAGGAGCTGGACAAAATTATCTAGTTCAACATTCTGCTGGTTCTGGTAAATCTAATTCTATTGCTTGGTTATCCTATAGATTATCTAGTTTACACAACAAGCAAAATGAACGTGTTTTCGATTCTGTAATTGTTATTACAGACCGTAAAATATTAGATAGTCAGTTACAAAATACCATTTATCAATTTGAACACAAACAAGGAGTTGTTCAGAAAATAGATAAAAACTCGCAACAATTAGCAGATGCAATTAAAGCTGGTTCTAATATTATTATTACCACATTACAAAAGTTTCCGTTTATTTTAGACAACATAGGCGAATTGGACGCTAAAAAATATGCCGTAATTATAGATGAAGCACATTCTAGCCAAGGTGGTGAAAGTTCTAAAAAGCTAAAGGAAGTTTTATCTGCAAAATCTTTAGAAGAAGCCGTTTTAGAAGATGTACATTCTGGATTAGATGAAGATGCAGAAGACCAGATTCGAAAATCTATGGAAGCCAGAGGAAAACAAGAGAACCTCAGCTTTTTTGCATTTACTGCAACGCCAAAAGCAAAAACGATAGAAGTATTTGGTACACCAAACAAAGAAGGTATACCAAAACCGTTTCATTTATATAGCATGAAACAAGCTATTGAAGAAGGGTTTATTTTAGATGTACTAAAAAATTATACAACGTATAAAACATATTTTAAATTATCAAAAGAAATTGAAGACGACCCAAAGGTTAATAAAAAACAAGCATCCAGAGCAATAGGACGTTTTATGTCTTTACATCCGCATAATTTAGCACAAAAAACGGAAGTTATTATTGAGCATTTTAGACAAGTTGTTTCTAAAAAAATTGGAGGTAAAGCAAAAGCAATGCTAGTTACTGGTTCTAGATTACATGCAGTACGTTATAAAGAAGAATTTGATAAATACATAAAGGAAAAAGGATATACAGATATTAAAACGGTTGTAGCATTTTCTGGAAAAGTTATTTATGATGCGTATCCAGATGGTGTAACCGAAGTAGAACTAAACGGATTTAAAGAAAAGGAATTACCAAAAAAGTTTGGTTCTGACGAATACCAGTTATTATTGGTAGCCGATAAATACCAAACAGGATTTGACCAGCCGTTATTGCATACCATGTATGTAGACAAAAAATTATCTGGAGTAAAATGTGTACAAACGTTATCCAGATTAAACAGAATGCATCCTGGAAAAGAAGATACTTTTATTTTAGATTTTACAAATGATACAGAAGACATTCTAACTTCGTTTCAACCATATTACGAGTTAACAACTATACAGGAAGCTACAGACCCAAACCAGTTATACGATTTAAAAACCGAAATTGAAAAAGGACAAATTATCTGGGAATCTGAAATTGATAATTTTTGTAATATATTTTTTAAATCTTCAAGAGCTTTAAACGTAAAAGAACAAGGTAAACTAAACGCTTTTATAGACCCAGCGGTAGAAAGATTTAAACAATTACCAGAAGAAAATGGTAAAGACGATGTTATTGGAGCAGAAATTACACAAGATAATTTTAAACATGCATTACAAACATTTACCAGATTATATTCTTTTTTAACTCAGATTATGCCATTTAGTGATGTTGAGTTAGAAAAGTTATTTACGTATTCTAGATTTTTATTGAAGAAATTACCAAGAAAAAACCAGCAAGATAGGTTTCAACTTGGTGATGAGGTTTCTTTAGAATATTACAGATTACAACGAGTAGCAGAACAAAATTTAGCGTTAGAAGATAAAGGAGAATATGGTTTAGAAGGTCTGGATGGTGCTGGAATCCGTTTGAATAAAGAAGAGAAAGAAGCATTATCTGAAATTATAAATGTTTTGAATAATAGATTTGGTACAGAGTTTAATGATGCGGATAAATTGTTTTTCGACCAAATAGAAGCAGAATTAGTTGCGGACGAAAAATTATCTGAACAAGCAAAAAATAATTCACTATCCAATTTTAAATTTGGTTTTGACGATGCTTTTATGGATAAGCTAATTGGAAGGATGGAACAGAACCAAGATATATTTTCCAAAATGATGGATGATAAAGATTTTGGTGGAATAGTTAAAAATTATATGCTGAAAAAAGTTTACGAGAGATTGAATAAGTAAAATTAATTATCAATTTGATAACACCATATTCTTAAAAATGATTCTTTTAAAGGTTGAATAAATTGGTTTTAAATACAGTGAACAAAACTACTTTACTACATCTATAATTGATATAAAACTAATACCTAAAAAAAACAAAACCCTCTAAATAAATTATTTAGAGGGTTTTATTTTTTAAAGTGGACATATATTACAATTTACTAAAAACTAAGCAGGAAAACATCCTTTAAATATTGTTACTATATTATCTTAGCCTTCTTTTATAAATTGTTTTAGTTCATTTAAAAAATCTTCTTTTGTATTTGTAGTGCTTAATAATTTATAATGCTTTACACCTGATTTTTCTAACCAATCAGACCAAAAAAGTTGCATTATTTCAAAATCATTTGGTGAAATAGTTTGACTTCCAGTTACTGGATGTAAAGACCTATCATACATTTCAGATACAAAAACTTCAGTATTAGTTAAATTCTTGTTTTCTATTGGTATGATTCCATATCCAGAGTTTTTAAAAAAATCTTTTAAATCTGTTTTACCTGATGCTAAAAATTCATTTCTAAATTGATTAACCTTTACTTTAGATAGATATAGACATTTTTTATCACGGCAATTTTTTGCCCCAAATAAACCAGCTTCTATATAGCCGTCAGTAAGTAAAACAATAATATTTCTTTGCTGTGTTTTAATAATTGTTTCATCTATTATTTTTGGCTCTTTATTTTTCTTAATTAAAGTAGATGATACTTCTTTTTTAAAATAATTATAAACATCTCCACCAGTAACATTTTCTAAAGCCTTAGTATAGATATTTTGTACTTCAAAATCAACAGTTTTAAGGGCGGCATCATTTCCTCCATTTGCTAAAAAATCTATACGTTGAGAAAGATTCATTTTAGATAAATCCATTGTTAACCCCTCTAAATTTATCTTAAAATCTTTTATAATTGCAGGATTAGTAAATTTAAACTGAATAACATCTTCTTGCCCCATTACTCTGTGTTTAATTCTATAAATATCTGGGTAATAATTACGATATATACTTGTAATTAGTTCTACATCTGATACTGGTTTAGGATATAAACCTTCGATTCTATTTGATAGGTCAGGTGTGATAATTAAGTTGATATTTTCATTAGTAATTGTCTTTATATTTGTTTCAACAATTGGACTTTTATCTGTTTTACAACTACTCAAAAATAAAACAGTGATCATCATTATAATTTTTTTCATTATGCTTCAATTTTTTTCATATTATCCTCTAACCATTGATCTGATGCTTGTATAGCTTGTTTTGACATATTAATTGCTTTATCGTTAGCATATTCGTCATGTAGCCATTCATTCCACCCTTCAATAAAAGCACTAACTCTATCTTTTAAAGAACTTAGTGAAATTTGAATATTATCATTTTCAATATCATTCTTGTAAACATCTGCTTTTTTTATAACATTTGCAATATTATTGTTAGCTTCTTGATTGATATAACTTATTTTAGTATCTAAATCTTTTGGTAAAAAAATTAGACTTTGCTCTAATTTATGAATTTCACCCTCAAACTTAATTATTTCTAAACCTATATTATTAGTATTTTCTTTATGCTCTGAAATTTCACTATTTAAAACTGTTATTTTATCCATAGCTACTTTCCTTTCAATTAACATTTTTTCTCTACCAGCTTGCGCACTTCTTTCAGCAAAGAAACTAATTAATCTATTCATCAATTCTGCTAAAAAGAAAAAAGGTATTGCTCCAAGGAAAAAAACTAACCAAAAGTTTATATCAGAAAATAAAGCTTCTATTGATTTTTCATATACAGTTCCTTTTGATAAATAATTAATTTCACCTATTGTAGTTGATACTTTTACAGCTATAAAAATATCAATCAGAACAACAATTAAATATGAAATTATTTTATAAATTTTTGACTTAATATCATGAGAAATATAGGCAATAGCAAAAGGAATAAATACAAAAAACATTATATAAAAAATTGCTGTACCTCCTTTGGACACTGCCTTAACAAATGCTTTTGCTTCATAAACCTGAGGATTAACACTTACTCCTGCCTTAATAGCTTCTAAGGCATCATCATATGAATACAACATTATATAAGCTGATGATGAATAAAATAAAACCATTGCAATTGATAGTCCTAGAAAAAAGATTAACTGAGGCCAAAATTCATGGTGTTTGAACATTGGTCTGACAAATTCTATATCTAATGAATTTATCTTATCCTTTAAATTTAATATTAACTTTTCAAGATTTGCAATTGTAGTTTCTACTATATTTTTTTTCTCAGTTTCTTTATTTTTTTTTCTTGAAATTACCTCAGTCTTTTCAAATTCTAACCTTTTCTCTTCTGAATTTATTTCAACATCTACTGAATTTAGTTTTTCATCTTTCAATGTATTTATATTTTGTATAAATTCAGCTACTTTATTTTCTATTTTTTTATATAGTTTTTCTTTATTATCATCATTATCTTTTTTATCAGAAACAAATAAATGGTAAAGAGAATCCATAGATTTTGTAATAACTTGTGAGTCACCACTTACTTCTTTAGCTTGATTGTAAGCCATTTCTTTTACCTCTCCCCTATTTGTCTTTTTTATTTCTGATGAAATGATAGATTTAAACACATCATCTAAAGAAATATCCATAGATTCTTTTTCTTTAGAAAGCTCTTCTATATTATGATCTACTTTAAGACCACCTACTTCTTTTATATCTCCTTTAAATTTATTTTTTAGTTTAGCTGACCAACTTTCTGTTGCAATTTCTTCTTTTAATTCATCTTCTGTTCCTTTTTCTTTTTCCATAATTAATTTTTTGTAATCATTTAACAAATCCTGAATAATTGATTTATCATTCGTTTTTATAACCGATTCAGAGTTATTTTTCCTAGCATTTACAGTCCAATTATATGATCCATGAACTGCTATTTTTTCATCTATAACACAATACTTTTGGTGCATCATTCCATACCCCTTTACTTTTATCCTTTTCAAAAAACCTCCCAAGGATTCAAATTCACTGAAATCTAGTTTTAAGTTTTCTTTATTATCTCCAATAACTATGGAAACTTCAATTTTTTCTTTAAGTTTTAAAACTAAAAGATCAAGTAAGGTTTGATCCGTGAACCATGCAGTTACGACATAAATATTAGTCACTGAGGCAGTAAGGCTCTCAGTAAGGTCAATATATATATCTCCCCCTTTAAGTAGTGATTGTTTCATTAGCTTTTTTTTGTGTCAAAAATATAATAATTTCATTATAGATTATATATAAACTATATTTAATATTATAGTTTCATAAATTTGGATTTTATGATATTAAAAATATGAGGACAACGATTCAAAAAGGGTTATAAGTACTTATAAAATCAAAAAGAAGTAAGAATATAGAATGTATTTATTAGAAACTTAGTAGACTCCATATTGACACCCAAATTGACACCCAAAAATATAAAACCCTCTAAACAAAGCGGTTAGAGGGTTAATTGTACAGGCGGAGAGACTCGAACTCTCACACCTCGCGGCACTAGATCCTAAGTCTAGCGTGTCTACCAATTCCACCACGCCTGCAACTTTTCCAATTTAATTGGGCTGCAAATATAAACAATCCTTGCAAACTGCAAAGCAGTTCATAATAATTTTTCTACTTTTGATAAAGAAATAAAAAACAGAAACATGAACAACATTCAATCTTATATAAAAGACAACAAACAACGCTTCTTAAACGAATTAATAGAACTCCTTAAAATCCCTTCTGTGAGTGCAGATTCGGCTTATAAAAAAGATGTTTTACTTACGGCAGATTTCGTTTTAGAAAGCTTAAAAAAAGCAGGTTGCAACAAGGTAGAAATGTGCGAAACTCCAGGATATCCTATTATTTATGGAGAAAAAATCATCGATAAAAACTTACCAACCGTGCTTGTATATGGTCATTATGATGTACAACCCGCAGATCCCATAGAACTTTGGACCTCACCACCTTTTGAACCGGTGATTAAAAATACAGAAAAACATCCAGAAGGAGCCATTTTTGCAAGAGGCGCTTGCGATGATAAAGGTCAAATGTACATGCACGTAAAAGCATTAGAATACATGACCTCTACCGGAAATTTACCTTGCAATGTAAAATTCATGATAGAAGGAGAAGAAGAAGTAGGTTCAGAAAGTTTAGCCTGGTTTGTACCAAGAAATACAGAAAAACTAGCCAATGATGTTATCTTAATTTCAGATACCGGAATGATTGCCAATGACATTCCGTCTATTACAACAGGTTTACGTGGTTTAAGTTATGTAGAAGTAGAAGTTACAGGGCCAAACAGAGATTTACATTCTGGTTTATACGGAGGCGCGGTAGCAAATCCTATCAATATTTTAACCAAAATGATTGCTTCTTTACACGATGAAAACAACCATATTACCATTCCTGGTTTTTATGACAATGTAGAGGATTTATCTGCAGAAGAAAGAGCCGAAATGGCAAAAGCACCGTTTTCTTTAGACAATTATAAAAACGCCTTAAAAATTAATGATGTTTACGGAGAAAACGGATATTCTACCAACGAACGCAATTCTATTCGTCCTACTTTAGACGTCAACGGAATTTGGGGAGGTTACACTGGCGAAGGCGCAAAAACCGTAATTGCAAGCAAAGCTTATGCTAAAATTTCTATGCGTTTAGTACCAAATCAAGATTGGAAAGATATTACCCAACTGTTCAAAAAACATTTCATAAGCATTGCTCCTAAATCTGTAACCGTTGTTGTAAAACCGCATCATGGCGGACAAGGATATGTAACTCCCATAGACAATATTGCCTACAAAGCAGCCAGTAAAGCCTATGAAACAAGCTTTGGTAAAACGCCAATTCCTCAAAGAAGCGGTGGTAGTATTCCTATTGTTGCCTTATTTGAGCAGCATTTAAAAAGCAAGACTATTTTAATGGGCTTTGGCTTAGATTCTGACGCCATTCACTCGCCAAACGAACATTTCGGAGTTTGGAATTACCTAAAAGGAATTGAAACCATTCCTTATTTCTACAAATATTTTACAGAAATGTCTCAATAAAATAACCCATCCGTTCAGCAATGAGCGGATTTTTTTTTGGGCATTCCCCAATTATTTGAAAAAAATAATTGCGTCAGGCTTTCCGCACTCGCTTTTTTTGTAAACACAAAAAAGAGCTCAAACAAATGCTGCAATCCTTAATGCGGGCGCATTTGCTAACTTTTAGAAAAACTAAAAATTTACTTATTACTTACCTTTATAACAAACCAGTGGGGTTTTAAGTACCAATGTAGAAAAAAACAAAGACGGTTCTGGTGCTATTTATATAACCAGTAAAAAAATCAAATTTTTGTTAAAAGCCTCACAATGTGAGGCTTTTTTTGTAACATATTTTAATAAAAATCGTTTGTAATTTATACAAAATTGCAAAACAATGCTTAAAAAATTCTTTATTACCTGTTCTGGAGTCGATAAAACCATCATCAACAACTGTTCTGATGGCGAACAAAATAAATATGTAGGTATTGGTGCTACTGTGTTTTTTACCGCGGTTATGGCTACCATTGCCGGAAGTTATGCACTGTTTACCGTTTTTGACAATATCTATGCAGCAATTTTCTTCGGACTTATTTGGGGATTGTTAATTTTTAATTTAGACCGCTTTATTGTTTCCACCATAAAAAAAAGAGACGCCAAATGGAAAGAATTTTTACAAGCTTCACCAAGAATTATATTGGCAGTCATTATCGCTATTGTAATTTCTAAACCCTTAGAATTAAAACTCTTTGAAAAAGAAATCAATCAAGTTTTATTAACCGAAAAAAACCAAATGACATTGGATAATAAAACCCAAATTGCAGCACAGTTTACGCCAGAAATCGCAAAATTAAATTCAGAAATTGACGATTTAAAATCAGAAATAACAACAAAAGAAACAGCCACAAACACTTTATACGAAACCTATATTGCAGAAGCAGAAGGTAGAAAAGGAACAAAATTAGTAGGAAAAGGACCTGTTTATAAAGAAAAAAGAGAAAAACACGATGCTGCTTTAGCAGCATTAAATCAACTTAAAAAAGACAATGCAGCGAAAATACAAACAAAGGAATTAGCCATTAGCAATTTAAAAAAATCACAAGAATTATCTGTAATCCAAACCCAACCTATTATTGCAAATTTTGACGGACTCATGGCTAGAATAAATGCACTTCGTAAATTGCCTTGGTTGCCATCTTTTTTTATTTTCTTATTGTTTTTAGCCATAGAAACATCACCCATATTTGCCAAATTAATATCTCCAAAAGGCGAATATGATTTTAAATTAGAAGATGAAGAAACGGCCATAAAAACATGGGTAGACCAACAAATACAGCAAAGAGCAGAACTTTTAAATGCAGATATTCTCATCAACAAAAAAGTCTATAAAGACATTGCTGAAGAAGACGAAATCTATACGTATAAACAAAAAATAGCGAGAGATTTAATGAAATTACAAGCAGACGCTTTTTATAAAAAACAACAGAAAATGTTGTAAGTATATTCTCTACTTATTTAAAACCATTTCCTAGAACTGAACTTCTTCAGTCAATATCCAGAAGAGTTTTTTTTTAAGTTACATTCCCTCTTAACTTTTTAACTCAAAAAAACCGAACTTCGCTCACTACGAATATAAAACATTGAAACATTGCATATTCGTGTTAAGGTTTGACACAAGCGAATAATTATGCTAAATATAAATTTCTATATTTAGTTATATAATTATTCAATCTTAGAAACTGATTTTTAGAACCTTTAAATTTAACTGTATCCTTAAAACCTGAGAAACCATAATTATCTAAAAAGGCTCCAAAAGAAGTATTTAAAAAAGATGAAGACATCGTCAAATCAGAATCAACCAATAAAATTAATTGTTCTTCTTTTAAATATGCATCTTGCAAAGCATTGAAAAGAATCACTCCTTCATCGTTTGAGCTGGAATTTTTCACAATATTTTTTAATATCAAAGTTTTCATTAGAAAAATGTTTTAATTATATTGTTAAAACGAACAAATTCTGTGCAAAAGTATGAATAAATATACAATTTTTTTGTTAAAAGTCAAATATCTCATCAGTATCATCTTTTTCAACAAAGGTATTTAAGTCGACTTCGACTTTAATTAATGTCCCAGAAAAGTCATATCCCACATTACCTGCTCTATAAACATTGCCTGCTTGTTTTTCAACAATCCCATTATTGGAAATTATAAGTAATTTACCATTTGAACTTTCAGTTAACTCAAGAATATTATTCAATCCAAACCCTCTATTTCTAGGTGTTGAATTTATCGAAAACCCTCTTTCTAGCGACTTAAGTATTGCTTTCCAGTCTTCAATTTCTTTAGTACCTTGAACATCTGAATTATTAATTGATGTGGGAATTCCTATTCCAAAATCACAAACTGAAAATGAAATTTTATGATTTTTAGGATAATATTGCGTTATAATATAACCCGTAACAGGCGATTTAGAATGATCAAAAATATTATTAAAAACTTCATCCATATTGGATGATAAAGGCACTAAATCTTTATTATCAGTAAATCTTTCAAAATATTCCTTCGCATACATTGAATAAGAATATATCATATTTTCTGATATTTTCCATAAACATAGAGTTGTACTATTATGAGATAAAGTAAATTTACTTCTATCAAACCCAACCTTCCAGTATTCTTTAAACTTTATATTAAATAAATGATTATTAAACCCATCTGTACCTCCAATAAAGGAGATTTTACAATTATTAATATAAAAACTCTCAATTAAACAAGCCAATATTACAAAATCATCTGTTTCCATAAAGCGAACTTCATTAAAATCGACAATCAACAAGTCAATATCGTTTGTATTCTTTATACTTTCACTTACAAAACGAAACCAATCATCTAATTGTTGACTTGATGGAACTTTTAAAACAAACTCTTTCATTTAATATTTTAATACAAATATAGTTAAGCCAATGACTAACACCATATTTAATTTATTGCTTGTTTCTTACCTATTTTAGAAAAACACTCGCGGATTTTCTTGATAGTAATTATATACTAATTTAGTGCTAAACTCACGCAACAAACCATACAAACACGTTAGCGAAACTTAATAATAAACTTCCTCCAAACTCACAATTTCTTCGTCCTTTCTACGTCTAAAAACTTGGTTTGGTTTAATATCTGTAATAGATGCTATTCCCATAGCCGCAACTACTTCTTTTACCGCTTTTATAGTTTCATCATGATAATTTTTAACACGCACATTTTTCTTTTCTACCACCAACGCTTTTACCAAATCTTCATCTTGTGTAGCCACACCAACCGGGCAGGTATCTAAATTACACTCTCTAGCCTGTATGCAGCCTAAACTTAACATAAAGCTTCTTGCCATTCCTATGGCATCTGCTCCCAGCGCCAAATATTTTACAATATCAAAAGCGTCAATTGCTTTACCTGAAGCAATAATTTTAATTTGATTTTTTAATTTGTACTTTAACAATAACTTATTTACAAAAACCAATCCTTCAATTAGTGGTGTTCCAATAT
This sequence comes from Polaribacter sp., assembly GCF_051251875.1. Lineage (GTDB taxonomy): Bacteria > Bacteroidota > Bacteroidia > Flavobacteriales > Flavobacteriaceae > Polaribacter. The sequence continues at coordinate 135,467 of NZ_JBPOGL010000006.1, forward strand.
AATTGGTAAATTCTAAAGGTGCAGCACCAGTACCTCCTTCTCCTCCATCTACAGAAATAAAATCTGGATAATTATTAGCCTCCGAAAATGCTTTTATCATTGCTTCTATTTCCTCATTATTACCCACACAAATTTTAATTCCTACGGGTTTTCCGCCAGACAACTCTCTTACTTTTTGAATGAAAGAAATCATACCGTCAAAATCTGAAAATGCCGAATGACTTGGTGGTGAATCTACTTGTGTAAAAGGAACTACGCCACGAATTTCAGCAATTTCCTCGGTATTTTTCATGGCCGGTAAAATACCTCCATGACCCGGTTTTGCGCCTTGAGAAAACTTAATTTCTATCATTTTTACTTCTGGACGCACGGCATTATTTCTAAAAATTTGATCATCAAAAAGGCGTTTTCCATTGATATCATGTTTTCCCGCTCCAAAATAACCTGTTCCTACTTGAAAAATAATATCTCCTCCTTGCAAATGATAAGGAGAGATTCCGCCTTCGCCAGTATTATGTGCAAAATTGCCCATTTTAGCCCCTTGATTTAAAGCCATAATTGCATGTTTACTCAAAGATCCAAAAGACATTGCAGAAATATTAATAATAGAACCATCGTATTTTTGAGTACATTTATCTGAACCATAAACAATTCTATCTCCTGCGATGTGATGATGGTCTTTAGGAAACAATGAGTGTTTTACAAATTCATAGCCTTTTGCATACACATTGTGTTGCGTACCAAAAGGAATGGTAGCTTTAGATAATTTAGCACGCTGATAAACAATACTTCTTTTTTCTCTATTGATGGGCGTTCCGTTTAAATTGTCTTCTATAAAATATTGTTGAATTTTATCTCTTTCGTCTTCAAAAAACCAACGTAAACGAGCAATTAGTGGATAAGCTCTTAATAAAGAGTGTTTAGTTTGTATGCTATCATGAATTGCTATTGTGGTAAGAAATCCGGAAATAGCTAGTATAATAAAAGTACCTATTTGTGGTATGAAGTACACTAAAACTCCTGATAAAATAGTGATGACTATAAAAATGGTAAGTATGGTATTTCTCATTTTCTTTTTCGTTTTAAAAGAAGTTTAAAAATACTCATTTCCTTTTAGATTATACAAAGGAGTTGCAAATAATTGCGTTAGGGATTGAAGTGGAAATCCTTTTTTTTGTGTACTAAATTCAGTAAATTCTATAAAGATTAAATTTAGTTTTAAAAAAACCGGTAACTGAAATACAATTTCCTAAAAAAAAGATTGTAGCGGAAAGCCCGACCTTTAGGGAACGCCCAACTAATTTTAATTAAAAAAAACTGATACATTTAAAAAACCCAAAATGATGTTAGTGCGAATCTTGTCTAAATTCGGCATAAAAAAAACTCCAACAAATACTTGCTGGAGTTTTAAATATGTTGAAAATTCTAAAAAAATTATTTTTTGAATTTTGCGTATTTGTTTTTAAATTTATCAATACGTCCTGCAGCATCAATAAGTTTAGATTTACCAGTGTAAAATGGGTGAGAAGTTCTAGAAATCTCTAATTTTACTAAAGGATACTCAACACCATCAACTTCTAACGTTTCTTTAGTGTCTACAGTAGAACGTGTTAAAAATACATCTTCATTAGACATGTCTTTAAATGCTACCATTCTGTAATTTTCTGGATGAATTCCTTTTCTCATTTTATTATATTTTAATACTTTAATGTTATGTTTGCATGAGTAAAGTTGGTAAGGCTTACTCGAATCTCTAAATAGTTGTTATTTACTATTTTGAGGATGCAAATTTAATGATATTTTTTAATATACAAATAACTTTTTTACTTTTATTTAACATTGTAAAAAAATTAACAGTAACAACTACAGTTTTATGTGCTAAAAGTTGCCTTATAAAACTCTTTTTTTGAATATTTACGTTTTAAAACTTTGAAATTTTTTATATAATGAAGTACAATTCTATTCTAATTACATTATTACTGTGTATTGTTTTATTAACTTCTTGTAATGGAGAGTATAAATTTACGCTAGAAACGCCAAAAACAACAGCATTAAACAACACCATTACAGTGTCATTATCTGAAAAAAATAACAAACCTATAAACAGCGTTCAGTTTTTTGTAAATGGGAAAGAAATTACTTCTGAAGGCACTAATTTAACCTTAAACACAAATGATTTTGGTGTAGGTAAACATGTAGTTTCTGCCTTGGTTTTTTATCCTGATAAATCAAAAAAAATAAACAATTCTTTTGAAGTTTTTGCAGATAAACCTTATCAAGTATATACCTTTAAAATTATTAACACCTACCCACATGATACAAAAGCATACACACAAGGCTTAGAGTATTATAACGGATTTTTGTATGAAACAACAGGTCGTAAAGGACAATCTACTTTAAGAAAAGTAGACATTACTACAGGTAAAGTTCTTAAAAAAATAGATTTAGATAAAAAATATTTTGGTGAAGGAATGAGCATTGTGAATGACAAAATTACCTGGTTAACTTGGCAAAGTAAAGTAGGTTTTGTGTATGATTTAAATACTTTTGAACAAGTAAGCGAATTTTCTTACAATAAAAGTATAGAAGGTTGGGGTTTAACACACAATGATAAAGAATTTATAAAGTCTGATGGTTCTAACAAAATTTGGTTTTTAGATTTAGAAACAAAAGCTGAAAAAAGATTTATTCAAGTGTATAATCACAAACAAAGCATTCCTTATTTAAATGAATTAGAATATGTAAATGGCAAAATTTATGCTAATTATTGGAAAAAACCGCTAATTGCAATTATTAACCCAGAAACAGGTGTTGTTGAAGGAATTGCGAATATGACCGAATTAAAAAAGGAAATGGAAAAAACTCAAAAATTAACCGATGATGATGACGTTTTAAACGGTATTGCTTATGACAAAGAAAATAACCGCCTTTTTGTTACAGGTAAACATTGGGAAAAATTATTTGAAATTGAATTGATAAAAAAACAATAATCAACTCAAATAAAAGTTCTATTTTTATATCACTAAATAACCCTCTTCAGAACTATAATTGCTAATAAAAATCTAAACATATTATGATTTTACGAATGCTTGAGGAAACAGAAATTAAATCTATGCGTAATTTTATATACTTATTAATTATAGTTGTTATTGCTTCTGTAACTTCTTGTAGAAAAGATTTTAGTACAATACCTAGTTTTGGTAGTCTAGAATTTTCTAAAGACACGGTCTACTTAGACACCATTTTTACAAATATTGGTTCTGCTACGTATAATTTAAAAGTTTACAACCGCGGAAAAAGTGATATTACAATTCCTAAAATTGCATTAGAAAATGGCGTTTCATCTAATTACAGATTAAATGTTGATGGAATTCCAGGAAAAGAATTTAACAACATAAATATTCTGGCAAAAGATAGCATGTTTGTTTTTGTAGAAACCACCATTGATGTTACCAACATACCTAATCCATTATATACAGATAGAATTTTGTTTGATACAGGCACAAATCAGCAAGATGTAGATTTGGTAACATTGGTACAAGATGCTAACTTTATTTATCCTAGTAAAGATGCAATTTCTATGAAAATTGATAGTTTAACGCTAGACGGAAGTCCGACTTCTATTAAAGGTAGATTTTTAACAGATGCTGAACTTACTTTTACCAACATAAAACCAACAGTTATTTATGGTTATGCTGCAGTTTCTGCCAATAAAACATTAACGGTAAATGCGGGCGCAAAAATTTATTTTCACGATAACTCTGGTTTAATAATTGATGATAAAGCAACCCTAAAAGTAAACGGAACGTTAACAGAAAAAGTAGTTTTTGAAGGAGATAGATTAGAACATGATTTTTCTGATACACCAGGTCAATGGGGTGCAATTTGGATGCGTGCGGGAAGCAAAGACAACGAAATTAAACATGCACAAATTAAAAACGGAATTGTTGGAATTTTAATAGACAGCATTGGGTCTAACACTGCGCCAACCCTAAAACTTCAAAATACTGAAATATACAATCACGCTAACTTTGGTATTTTAGCAAGAGAAACCAATATTGAGGCGTACAATGTTGTTATTGGTTCTGCCGGGCAAGCTTCTTTGGCTGCTACCGTTGGCGGAACATATAATTTTACACACAGTACTTTTGCCAATTATTGGAACAATAGTTTGCGTCAATTACCTGCCGTTTTAGTTAATAATTTCTTTGTTTATAATGATGATTCTGGCCAAGAAATTATTGAAACTAGAGACTTAAAAGCTGCTAATTTTACCAATTGCATTTTTGATGGAAATAACAATATCGAATTTATTTTAGACAAAGTAGACGGAGGTCTTTTTAATTATTCTGTAAGTAATTCTATGATAAAATTTGAGGATACTGCTAATTCTTATGCTGATTTTGATGAGTTAGATTTTACCAATGCAAACTATGAAAACATTATTTTAAACGGAAAGTCTCATTTTAGAGATACTCAAAATGAAGATTTTATTATAGGTGAAGAAAGTGACGCAATAAACAAAGCTGCCATAACTTCGTTTTCTACAGATATTTTAGGAGTTACAAGAAGCGCAACTCCAGATATTGGAGCGTATGAACATATTATTTTTGAATAGATTTATATAAACCCCATCAGGTTTTTAAAACCTAATGGGGTTAAACTTGTTAAGTTAAAAAATAAAATAAAGGTCTTTGCTTTTGTCAAACTCATAAAATGGAAATGGATGAATGCTATTTCCTAAAAGCAATCTAAAAGAGTCTATTTCTTAAAAAAAGTATTCGCAAGAAATAGTATTCATTAAAAGAACTCTAGAGTAAACAATATTTAAGGTTTTAACTGTCAGTTTAATTCTTATAAACAACTCCATTTTTCATTACAAAAATTACATTTTCCATTGTAGAAATATCTTGTGTAGGGTCATCATTAACAGCAATAATATCAGCAAAAAATCCTTTTTGTATTGCTCCTATTTCGTTTTCCATTTTTAACAACAGGGCATTTGTAATTGTTGCAGATTGCAAGGTTTCCATGGCTGGCATTCCTGCTGCAACCATAAAACCAAATTCTTTTCCGTTATTACCGTGTTTAAATACACCTGCATCTGTACCAAAGGCAATTCCTACTCCTTTTTTGTAGGCTTTTGCAAAAGTTCCTTGAATTTGTGGTCCAACAGCCAATGCTTTAGGTACTACAATGGCCGGATAAAATCCTTCAATTGTAGCTTTTTCTGCAACTTCTTTTCCTGCGGTAATTGTAGGTACTAAATACGCGTTGTGCTTTTTCATTAATTCCATTGTTTCATCACTCATATAAGTACCGTGTTCTATGGTTTTTACACCACCAATAATAGCTCTTTTCATTCCTTCATCTCCATGTGCATGCGCGGCAACTTGCATTCCGTAATCTTTTGCAGTTTCACAAATTGCTTTTATTTCTTCAATTGTAAATTGCGGATTATCACCAGATTTCGCCACACTTAAAACACCACCGGTTGCTGTTATTTTAATCCAATCTGCTCCGTTTTTATAACGTTGTCTTACTGCTTTTTTTGCATCCTCAACAGAATTTACAACACCTTCTTTAGGCCCAGGATCTCCAACTAATTTTCTACTTCTTCCGTTGGTAGGATCTGCATGACCACCAGTTGTTGCTAAAGATTTTCCTGCTGTAAAAACTCTTGGCCCTGGAATTTTACCAGCATTAATTGCTTTTTTAATTGAAATATTAACACCACTTCCACCTAAATCTCTAACGGTTGTAAACCCATTTAATAAGGTAGATTTCGCAAAACCCACTGAGTTAAAAGCTACATCTGCTTCATTTAATATGTATTTATTTAGTCTAGTATTTCTAGTAAATTCTAGCTCTATATGCACATGCATATCTATTAAACCAGGCATTATTACCTTGTCTTTTAAATCGATGCTTTTGGCGGTTTTGCTTCTTGGAATCACATAACCATCCATAACATCTACAATTTTATTTTCTTCTACTATAATGGTTTTTTTAGTTTGAATAGTGCCTGATTTGGTATCAATCAATTTTCCACATAAAATATAGGTAGATTGAGAAAAAACTGTGAATGAAAGAAAGAATACGCATACGAAAACAATGTTTTTTTTCATCATAATAAATTTAGTTTATAGATCATTTTTACCCTATTTATAAAAATCATTTGTATAGGTTTTGCCATTAAATGTATGAAAAATTGAGTAAATTGCTCGTTTAAATTTTCTTTATAAAATGAAAAACATCGTAATTACAGGAACAAGTAGAGGAATTGGGTTTGAATTAGCGAAACAATTTGCTGAAAATGGCCATCAAGTTTTGGCTATTTCTAGAAACTCGAAACCTTTAACAGATTTTAATCACAAAAATATTACAGTTCTTTCTGTGGATGTTTCTAAAAATTCAGAATTACAAGAAGTAACTAATTTTATACATAAAAAATGGCAACAAGTTGATATTCTAATCAATAATGCAGGAAAATTAATTAACAAACCTTTTACAGATTTATCTTCGGATGATTTTTTAGACGTATATAAAGTAAATGTTTTTGCCGTAGCTGAGCTCACAAAATTAATGATTCCGTATCTACAAAAAGGAAGTCATGTTGTTACTATTAGTTCTATGGGAGGCATTCAAGGAAGTATGAAATTCCCTGGGTTGGCAGCTTATTCATCCGCCAAAGGCGCTGTTATTACTTTATCAGAATTATTGGCAGAAGAATACAAAGAACAACAAATTGCCTTTAACGTTTTGGCTTTAGGAGCCGTTAATACAGAAATGTTGGCAGAGGCTTTTCCTGATTATATTGCACCACTTTCTGCCGCAGAAATGGCAAACTATATTTTTGATTTCTCTTTAAATGGAAACAAATTTTATAATGGAAAAGTTTTACAAGTATCATCTACAACACCGTAATTAGTAAGCAGTAAGCAGTAAGCAGTAAGCAGTAAGCAAAATTATAAATTGAATTCAAATTATCAAAACTTCGTTCCGTTAAAAGCAATTCCGTTTGTAGAGTTTCTAATAAACGACCATAACTTTACCTTGTTCATTGTAAATCAACGGGAAACAAAACATGGCGATTTTAGAAAACTACCAAATGGACGGTTTCAAATTACGGTTAACAACAACCTGAATAAATACCAGTTTTTGTTAACCTTAATTCATGAAATTGCGCATCATGTTACGCATCAAAAATTTGGGCGCGTGAAACCGCACGGAAAAGAATGGAAAATGATTTTTCAACATTTGATGTTGCCTTTTCTTCATCCAGATATTTATCCGAAGGAAATATTGCCTTTTTTGGCAAACTACTTAAAAAACCCAAAGGCAAGTACTGATACTGATGTAAATTTATCGTTGGCTTTAAGAGGAAATGTAGCCGAAACCGGAAAGAATTTTATTTTTGAAATTCCTTTAGGAAGTCTTTTTGTCTTTAAAAATACCATCTATAAAAGAGGTAATAAGCGCAGAACTCGATTTGAATGTATGAATATGAATAACAAAAAAGTATATTTATTTAACCAAAATGTAGAAGTAATTTTATTTGAGCCCCTTAAAAAGTAAGGTTATTAAATTTCTTAATCCCTTGTAAAAAAACTACTGCCTGGTAAATTTGAAACCTACTTTACAACAATAAGAATTTCAACAAAACCTTTTTTTTTATCGAAATATAAAACCAGTACAAGACTCAGAAAACTTATTTAATTAAAATTCTGACTCGTAATAGGTTTTAGCATCCTTCAGCAACAACTCCATTTTTTCTTTTTCAAACAGAATTCTTTGATCATCCCAATCTAAATATTTTATAAAATCTTTTAAAATAATATTAAAGTAATCAGAAATACTAGCAATGTTAAAATACAACCTGCCGGTTCTCCTTACAAAAAAATCTGCCAAGCTATTGGTCATTTCAAAATGAATACAATACCATAGTTCTGCTCTAATTAAGTTTTCTAGCGGTGTACCATTCATAAAAAAATCTATTTTTTCTACAATTAAAGAAGCTCTTTTACCATAAGTAGATGTTAAATACCAAGCATAATAGCTTTCTGAAATTCCTTTTTGTAACAATTCGCATTCTAATTCTTGTTGATAAATAGCTACTTCTTCAGAAGAATGCAGTGTAGGCGTTACCAAAGAAATGTGTTCTGTGTCCGTTTTATGCAACTTCTTTGTTCTTTTCTCTGACAACGTTTTTAAAACGACTTCCATTACTCTTTGCGCCATTTTTCTATATCCGGTTAATTTACCTCCTGCAATAGAAATTAAGCCAGTATTAGAAATAAAAATCTCATCTTTTCTAGATAATTCTGATGGATCTTTTTCCTCTTCATGAATTAAAGGACGTAAGCCTGCCCAATTAGATTCTACATCGTCAATAGTTACATCAACCTTTGGAAACGTATGATTTATTGCTTTTATCAAATAGGCAACATCTTCTTTTGTTGCTACAACTCTATTTAAATCTCCTTTATAATTGGTATCTGTTGTGCCCACATACGTGCATCTTCCTCTGGGAATTGCGAAAATCATTCTGCCATCTTCAACATCAAAATACACAGATTGTTTTACTGGTAATTTTTTATGAGGAAAAACAATATGCACTCCTTTGGTTAAATGCAAATATTTATGATTCATAGAATTATCCTTCTTACGAATTTCATCTACCCAAGGACCCGCCGCTGAAACATAATTTCTTGCCGTTAAATTTATTTTCTTTCCGGTATTATGATCAATACAATTTAAACTTTCAATTTTGTGATTGCTGTCATAAATAAGAGTTTCCATTTCGCAATAATTAATAATTGTTGCGCCAAATTCTGCTGCTTTTTTAAGTAACTCTATGGTTAATCTGGCATCATCTGTTCTGTATTCTGCATAAAAACCACTTCCAAAAACAGTATTTTTATCTAATAAAGGTTCTTTTACAAAAGTTTCTTCTTTATTAAGCATTCTTCTGCTATCGTCACCACTAACATTTGCCAAGAGATCATACACTTTTAAGCCAATAGATGTCATCATTTTACCATAGGTTCCTCCTTCTATTAAAGGCAGTAACATTTTTTCTGGCAATACCAAATGAGGTGCTAATTTATGTACAATTGCTCTTTCCGAACCAGATTCTCTCACCAAACCAATTTCTAATTGTTTCAAATATCGTAATCCGCCATGAATAAGTTTTGTTGATTTATTACTAGTACCTGAAGCAAAATCATTTTTCTCTATTAAGCAAACGCTCAATCCTCTAGATGATGCATCTAGCGCAATTCCTGCACCTGTAACTCCCCCACCAATTACAATCATATCAAACTTGGTTGAGGTCACTTTTTTAAGCTGTTTCTTTCTATCTAAAATTGAAAACCGAAGCGGTTTGTTCTTAATTTTGTCTTTACTAAAGGTTTTTGTTTTATCAAGGGCATGTAACCAACCTTTGTATTTTTTATTTCTCAATTTTGGTTTCATTTCAGATTTAAAAATAGTTTCTATTTTTCTTAAATCTTCAATATTTTCTATTTGCCAAAAACCTGCTTTAATACCTGCTAACAATGCCACACCAAATGCTGTAACTTCAATCATTTTTGGTCTGTCTACATCCACATTTAAAATATCAGACTGAAACTGCATTAAATAATTGTTACTACTGGCGCCTCCATCAACTTTTAAAGTGATCATTTCTTTTCCAGAATCTTGAATCATGGCATCAATAACATCTTTTGTTTGATATGCCAATGCTTCTACGGTGGCCTTAATAATCTCTTCTCTACCAGTATCTAAAGTCATTCCGTAAATACTTCCTTTGGCTTTCGCATCCCAATAAGGAGCTCCCAAACCTGCAAAAGCAGGAACTACATAAACATCTTTTAACGGTGGAATACTTTTACAAATTTCTTCAGTATCCGATGCTTTTTTTATTAATTGTAAATTATCTCTTAGCCATTGAATAGCAGCTCCACCAACAAAAACACTACCTTCTAAAGCATATTTTATAGGTTCATTTTCTAAACTACAAGTAAGCGTTGTTAATAATCCTTTTTGAGAAACTACTTGTTTTTTTCCGATATTTAAAAGGATAAAACAACCAGTTCCGTAAGTGTTTTTAGCAATCCCAGATTTAAAACCTCCTTGACCAAACAAAGATGCCTGTTGATCACCTGCAACACCATAAATAGGAATTTTAATGTCTTTATAAGTTACGTTTCCAAAATGTGAAGAGGAGTTTTGCACTGTTGGCAACATACTTTTAGGAATGTCTAATGCATTTAAAAGTGTTTCATCCCACTGTAATTCTTTAATATTGTACAGCAATGTGCGCGACGCATTGGTATGATCTGTAAGGTGATTTTCGCCATTGGTAAATTTGTAAATCAACCAACTATCTATAGTTCCAAAACACAATTCTCCTGCATTTGCTTTTTCTCTTGCACCTTCAACATTCTCTAAAATCCATTTTAATTTAGTGCCAGAAAAATAAGCGTCAATCACCAGACCTGTATGTTCTTTCACATACTCTGTAAGTCCTTTGTGTTTTAAATCATCACATATTTCAGAGGTACGTTTGTCTAACCAAACAATAGCATTATAAATGGGCAAACCGGTTTTTCTATCCCAAACTACAGTGGTTTCTCGTTGATTTGTAATTCCTATAGCAACAATTTCTTCAGCTTTAATTTTTGAATCATCAAGAACTTTATAAAAAGTTTCTAATTGATCCTTATAAATGTCTTCCGCATTATGCTCTACCCAACCAGATTTTGGATAATATTGTTTTAATTCTTTTTGAGCACTGGCAACTATTTCTCCATTATGATCAAAAATAATAGTTCTAGTACTTGTTGTACCTTGATCAAAAGCCACTATATATTTTTTCTTCATAACTCTAAAATACTTTTTATTTTTCCCTTTTGATAAAAAGTGTATCCAACTCCATTTCTTTTTGCAACCAACTTCTTAATTCTCTTTCTCTAGGAGCCACAATACTATCCGGAACTTTTAGATTCCATTTGATAGATATTACCGGAATGGTATCTATTTTTATAAAATCTTTTGAAGATAAAACTTTGGCAAAACCAATTTCCTCAATATCATTGTATCTAATTTTTGCATCTTTTGAAATTCTACTAAAAGCAATCACTTTTTTATTTTTATAATGTGCATCCACTTCTATTCTTGTATTTAAAATAGAAATTGTTTCTTGCAAATCTAAAATCTGTTTTTGTAAACCAGCAATAATATTTTTACTTTCTTGTAACTCTTCCCTTTTATCTTGATACGCCGTTGTAATTAATTCAAAACTCTTGGTATCACTTCCTTTTATGATTAGTTTATAATCTGTTAGATTCGGATACAATACTTGATCTAACAACTCATTTGTTAAATCATTTTCTGTTGCCTGACTAACTTCATTGAAAAAATTTAGAAAGATTTCCTTTTTACTAAGATCTTTATCCCAATCAATTAATTGCAAATATTTATTACTTTTTATCTCATTTTTAATGTAATTATTTATTTGTGTATTAACTTGATTTTCATTGAAAACAGTTATAAAAGTAAATATTGCAGGTATCATAACTGCTACACCAACAATAGTTGCAATAGTAGCATATCGTTTCCTTTTAGCCACACTGGCATATTTATGCATCGGAAAACGTAATAATTTTAATACTAAAAATGTAGCTAATGCAATAAAAATAGTATTGATTGTAAATAAATACATGGCTCCAAAAAAGTAATCAAAATTACCTTTTGCCAATCCATAACCTGCAGTACATAAAGGTGGCATTAAGGCCGTTGCAATTGCCACACCAAAAATAACAGAAGCCATGGTACCTTTTTTAGTTCTAGCTACCATTAAAGCCAAACCACCAAAAAATGCAATTAACACATCTCTAATATCCGGACTAACTCTACCTAATAATTCCGAATTATCTTCACTCAAAGGAAAAAAATAGAAAAATAAAAATGACGCCAATAAACTTAGGATAATCATAATCCCCAAATTAACCAGAGATTTTCTAAAAATATCAATATCATTTATAGCAAAAGACATTCCAATACCTAATATAGGCCCCATAAGAGGAGATATTAACATCGCACCAATTACTACCGCAGTAGAATTAGCATTTAAACCAACAGATGCAACAAATACAGCAAAAATAAGAATCCAAGCAGTGGCGCCTTTAAAAGGAATATCTGCTTTTATAGCTTCTATGGTTGCCTCTTGGTCCGTATCATGCCTAAAATCGAAAAGTTCTTTTAAAAATAACTTTATACTTTCAAACAAACCTTTAGCATCTTCTTTAAGAACTTGTTTAGATTTTTCTGTAGATGCTTCTGTAATTTTTTTTTCCTCCATAATATATAATTACTCTTCGTTCGAAATATACAAAAAAGTACTTTGTAATTGAACAAAGAATTCAATTCACAGAAGATAAAAAACCAAAAAAGACATTATAGATAATAATTATGGCGTGCCCCCGCAAAAAAGCGAGGTCAGGCTATTCGTTCCAAGTCCTCGTTCGTACCTCACTGTGGGCTTT
>NZ_JBPOGL010000060.1:0-7868 GCF_051251875.1 Polaribacter sp.
ATTTTGTTAGAACTTTTTATAATAGAAAAAATAACGTTCTAATTATTATCTTTGTCATCACTTTCCAATAAAACCAACAAATGATATTAAGAAGTACCATAGACCGCATTTTTGAAACTGCAAGAGTAGAAGAGGTTATTGGTGAGTTTGTTCAGCTTAAAAAAGCCGGTAGTAACTTTAAAGGATTAAGCCCGTTTACAGACGAAAAATCACCCTCATTTATGGTATCTCCTGTAAAACAAATCTGGAAAGATTTTTCAACAGGAAAAGGAGGGAACTCCGTATCTTTTTTAATGGAACATGAGCATTATTCCTATCCAGAAGCACTAAGGTGGTTGGCCAAAAAGTACAATATAGAAATAGAAGAAACAGCGCAGTCATCTGAAGAGAAAGAGCAGATGAATGAAAGAGAAAGTATGTTTATGGTATCTACTTTTGCCAAAGACTACTTTAATGATGTAATGCTAAATACCAACAAAGGAAAAGCAATAGGATTATCTTATTTTAAAGAACGAGGTTTTACAGACGAAACTATAAAAAAATTCGATTTAGGGTATTGTATTGATGAATGGGATAATTTTACAAAAGCAGCTTTAGCAAAAGGTTATGATTTAAAATATCTGGCTTCAACAGGATTAACTATTGTAAAAGAAAACAAACAATTCGATCGTTTTAAAGGTCGTGTAATGTTTCCAATTCACTCCATGTCTGGACGTATTTTGGGTTTTGGAGGACGTATTTTAACGGCAGATAAAAGAGCTGCAAAATATTTAAATTCGCCAGAAAGTGATATTTACCATAAGAGTAAAATTCTCTACGGAATTTATCAAGCAAAAAAAGAAATAGCAAAACAAGATAATTGTTTTTTAGTAGAAGGTTATACAGATGTAATTTCATTCAATCAATCTGGTATAGAAAACGTTGTGGCTTCTTCAGGTACAGCTTTGTCATCAGATCAAATTAGATTAATAAACAGACTCACAAAAAATATTACCGTTTTATTTGATGGTGATGCTGCCGGAATTAGAGCTTCTATTCGTGGAATAGATTTAATTTTAGAGCAAGGCATGAACGTAAAGGTAGTTCAGTTTCCAGATGGCGAAGATCCAGATAGTTTTGCAAAAGCCAATTCAGATGCCGAGTTAAAGGAGTATTTAGAGAATTCTTCTCAAGATTTTATCAACTTTAAAGTTTCACTTCTATTAAAAGATTCTAATAATGATCCTATAAAAAAAGCCGGTGTAATTAGAGATATTGTTACCAGTATTTCTAAAATTCCAGATGGCATTCAACGGGAAGTGTACGTGCAAGAGTGTTCTAGAATTATGGATATTTCTGAGCGTGTACTTTTTAGTGAATTAGCGCAATTGGTAAAAAAAGGCTTGCAAGAAAAGAGCAAACCTGCTAGACAACAACATAGAACTCCACAAGACCCGAATGAGCCGCCTGCAGAATATTTTATGGAACAAGAGCAAGCTGCTATGGGGCTTGTTAAAGGAGGCGCAATTTCTAACCAAAAAATAGATCAATTATCAATACTAGAAAATGAAATTATTAGAATTTTACTTTTATATGGCAATGAAGAAGTAGAATTTATTGAAGAAATAGTTAATGTTGATGAACACGGAAAGGAAACCATTACTACAAGAAAGTATCAAAATACTGTTTCTGCCGAAATATATGTGCATTTACAAGATGATGAAATAGCGTTTTCGAATGAAATTTTTCAAGAAATTTATACAGAAATTATTCATCAATTAAATCAGTCAGAAAAGTTAGAAATAGACAGTTTAATAAATCATAAGAATACCATTATTGCAAACATGGTAACATCTATTTTAATGGATGAAGAAAAACATCAATTAAGCGATTGGGAAGGTCAAAATATTTTTGTGACAAGTGCATTAGAGGTTTTAAAGAAAGCTGTAAATGATGCTGTCTTTAATTTACGAAGAATTTTAATAGGCGTAAAAATTGAAGAATTGATGAATGAAGCTGTGCAAAACCAAGGAACAGCAATAGATTTACAGGTAATTAGAGATTATACAAGTTTGAAAATGAGGTTGTTTGAAAAGTTAAATAGAGTAGTGTAATAAGTATATATTTAAAAAGGGGTGTTTTCCCCTATACTTTGGGTTTTCTATTTATTAGTTTTTTTTGTATCTTGTGCGTCCCTTAATAACTTAAAACTATTTTTTATTATGAAAAAATTTTTACAAGTATTAAAGATTATTCAATTGTTCTTTCTATTGCCGATTGAAATTTATAAGGGTTCTAAAAAAAGAGCATACATGAAAATCAAGAAGATGATGATTGCTGCAAACCTATTGTAAGTTTGCAGGTATTTCACAAACGGGAATTGGCATCATTTTATGCTGATTAGCGGTATTTAATTTCGTATAGATATTAAATACCGTTTGTTTTCTGTCAGAAAAATCTGTTGCAGTTTTCCCTTGTTCCTGCATTTTCATAGCCCATTCTAATTCGTCATAAGACGCACCAATTTGGTCTTCATCTGTTCTACTATCGCCAAATAAACCATCTGTTGGTTCTGCTTTTTGTATAGATGTAGGTACTTGTAAATACTTTGCAAGTTCATACACTTCAGATTTCATTAAATCTGCAATCGGACTTAAATCTACACCACCATCGCCATATTTGGTATAAAATCCAACACCAAAATCTTCAACCTTATTACCAGTACCGGCCACTAAATACCCGTGTAAACCAGCAAAATAATACAAAGTAGTCATTCTTAATCTAGCTCTAGTATTTGCTAATGATAAATCTAATTTAGCAGAAGGTTTTACGTTAGGAACTATATTTTTAAAGTCTTCAAAAGTTGAAGTTAAATCTACTCGTACATCAGAAACATTCTCATAATTATTTTTTAATTGGCTAATATGCTCTTCTGCTCTTGTAACTTGACTAGGAGATTGATGAATAGGCATTTCTACACACAATGTAGGAAATCCTGTTTTTGCACAAAGAGTAGAGGTTAAAGCAGAATCTATTCCACCAGAAACCCCAACAACAAAGCCATTTACTTTTGCTTTTACTGCATAATCTTTTAACCAACTTATAATATATTCAGCAACTTTTTCGGTCTTCATTCTTAAACTATTTTAGTATTTTTATCGTTTCTAAGGGTATACATTTCTATTTTAAGTTAATTCTATTATAGAAATGGAATTAAGAGCAATATACAAAGTTTATGAGATTTTTTCTAGGAGTTTTTACCGTTTTATTTAGTTTTTTTTCTTGTACTTCAGATTCGGAAAAAAAGATAGATGTTTCTGCTATTGATGTGCCTTTTTCTGTAGATAGATTTGATGTTGATTTTTATACAACCAATAAAGATAATCTATTGAATGTCAAGAAAAAATATCCGTTTTTTTTTCCTGAAGAAATAACAGATAGTTTGGCACTTTCTAAAATTGCTTCTGAAGATGAACAAGAATTATTTAGAGAAACACAACAGCTATACAAAGATTTTTCTGCTGTAAAAAAGCAATTGGAATCACTTTTTAAACATATAAAATATTACAATGCTAACTTTAAATCACCAAGGGTAATAACTATGTTAACCAATATAGATTATGATCAAAGAGTTATTTACGCAGATAGTTTATTAATAATATCTTTAGATGTGTATTTAGGAAAGACTCATCAATTTTATGCTAGTTATCCAAAATATATCAAAGAAAATAATACCAAAGAGCACCTAATTGTAGATGTGGCTAATGCTATTGTAAACCAGCAAGTTGTTCCAGGAACTGATAGAAGTTTTCTGGGAAAAATGATTCATGAAGGAAAAAAAATGTACCTATTAGATAGGTACTTACCTTTTATTACTGACAAAGAAAAAATGGGCTACGAACAAGATAAATTAAACTGGGCCATTGATAATGAAGAACAAATTTGGATGTATTTTATAGAAAAAAAACTATTGTTTAATACAGATACTAAATTGAATAAACGGTTTTTAGAAACAGCTCCTTTTTCTAAGTTTTATATGGAACAAGACAAACTATCACCAGGAAAAATAGGTGTTTGGATGGGATGGCAAATTGTAAGGTCTTATATGAAACATAATACTGTATCTTTGCCAGAATTATTAAAAATTAGTGCAACAGATTTACTAGAAAAATCTAATTATAAACCAAAAAAGTAATGGCAATTAAACATAATTCTGAGATAAAATTTAACATCGGTTTAGATGAAAATAAAGTACCAGAAACTATTTCTTGGACAGCAAAAGATGGTGGTATACATAATGAAGCCTCTAAAGCAATTATGATTTCTGTTTGGGATCATGCAAAAAAAGATACTTTACGTATGGATTTGTGGACCAAAGACATGCCAGTAGATGAAATGAAACAATTTTATCATCAAACACTAGTGGCTATGGCAGACACTTTTGAACGTGCTACTGATGATGCAAAAATGAGCGCAACTATGAGAGATTTTTGCGAGTATTTTGCAGAAAAGTTAGAGTTAAAGAAATAATTAAGCTTTCTTTATTTTATTGATAATTGTTTTATAATCATGATGGTTATTTACAAAATCGAGATCAGACACGTCAATTATTAAAGTGTTTAGTGTTTGTTCTGTTTTTATAAAATTACTATAACCGTCATGAATTTTTTGCAAGTAAGACGCTTCAATATTTTGCTCGTATTCTCTACCTCTTTTTTGTATGTTTTCTAACAATCTATCTGTATTTTGATATAAAAAAACATACAAATCTGGTTTTGCAATTTCATTATACATAATGTCAAACATTTTTCTGTACAATAGATATTCTTCTTTCTGAAGTGTTATTTGTGCAAATATGAGCGATTTAAAAATGTAATAATCAGAAATCACACAGTTTTTAAACAAATCATATTGTTCTAAATCATCTATAAGTTGTTGGTACCTGTCTGCTAAAAAACTCATTTCTAACGGAAAGGCAAAGCGTTCTTTGTCTTTGTAAAATTTTGGTAAAAAAGGATTATCTGCAAAACGTTCTAAAATCATTTTGGCATTAAATTCTTCAGAAAGCATTCTAGCTAACGATGTTTTTCCTGCGCCAATATTACCTTCTATAGCAATATAATTGTATTTTTCGGATATGGAAATTGGGCGTTTTAAAGAATCAGGAATACGAGTTATTTCAGAAGAATCTGTGCAGTTTTGTAAACAAATATTTAAAGGTCCTTTTTCTAAAGGATGTACAACATTGGCAGCAATTTCTACCAACGGAACTAATACAAACTTACGTTCTAGCATTTTTGGATGAGGAACGGTAAGTGTTTTTGAGAAAATGATTTCATCATCAAACAACAAAATATCAATGTCAATATTTCTATTTTGATAGGTGGTATTATTTGTTCTTTGTCTTCCTAAATCTGTTTCTATACTTAATAATTTAGATAATAACGTTTCTGATGGATACGTTGTTGAAACTTGCAAGCATATATTGTAAAAGTCATTGCCATTAAAACCCCAAGAAGGTGTTTTATAAATGGAAGATATTTTTTGAATTGCACCAATAGTATCATCAATTAAATTAATGGCATTTTGTAAGTTTTCAAGCTTATTTCCTTGATTTGTACCTAAGGATAAATATGTAATGCGTTGTATTTTCAATGCTTTTTTTTAGAAGATGCTAATGTGTTAGATATTGATTCTAGTTTAGCACAAGAACATTTAAGTTCTTTTTTTAAGTTGACACAAAGAAACAAAAAAGCATAAAAAAAATCGTCAAAATTAATTGACGATTTTTATAAGTTATTAAGAATCTAAAATTGCTTACTTGCCAACAGCAAGTTTTAATTGTTTGCTGCAAAAAACAGTAAACACATATACAATTATTAGTCTTCTTTTCTAGGTGTTCTAGGTTTTCTGTCATCACGTCCGCGATTATCTCTGCTTCTGTTATCACGTCCACCAGAACGATTGTTGTCTCTTGGTGGTCTTGCTACAAAACCTTCTGGTTTAGGTAACAATGCTTTTCTAGAAACTTTTTCTTTACGAGTTCTTGGGTCTAAACCAAAGTACTTCACATCAAAAACATCGCCCATATTAACAACATCAGTTACGTTTTCTGTGCGTTCCCAAGCTAATTCACTAACGTGTAATAAAACTTCGTTTCCTGGAGCTTCTGTATACTCTACAACAGCACCAAAATCTAACATTTTAATTACTTTAACTTCATAAGCGCTACCAACTTCTGGCTTGAATAACATAGATTCAATTCTAGCAATAACAGCTTCAATTCCTGCTGGGTCTGTACCTAAAATTTCTATAATTCCTTCTTCTGTTACAGCATCTTCAGTAATTACAATTGTAGTTCCTGTTTCTTTCTGTAATTCTTGAATATTTTTACCTCCTGGTCCAATAAAGGCACCAATCATATCATTAGGTATGCGTCTGTTAATCATTTTAGGAGCATGTGCTTTCACCTCTACATTTGCAGCAGCAATAGTGTCTGTTAATTTTCCTAAAATATGGAAACGACCATCACGAGCTTGTTTTAGTGCATTCACTAAAATTTCATAGCTTAATCCTTTTACTTTAATATCCATTTGACAAGCAGTAATTCCTTCAGAAGTACCGGTTACTTTAAAATCCATATCTCCTAAGTGATCTTCATCACCTAAAATATCAGAAAGAACTGCGTAACGATCTCCATCAGAAATTAATCCCATTGCAATACCAGAAACTGGTCTTGTCATTTGAACACCAGCATCCATTAATGCCATTGTACCAGCACAAACAGTTGCCATAGAAGAAGATCCATTAGATTCTAATACTTCAGATACTACTCTTACTGTATAAGGACAATCTGCAGGAATCATTCCTTTTAAACCACGTTGGGCTAAGTTACCATGACCAACTTCTCTTCTAGAAGTTCCTCTTAATGGTCTTGCTTCACCTGTACAAAAAGGAGGGAAGTTATAATGTAAATAGAAATTTTCTTCACCTTCATAAGATGGCATATCTATTTTATTTGCATCTCTTGATGTTCCTAAAGTTACTGTTGCTAAAGCTTGAGTTTCTCCACGAGTAAAGATTGATGAACCATGTACTGATGGTAAATAATCTACTTCACACCAAATTGGTCTAATATCTGTTGTTTTACGTCCGTCTAAACGTAAACCTTCGGCTAATGTTAATTCTCTAACAGCTGCTTTTTGAGATTTATTGAAATATTTACCAACTAAATCTCCAAAATCTGCTAATTCTTCTTCTGTAAATGTAGCTTTTACTTCTTCTTTTATGTCAGCAAAAGCATTGGTACGTTCTACTTTAGAAGTTCCTTTTTTAGCAATTGCATAACACTTATCGTAAGTAAGTTCATTTATTTTTGCAGCTAATTCTAAATCTTCTCTTTCTCCTTGATAAATTCTAGTTTCTTTCTTACCAAAAGCTTCTGCTAATTTAATTTGAGCAGCACATTGTACTTTAATAGCTTCATGTGCAAACTTAATAGCGTCTGCCATTTCTTCTTCAGAAATTTCATCCATTTCACCTTCAACCATCATTACAGAATCTGCAGAAGCTCCAATCATCATATCGATGTCAGATTCTGCTAATTGTGCTCTAGTTGGGTTAATTACAAATTGGCCATTTACTCTACCAACACGTGCTTCAGAAATAGGACATTCAAAAGGAAAGTCAGATAATTGAATAGCTGCAGATGCTGCTAATCCTGCTAATGCATCTGGCATAACGTCTTCATCATGAGACATTAATTGAATCATTACTTGTACTTCTGCGTGATAATCTTTTGGAAATAATGGACGTAAAACACGGTCTACAAGACGCATTGTTAATACTTCTCCATCACTTGGTCTTGCTTCTCTTTTAAAGAAACCACC
>NZ_JBPOGL010000061.1:0-7563 GCF_051251875.1 Polaribacter sp.
GAAAAGAAACAATATAATCTGTTTCAGTTTGTGTGTTTCCTAAAATATCATCTACTTTGTCTCTAAGATTAATACCTATATTTTCACCATCTGTAGGACTTCCAGAAAGATCATCATCACAAAAATTAAAATCTGTAGGTGTATTTGCTAATGGAACAGGTTTTATTTGTAAATAAATTTGACCCAATCCTTGGCAATCATTATTTGTTTTACTTTTTAATTTGTAGAAAATAGGAAAAGGATTTCCGGTGGTATTAGGAATGTTTTTATTTCTATAATTGTTTAAAGTTTGTGTTTCTCTAATTTTATGAACTGATTTTGTTCGGTCTTCTTCTGTTTCATAAAATTCAATTTCTATATCTGGATCAGAAGAAATTAAAGCAGGAGCATTGCTAAAATCGAAAGAAGAAATACCGTCTGTATCTGAGTTGTTTGCGGTATTATTTCCATCAGCATCTAAAAAATCATCACAGGTAATAAAAGTTTCTTCGTATGAATTATTGGGAGTAAAACTTACAAATAAATTAATTCTAGAGATTGTATAACAAGAAAATTCAGAATATGTTCTTACCCAAGCAGCTTGTGGTATGTTGCCGTTTACAGGATAGCTTGTTTTATCTGTAACTTGAGGAGAACCTACAATTGCATCATTTTCTGTTTCAAAATATTCAAACGTAAAATTAGGATTGGTTGATAGACTAATTTCTGCTTCTGTAAGATTTATGGTGGTAATTTTATCGGCATCTGTATCACATTGTTTTAGTTCTGTAATTGCAGGAACAACCGGATTTGGGTTTACCGTTAGTGTGATGGCATTTGAGAAAGTTTCACAACTATTTCCTGTTTTATTTAAAATAACACGGTATTGGTAATTATTATAACTTAAAGGAGTATTTATAATTTGCAAGCTTGTAGTGGTTGCATTGTTGTAATTTGCGTTATTAACTACATTGTTCCAATTTGTGTTGTCTGTAGAGATTTGCCATTGAAAAGAATCTGCGTTAGAATCTATAGAGATGCTTTCTGTTGCGTTTTCACAAAAAGTAACATCTTCAAAAGGAGAATTTATAATTATTGGTGCACTTGTAATATAGTTTGCATGCGGTGCTGTATAACCATCAGTTGTATTAATTACTTTACCTTTTGTGTTTGTTTGTAGGGGAACATCGCCTAAAAAACCATCATTATTTTGGTCTGTAAAACCTGCTTCTATAACATCATTACAACCGTCATTGTCTGCGTCTAGCTCAATAAAATCGAATATAGCATCTGCATCTGTATCTGCAATTGTGTAATTAATAGCTAGTGTTTTTGCGTCTGGCACAGTTTCTAAAGCATTCACCAAACCATTGATACCAATTGTTGCGTTTGCATTGTCTATAATTCCATCTAAATTGGCATCAACTAATTGATGATTTGCTTCTACAACATCAAAAATTCCGTCGTTATCAGAATCTACATCTAAATAATTTAAAACGCCATCATTATCTGTGTCATTAGCAGTTTCGTTAATATCGGGAATTCCATCATTATCACTGTCTAAATCGAACATGTCTTCAACGCCATCATTATCAGAATCTCTGAAGAAACAATTAAGAACTATATTTCCGTTAAATGTAGATGTTGTGGTAATGCCAGAAGATTGATGCATAAAATCTATTTGATTTACCTGATTTGCAACAAATTCAAACGTGCTTGAAGCTCCTGTGGTATTAGCCTTGTATTTAAACCAAATTTCTGATGCAGATATTTGTGTAACGCCTGTTTCAAATTCGCCATCAAAATTAGTGTCAATTAATAATTGATCATCAGGATCTAAAAGAGTCACATTTTTATTATTTGGACCAATTTTTATAATAAAGTACTCGCCATCTGCAATGGTATGGTTTACTGTTTTATTTTGAGTGAATTTAAAATTTATATTTTGAGCAAATGTTAATTCATATTGTAATTTTGTGTCTGTTGCAGGGTTAATTATAGATGTAAAATTTCCTAAATTATCACCAGAAAAAGAATTACTAATTTCTGTTTCTGTGTATGTATTTGTTGTAGAATTATTGGTGGAATTGTCTTGAAAAACAATACTAGGGTTGTTGATGTCTGCAATATTTAAAATAGCATTTCCTAAAGATTCATCACAATTAAGGATTCCATCATTATCAATATCATCATCTAAATTATCAATAATTCCGTCTTCATCATAATCATCCGGACAAAGACTAACAGGAATATCGATAGAAAAAAATTCTGTTCCTGTACAAGAAATAATACCTACCAAACGATAAATTCCAGGTTCAGATACTAAAGGTTTATACGTGTCTGCTGTACTTTTTGTAACCCAATCTGGTGTTGGTAAACTTTCATCAAAAAATTGCCATTTAACGCCACCATCAAATAAATTTATATTTGCAGCTTCCAGAATTAAATCATTACCAAGACAGTTTCCTTTTGTAGAAACTGCTACGTTAAAATTAATTTCGGGATTAGAAGGAAAACCAGAATAAAAACTACCTGAAGTTGCTGCTCCATTCTGATTAAAATAGGCGCAATACAATTCTTCGCTACTTTCAATAGAAACATTACCGGTTAAATTGGTTACTTTATACGTAACATAATTGGAGTTTCCGTCTACATCAAAAGGACCTGAAGTTGTAAAATTTGTAATTGGTTGTGAGTTAATGTTAACTGTTGCGCCTTTATTGGTTACAATTGTAACTCCGCCAGTAAAAGTAACAGTTCCAATACTTTCTATAGTAGGTATATTATCTACTTTTCCTCTATTTTCACAACTTAAAGGTGGCACAAAAAACATTCCTTGATTGGCTTCACTTGGTCCGCCATTATTACCAATACCGCCAACTCCTTGATATGCAAAAACATTTTTGGTAGTTCTTATATACATATTTCCATCGCTGGTGTATTTATTTCCTTCCATAACATAATATTCTCCAGCATTTATGTTTGCTATTGCCGTAGTTTCGTTATTCACAAATATTTCTGTATCATCTTCATGCGCAACTATTAGTGCATTTTCCCAATCATCATTTCCGCTTCCTCTAACAAAAATATATTCTGTGCCAATTCTATCAATTCCAACAATTTGATCTAAGCCATAATCTCTACCGCCACCTCCAGAAAAACTTCCATTTGCAGAACCTATATTTGTTACAATGGGGTTGTCTGATGTAATTAGAGTTCCAATTAATGCATCTCTATTTATTGTATTATCTGCAGCATTGGTAGCAATAATATAACTTTCGCCTTCATTTAAAGTAGCAGTAATTGGCAAACTACCATCTGCTGTAGAGTTTTTAATAGAGATACCAACTGGCAAATCACTAAAAGTAACAGTAGTATTATTTTCTGTAGCCATTACAGAAATAAAGTTCAAGAAATTTGTTTGCGGAGTTTCATTGGTAAACATTCCAGCTCTAAAAGTTGTGCCTAAAGCAGAAGAACCTTTACTAACTAAAGCTCCTGCTTGCGCTCCGCCACCTCCTAAAACTCTAATAGAAACATATATAACATCATCTGCTTCAATAATATAACCGTTATTAGTGTGAACAACACTTGTTTGTCTTGAGTCTACAAAAAGTTGACTGTCACCATTTCCTATATAAATTTCTTTAGGAGTAGAGCTTGTTACAAACCCGGTTAAATTATTACTTGGAGAACCAATTTGTTTAATTGTATAACTTACATTATTATTACTTGGTGTAGAAATGTAAAAGTATTGATTCTCAGGATTTGCATTACCTGTTTCTGCATACGTTAAAGGCGGAATAAAATGTTTTTTACTTAATTGAGCATGAACATTTTTAAAGCTAATTATACAAATAAAAGCAATAGCCAAGAATGAAAATTTAGATTTCAACATAAGGTAACTTCATAAGAGAATTATTTGCTAAAAGTAGCAAGAAATTAGTTTGATTGTAACAAAAAAATATAAATATTAGACTTCTTGTAACAATTAAGGTTTAATTGCTACATATATTTAGAGTTAATTTTGTTTTATTTCAAAAATTTTAACGAAATTGCTTGTCTAAAAATTGTTCAACTTTTAAAAAACACAATACAACTATGTCTGATGATTTTGATTTATTAGAAACTAATTCTACCCAAAAAACGGAAAAAGTAGATGTTAATTGGGGAAAGGCAATAGACACCATGAAGTCTAAGCTGTCTCAAGAAGAAGACCCACAAAGGCGCCAAAAAATATTAAATGCCACCTTAGATGATGTGGTTGATATGGCAGAAAAAGACAGAACCTCCTTATTAGATGCTATTAAAGATTTAACAGATTACCAAGATGAAGTTGGTATTATGTTCGAAAAATTTTCTTCGCTTAATGCCACAGAACAAAAGGTAATTGACGATGCCCAAAAAGGATTAGAAAGAGCCAGAATAGAATTAGAAGACGCAGAAAACAAGCCAGACACTTGGTGGAACAACCTTTGGGGAAGAAAATCGAAGATTAAAAAAGAAAAAGTAGAGTTTGCAGCCGCAGAAAAAGTACGCGCAGGTGCAGATAACAAAGCAAAAGCAATGTTTCAAGAGCGTATAGAAAGCGCAGATATTCAAACACTGTTAAGTGAACTTTCTTACAAATCTCAAGCTGCCGTTGCACGTCTTAAAAATAGAGAAGTAGAAATAAAAGAAGTAGAAGAAAAGTTAAAAGATGCCATTGTAGAAGCATCTAAAAACCATACAAAAGCGCTTCAGAAAAAGAAAGAAGTAGAAGATAAGTTAGAAGAGCAATATGCGTTGCTTAAACAAGCTCGTCAAGAATTAGAAGAAATTGCAGATAAACAGTCTACAGCCTACTCAGAAGCTATTGGTAAAATGACAATTATAGAGCAAAAAGTAGAAGAGTTAGAAGGACTTAAAAACGCCTATACAACCTTAGCGGCCAGTAAAGACAGTTTTGTTCATAAACACAATTTAACTATTAAAGTATTAACTTCTTTACGTTCTAATTTACAAACTCACAGAGCAAAATTAAAGTCAGATACAGAAGAAAGACTAAAGTATTATGATGGTTATGTGGTTGCGTTAAAAGCAAGAACAGATCAAGAGTTTGCTGCAATTTTAGAACATTTAGGCGTAAAAACAGACGAGCATATTGGAGAAACTTTGGCGTCTATGCATTCTGCAAGTGCCAGAGCAAGACAAGAAATGATGGACAATATTCCGGTACATGAAAAAGTAATGACTGGTGTTTACAGTACGTATGCAGAGGCTTTGCATGAAATTAGACAAAAAGATGTAGACATTCAAAAAAACTTTGCAGACCGTTATGGAATTGACATGAAAGAGATTTTTGAAGATTATTACAAAGCAGATGCAAATGCTCCAAAAGTAGAAGATGCTCCTGACCCAAAAACAAAAACAGATACTTCTAATGACGATTTGTTAGGGTAAAAAGTAATTAGTTTTCAGTTGCAGTAAGCAGTTGGCTTTTGTCTGAAAATTGGTGGCAAAAAAAATAATTTGGGCGTTACCTTCTTTTGAAAAAAACAAAAGAAGGTCAGGCTTTCCATTATATCTTTTTTCTGAAAAAGAAAAAAGGATGCCATTTCAATCCTTAACGCGGGCGTACTTGTTAATTTTGTGTCTTTTATATAGGTTTATGTGTGTTTAGTAAATTTGGTTTTTAATTATGATTAATAAATATAAATTATATTTGTAAAATATAAATATAGAATGGCAACATTTACATCATCTTTACCAGATAATCTTTTAGAAAAATTAGCTGTTTTGGCAAAAGAGTTACAACTCCCTAAAAATAAGCTCATAGAAAATGCTTTAGAATTGTATTTAGAGCAAGTAGAAAAAGCTAGTTATATAAAGTCTTATAAAGAAGCCGCTACAGATAAAGATATTTTATTGATTGCAGAAGAAGGTCTGCAAGAATATTTTTCAGAAATTAACAATGCAGATTCTAATTAAATGAAGCAAGGCGAAATTTGGGAACTGTATTTTAATCCTACAAAAGGTAGTGAGCAATCTGTCAGAAGACCTGCAGTAATTATTAGTGGCAATATGTTAAATACATATTTACAAGTTGTAATTGTTTGTCCTTTAACAACTAGTATTAAAAATTATATAGGAAATCTTATTTTAAATCCAAATGAAACCAACGGATTAGAAAAAACATCCGAAGTGTTAACGTTTCACGTACGTTCTGTTTCTAAAACAAGATTAGAAAAAAAGATAGGTGAAATTCCTTTAAAAGATATTGAGGTAATTAAAAAAACTTTAAACGATATTCTTAAATTTTAAAAATGATTACAACACCTTTAGATTCGGCAGTTTTAAACTCTAAAGAACAATATGTTTTTTACCATAAAATGGTAGATTTTGTTTTAAAAGAACTCATTGTAAGTGTACAGCAAGAGAAATTGTGTACACATCAAGAATTGTTATTATTTAAACAATATTCAGATTTACTTTTATATTCCATAGAAGCCATGCGTATAAAATATATGTATGATGAAGAAGATAATATGAAAGTAGATTTAACAGATTCTGGGTTTCCAAATTATCTGGAGTTTAGATACCTGTATAATGATTTGGAATTGCGAAAAGAATATGTAAATAAATTAGTAGACACAGATTCTTTGAAAGAACAATTTTTAGACACACTTTTACAGAAAAAGCAACCTATAAAAAGAATAGATTTATTTAAAGCATCTTCCATTATATATTACACTTCTGTAGAAAAAAAATATATTTTTAATCGTTTTGTACAAGGTAAAATTAGTACCGCAAAAGAAGGAGAAAATTATCAATATATGACCAGTTGGGGCTTTTACGATGTAAGTCATAACAGACCTTTTATTTGCTATTTGTATTTTGATTATGATGGAAAAATTGAAAAGGATAAAGAAAAAATTTATGAAGCTTTAAAAGAAAGTGCAGATAGAGAAATGTCTTTAGATACCATGGCGTATTCTATTGATAGAAAATTAAAAGAAATTCATCCAAAACATATCAAAAGAATAGATTTGGGACCTTTTCATAATGTATTTGCAAAAGATGAAAATGAAATTACACATGCCATCTTAGGTGGAATTGCAGAAAAAGAAATTCCTTTAGAATCGTATGCGTTATCCTTAAAAATAGATGAGGTTTTTTCTGGTGATACGTTTACAGAAGGCGGTTTTTTCTCTAAACAAACCATGCAAAAATGGAGTGATGTAATCCAACAAAAATACGTGTTGGCACCTCATAGAATTATTCAATTATTGTATAATCAAACCCCAAGAACCTTAGATAAATTAGCAAAACCGCCAATTGAATTGGCGAGTTTAAAGATTGATGTTAAATAAAAATAAATTTAAAGGTTAAAAAAAACAGAGATTAGGAAGATGATTTTGGCTAAAGCCAATATGCTCTGTAAATTTTAAACCTGTGGATAAATCCACAGGCAATTGAGAATTTTTGTAATATTATTTATTAAAATTATGAATTGGCACTGTGTAATTTTTAATCTGTGGATAAATCCACAGACTATTGAGAATTTTTGTAATATTATTTATCAAAATTATGAATTGGCACTGT
>NZ_JBPOGL010000062.1:0-5746 GCF_051251875.1 Polaribacter sp.
AATTCAAACATTTTTAAATTCCAAATTTTACTTAATATTCTCAAAATTTTCCGATTGATAAAGTGTTCAAAATTTCTCGGTTTTTTTTAACTTTAAAAGTAAAAAACTCAAAATTATGTATTCCAATTTTTTCAGTTTGAGTGATTTCCGCAAACTTGCTCGACAATGTTTTGCAACTCCTTTTATAAAAAGTTTTAAATAAAAATAAGACACCATATTTTAATGATGTTGATATGCTTTTGTTTCTTCTGGAAGGATTGAAATACTTATAGTATTAAAATAAGCAGAACTAATAGCATTTAACCTAGTGGAATTATAGTAAATTCTTTGAATTTGTTCACTGAAAATTGGTAGATTATATTTTACCACAAATAAATGAATAGCAATTTTTAGGTATCAAAGAAAAGTGACACTTTTTTACAAATATCAAAGGCAATTACGGAATCCTTTAGTCCTAAAACAAAATGGTTAGTTTTTAAGAATTAGGGTTATCTTTTCAAACTTCAAAAAAAAAAAAACAACCTTGTCTAAATTAAGTATCAATAGTAGACCAGGTTGTTTTTAATTCTAAACGTAGCAGAAAGTTAAATTTTATTACTCTCCAGCTTCTTTTTTAGCGTCTTCTACCATTTTATCATTTGGTAAAATAGCAACATTTACTCGTCTATTTTTAGCACGTCCTTCTGCCGTAGTATTGTCATATTTAGGTTGTGTTTCGCCATACCAGTTTGTAGTAAAACGTAATTTTGCCAAACCTTTATTTACCAAATAATTGGTAACAGCTTCTGCTCTTTTTTGAGACAATGTTAAATTGTAATCCTCATTACCAGAACTATCTGTATGCCCTACAACTAAAATGTTTGTATCTGGGTATTCAGCAAAAATGCCAAATAATTTTGAGAGTGTTTCTTGAGATTTTGAGTTGATATTAGATTTATTAGTATCAAAATAAACGCCACTATTTTCATCAAAAGTTACCACAATACCATTGTCTACTCTTTCTACAGTTGCGCCAGGCACTTCACTTTCAATTTTTTCGGCCTGTTTGTCCATTTTGTTACCTATTAAAACTCCTGCTCCACCGCCAATAACACCACCAATAATTGCACCCAATTCTCCGTTGCCTCCTTTACCAACATTGTTACCAATAATTGCACCAATTAAGGCACCAACGCCACCGCCAATTACACCGCCTTTTTGTTTATTATTTGCGTTTTTTGTAGCTTCACAACTGGTAAAACCAAAGGTTAAAAGTACTGATAATGATACGATTGCTAATTTTGAACTTATTTTTCTCATTTTAGTTATTGTTTAATAAAATTCATAGATATAATAAATGGTTTTCCATTTACCGTTAATAATTGTTGCCATTGCATTGCAGACTCAGATAATTGAGTAAGCTCTAACCTAAAACCTGTATTGGCATCGTTGTTTTTTGGTTTTAATAGAAAATCAAAATAACCAGAAACCTCATCAATTTCTTGAATGGTAAAGACAAATGGTCTTTCTCCTGTAGCACAATTTGCAGAATTTATAGAATACGAACCCGTATTGTTATTGGGAATAAAATTCCATGTACTACCTTCAAAACATTCTTTTGAAACATCATTTAACAAAGTTACTTTGTACGTTCCTTTTTGATTGTAGGTAATCTCATTTAAAGACCAACTTCCTTTAATTATTTTCTGTTTAGAAAGCACCCTTTTTGTGCTACCACAAGAAAATAAAACAAGCGAAAGCATAATAAAAACTATTTTTTTCATAAATATTGAATTTTATAACGGTAAGTTAATGATAAAATTTGTGATAACAAATATAAATATTTTTATGGTATTTAAATTTTTCTAAGCTCTTTTTGAATGGTGAATTCTTACAAATTACCAAAATAATGTAATATGCTCTTTTGTATAAAAAAGATGCTTTTTTATCAAAGTTATTTTAGTAGGGTTCGTAGTTGGCAAAAACACCTGAGTGCGCTAAAAAATATTATGTAAAGAAAATTTAAGTAACTTATCACTTAAATTTATTATGTAAAGAAAAATAGAATTTCTTATCATTATGAATGACTTTAAACTTGAAAAACTACCTTTAAAAAAAGACATTGAAACAAAAAATGTTCTTAAAAAATTAATGTTGGTATTCTTTTTAAATAGCATTTTTTATTTTTCTTACAAAAATCAACAAAAATTAAAACAATAACGAAACTTCAAAAGGCAAGATGGCAAATAGAAATATTTTTTAGAGACATCAAACAACAATTACACATAAAATCTTTTATTGGTACAAGTCAGAATGCAGTAATAATTCAGATTTGAACTGCATTAACAACCATACTAATCTTAAAAGCCTTAAAAACAACGAATAAAACCTATTGAAAGATTTAAATTGCTATAACTAAAATTTATTTAGGACAGGATTGAACTAAACATACCATCTATTCAATTAATTATATTTTGACAATAATTTTGCTGTCAAAATATTTAACAGTATATTTACTGTCAAAATAGATTGACAATAAAAATACTGTGATATGAAAAAACAATGGACTTCACCAAAAATAATAATTGGCCCAGGTGCAACAGGAAATTATTATTATCCTAGAACAACTATTGAAAATGAAATTTGGAGAGAATTAAAAAAGGGTAATAATCTTTTATTATCGGCACCTAGAAGAGTAGGAAAAACATCAATTTTAATCAACCTTTCTGAAAACTCAAAAAAAGGTTATAAACTTATTTTTGAAAATGTTCAAGGAATAGTGACAGAAGATTTATTCTATAAAACATTATATATTTTAATATTGAATTGTTTAAGTAAATTTAAAACGAATACTCAAAAAATTAAAAGTTATTTTACTTCTAAAGGAATCAGTGAAATTAATTTGAATTCATTAAAATTTGATAATAAAAACATAGATTATGTTTGGGAAATCAACAACATTATTCCTCAATTAGAAGAAGACGGAGAAACGATTGTATTAGTTATTGATGAACTTCCAGAAGTATTGTATTCACTTCATAAAACAAATCAGAATGCAGCAGCTTCTGCTATTTTAAAAAACTTAAGACATTGGAGACAAGATGAAAGTTTTAAAAAACTAAAATTTATAATTGCAGGTTCTATAGGTATTCATCACGTAGTAAATTTAATTGATGGCAGAACTTCTGATATTAATGACATTAAAAAGGTTCATTGCCCTGCATTAGATTCAGAGTCTGATGAATTTGAGAAATATATTCATTGGGCTTTAGAAGGCGCTTCAATTTCTTTTCAAGAAGGTGTAATTAGCTATTTAAAATATAAGGTAGGTTACTTAGTTCCATATTTTATCAATTTAATGTTAGATGAAATAGATAAAGATGCACTTAAAACAGGAGAGATAATCATTACAAATATTGAAGTAGATAAGGCTTACGAAAAAATTATAACAGACAATTCTTATTTTTCTGATTGGAAAAAGAGATTAAAGGATTATTTACCAGCAATTGATTTTAAGTTCGTAAATCAAATTTTGATACATATTGCTCACGAAGACAAAATTTCTATCCAACAGATATATAATCTTGCTGTAGAACACGACAAAACAGATGATTATATGGATTTTATCTACGACCTTATTCAAGATGGTTACCTTATTGAAAAAAATGGCGATTACATCTTTATTTCGCCTTTCTTAAAAACCTACTGGAAAAGAAATAACCCAATTTTTAAAAGTTAAAAAGATGTCAGAAAACCTTTCAAAATTTTCAGATAAAATATATTATTATCAATCTGCTAATAATGATGCAAAATCCATCAAAGAAAACTTTGTAATAAGAGTTGCTGAATTTCAACAAATTATAGGAGCATTATTGAATAAAGAAATCGATGACCCTTTACAACACGAATTAATTTTAGGAAGAAGAGGAAGTGGAAAATCTACTTTATTAAAAAGAATTGAAATTGAGATTTGTGAAAATGATAAATTAAATAAAAAATACATTGCCATTAATTTTCCTGAAGAACAAACTTCTATTTATAGATTGTTTGATTTGTGGACAATTGTAATAGAAGAATTCAATGATAAATTTGATGAAAACATAATCACAAAAAAATATTCAGAATTTAAAAGTGATGAAGAATACACAAGATATTTATACAATCTTATTCAAGTTGCTTTAGATAAAAAGAAAAAGCGCCTGGTTTTATTGCTTGATAATTTTGATAGAATTATAGAAAGTTTTAATGATGATGGAAACTTATTAAGAGAAACGCTAATCAATTTTCACGACATACAAATTATTGGTGGAAGTACAAGAATGAGTGAACATTTCTGGAAATACGACCAACCTTTTTATGAGTTTTTTAGAAGACATCATTTAGAAGCATTGTCTAGCAAAGAAATGATAAAACTCATCTTACATTGGAGTGATACGTTAAATTACCCAAAATTAAAAGACTTTGCAAAAAACAATTTAGGTAAAATAGAATCCATACGGATTTTAACAGATGGTTTACCAAGAACATTACAGTTTTTTATTGAAATTTTATTAGATAATTCAGAACTCTATGGTTACGATTATCTAAAAAAAATAATGGACAAAGTAACGCCTATTTATCAAGAACGTTTAAATATGCTAACACCACAATTAAGAAAAATTGTAGCGGAAATGGCATTTTTATGGGAAGCTTGTTCCACAAAACAATTGGTAGAAAAATGCCAAATGCAAAGCAAGTTGGTTTCTGCTAATCTAAAAACATTAATAGACAAAGGTATAGTTACAAAGGTTGAAACAGGGAAAAAGAACCATTTGTACAGAATTTCTGAACGTTTTTTTAATATGTGGTTTATAGTTACACAAGGAAACCCTAACCAAAAACGAAAAGCAAAATGGTTGAGTATCTTTTTAGAATATTGGTATGGTAAAAATGACTTTAAAAATTTAGTTGATGAACATTTAAAAAACCTTCAAACAGGTAAAATTTCAGACAATAAATTATTATTACTTTCTAAAGGAATAAGCCAAGCAAAATATATTACTACTAGCCAAAGAGATGAGATATTAACTCTTTCTGAAAGCTTTCAAAAAAAAATTGGTAATAGTGTGATTCCTTTACCAAGAAAATATCAAGAAATTTATGAGGAAATTTTAAGGCATATAGAAAATGAAAATTATGAAAAAGGAATTTATTTAGCTGAAGGAATTGAAAATGAAGAGGATGGAATTAAATTTTTTATTTTAGGATTTTTATATAAGAGTCAACAGAAACATGAGCAAGCAGAAGAATATTTTCTGAAAGCAATTGAAAAAGGAAATGTCAAAGCTTTATTTAATTTAGCTGTTTTATATCAAAATCAACAGAAACATAAGCAAGCAGAAGAATATTACCTGAAAGCAATTGAAAAAGGAGATGTTGATGCTTTAAATAATTTAGCAGTTTTATATAAAAATCAACAGAAATATAAGCAAGCAGAAGAACATTACCTGAAAGCAATTGAAAAAGGACATGTTAAAGCTTTATTTAATTTAGCGGGTTTATATCAAAATCAAGAGAAATATAAGCAAGCAGAAGAATATTATCTAAAGGCGATAGAAAAAGGACATGTTAATGCTTTAAATAATTTAGCTATTTTATATAAAGATCAAGAGAAATATAAGCAAGCAGAAGAATATTACCTGAAAGCAATTGAAAAAGGAAATGTTGATGCTTTAAATAATTTAGCGATCTTATATCAAAATCAAGAGAAATATGAGCAAGCAGAAGA
>NZ_JBPOGL010000063.1:0-5422 GCF_051251875.1 Polaribacter sp.
TTCGCTCGATATAAACTTCTCACCTTTATTTTTGATTTTTCATAAAATTTAAGACAAAAAAAAGACTTTACAATGAAGTAAAGTCTTTGAGCGAAAGACCGGGTTCGAACCGGCGACATTCAGCTTGGAAGGCTGACGCTCTACCAACTGAGCTACTTTCGCATTATTGGTAAGCGGTTGCAAATATATAAACATTTTTGAGTTCTGCAATGTTTTTTTAATGAAAAATTAGTGTTTTATTGATTAATAATTTTGAGCAGTTTTGTATGCTGCGGAAATTAAAGGATGATCATCTATTAGTACAACAGAATATGTTGAGCTCTTTTCCATTTTGTAATATTATTTCTATTTTTAAGTAAGGATACAATGGGAATAAAATCGCGAATATCTGTTTTTAAATACGTTTAAAATGTTGTTTATGGTACTAATTATATAAAAATGTTGTAATTGGTATTCATAAGAATAAATAAACTGTAAAAGAAAAATCTCACAAAAGAGTAAAAGTTTTAGGGAAACTTACTTTTTTGTGAGGAAAATTTATCTTTTAATTAGTAGGGTAATTAATTTAAAGTAATTATAGTGTTTTTAGATAATGATGTGTTTATTAAATCCATATTATCTATAAACGTTTTTGTAAAGGGTATTTTATGTTGGTTATTAAGAATACAAACAGATTTTCCGTAATGTATTCTAGAAATACAATCTTTATTAATGATATAACTTTTATGAATTCTTAAAAAGTTTTTAGGAAGCGTGTTCTCAAAAACTTTAAGTGTTTTATATACTACCACAACACTGCCATCAGACATGAAAAAATCCGTGGTATTGTTATCTGCCTTTAAATATAAAATTTTATCTATATCTAAATATCTATAATCTTTATTAGATTTTAAACAGATGGTTGTCTGTATACTGGGTTCGTTCTTTTTTAATACTTTTAAGATACTTTTTCTAATGCTAAGTTCTGTTAATGGTTTTAATATAAAATCTGTAAAATTATATTTATAGGCATCATACGCTTTTTCTTTAAAAGCAGACATTGCTACAAATGTTGGTGGTCTTTTTGTATAATTTTGAACCTCTAACATAAATTCTGCAATATTAAAAGTGGGCGAATCTATATTTATTATAATAATTTCTGCATTATTTTTTAAAACGGCATTTAAAGCTGCATCTTGATTTTCTGAAGATTCTAAAAAATAAATTTCAGGGAATTCTAGCGCAATAGCCTTTATGTTGGCCGTTGTATTTTTATCATTTTCTATGATGATGCTAGAAATCATTTGCTTTTTTTTATTAGTAATGTAAAAATACAATAGAGAAAAGGATTTTGAGTAAGGGAAAAGACTAAAATAAATAAGGGTAAAACTTACCATTGTAAGTTTTGTAAATATCTATTGTGATATAAGGTTCACAGATACTTATTGTAGGTTTTAACAGCAATAGTTTTGCAATAGGATATTTTTTTTTTGTTATAATTAGTTTTAGTCTTTAGCAATTAAAAATTTTATGAATTATAAGGTTTTAATAAAACTTTTCATCTTTACGCAACACTTTTAAAAAATGAAAACCATATATATTATAACCTTCATTATAATAGAATTTATGAGATTTTGGGTTACTAGCATAGGCATTTAATTCAATGGCTTCGCAGCCTTTACTTTTTACATGATTGTCTATCCAGTGAAAGAATTTCTTTCCAAGACCTTGGCCTCTTATGGTGTTCTCTATAATTACATGATCTGGTTCTGCAGACTTACCAATATAATGTCTTGTAGTATACCAAAGCCCAGAAATACCAACTAATACATCATTAACATACAAACCAACACATTCATAATTTGGTAAATTGGCCATTTCTATCACTCTTTTTTCTAAAATGTTAATTGGCGTAGTGGTGTTTAATTTTGATAAAAGCGGAATAATTGTTAAAATTTTATCGGCCTTAATAATTTGAATATGAGTTTTCATATTAATAAATTTTGGCAAATATATTGTTTGCTTCTTTGAATGTGAATTTAAAAAAGTAAAATTTTATACTTTTTTAAGATAAGGTTAAAACCTATTTTTTTAGTAAAAAGAAAAAGGTTTTATATAAAACCTTTTTCTTTAGCTAAATAAAGCAGTTCTTTATCATCAGAAGCGGTTATATTAAATATTTGTTTTAAATGTCTTTTTCTTTTTTCTATTCCTGCTAGAGAAAGGGGTATCATCTCTGGAAGTTCTTTCATTTTTGTACCAATAGATAATTCATAAAGAATTTTTCTATCAATATCATCAAGCAAAAAATTATTACTTATTTGTTTTCTTAATAGTTTTGTAACTGTTTTACTGTAATACGGTGGGTCTGAAATAATGGTATTAATGGTTTCTATTAATTCTTTTGGAGTAATATCATTTTTAATTAAAAACCCATCAGGATTAATGCTTTTAAAAATACTGTGTACTCTATAATTATCATTTAGAGTGGTAGAAACTACAATTTTTGTTTTTGGTAATAATGTCTTAATTTTTATACCTAAATCTTCACCAGAAAGAATTTTACCATCTTTAGATGGTGGTAATTTAATGTCTAAAAAAACAATGTCTAATTTTTTATTATTCGTATTATATTCTTCGATAATTTCATTTGCTGTATCACAATCTTCTGCAACTTCTATATTAAAAATTAGAGAAGGGTTTTTTTTGGCCACAAAACTAAAGGCAGTTTTGTATGCTTCTGCAATTAAAGGATGGTCATCTATAATGATAACAGAATAGGGTTGGCTGTTCATTTAATTATTTTATAGGGATTTCTATTACTATTTTTGTGCCTTCATTAGGTTTAGAGTAAATCTTAAATTTACCATTTAATTTTACTACCCTAGACTTAATGTTTTTTATTCCAATTCCTTTTTCTTTCTTTTTTATTATAAAACCAGCACCATTATCTGTAATTGACAATACTAAATTTGATTCTTTAGAAGAGAAAAGAATGGTAACTTTTTTTGCTTTTGCATGTTTAATTATATTTTGCAAAGACTCTTGTATAATTCTGTATAAATTTACTTTAATTATTTCGTTTATTTTATACCAATCTGTAATCTCTTTAAAATCTAATTCAAATGTAAAATTACCTAATTCACTATTACCTTCTACTAATTTATGAATAATGGTTGTAAAATTAATGTTTGAGCTGTCAAAATTATTATTTAATTTATGAGAAACGTCTCTAATTTCTTTCTCAATAGTTTGTAATTCATCTAAAAATAATTCATGCTTTTCTTTTACACTTTTACTTGAATTAATATCTAAAAAACCTAAGCCAATTCGTGTGCCAAATAATTTGCTTAAAATTCCATCATGTAGTTCTTCAGAAATTCTATTTCTCTCATTTACTTTTTCTTTTTCTAGCTCTGTTTGTTGTTGCAAAGTTAAAAGATATACTTGTTCATTGGCTCTTTGTTGTTCTGTTTCTAAAATAAGTTTTTCTTTTTCTATTTTTTGAGTTCTTACTGAATATAAAAAAAATGTTAAAATTAAGATACTTATTCCTACAATAGAAAGCCATTTTATTTGTTCAAATAAACTTGCAGTTTTTGCTTTATACTCATTTGTTTCTAAAGATATTCTTGAAAATTTATTTAAAATTTTACGTTCTGTAATTTGTAAACTATCTTTAAATGAGATATATTTTTTTAAAAATAATGTACTATTTTTTGAATCTAATTCTGCCAAGCTTTTTAAAGTAGATAAATAATCTCTATTATTTTTAATTTGTTTGGCTAAATTATTGGCTTTAAGAACATATAATTTTGCGTTAATCTTATCTTTTTTATATCGATAATATTCAGACAAATGCATATAACTTGTTATTAAACCATCTGTACTTTGCAAACTATCTCTAATATGTAAAGATTCTTGAATTTTTTTTTCGATACCTAAAGTATCTTTATTTAAAAGACTTGTGTACGCAATGTTGTCTGTAATTCTTGCATATTCTAAGGGTAATTTCTGCTTTAATTTTGTATCTAAATCTTTTTTAAAGTAGCTAATAGCAGTTGTATATTCTCCTTTTTTTTGATAGGTTAAACCAATATTATTATTAATACTAAACTGATTTATAAAATTAGCTTTTTTTGAATATTCTAAAGCTTTTTTAAAATATAACAAAGCTGCATCATATTCTTCTAATTCGAACTGAATAACGGCTAAACTATTATAAGAATTAGAAAGTTCTTTATATTTATTTAACTCTTTAAATATTTTAATAGTTTTTACAATATATATTTCACTACCAACATAGTCTGAAAATTGATTTTGAATATAGGCTTTCCCAATAAGCATTTTAGCATAATACTCTTTATAATTGACAAAATATTTTTCGGCAACATTAAAATGATAATAAGCGCTATCATACACTTCTTTATTATTGTAATAACTGGCGTAGTTCCAATGCATATCTGCAATAAAAAACGAATCCTTTAACCGCATTGCATGCCATAAACCTTCTTTATTAATTTTTTTGAATAAAAAAGTATCTTTTAATTTTAATTCTTGGTAGGCAATGTCACTCCATAATTTAATGGTAATTCCATCTGTTTTTAGCTCCTTTAGTTGGGAATAAGATTTTGATAAATATTGCTTTCTTATAGAAAGTTTTAATGTAGTGTTTTTAGAGTTTTTAATCCAATTAGAAATACTATCTTTTTTAGCTGATAAAATTTCGGGATTTTGAAGTTTATTGCTACAAGAAATTATTAAAATACCAAAGAATATTGAAAATAATAAAAATTTATAAGTTCTCAAAGGATTACATTTTAGAAACAAATCTATAAAAAAGCCTTTAATGATTTACAATAAAGGCCTTTTTTAGTTTTTTAGGAATCTAATTATTTATGGTTTGCTACCGTTGTCTTGAGAAATATCTCCGGTTGCCTGTATGTTTTCTACAGCATTGGTGTCTAGATTGTCATCTTCTAAATCTGTACAAGAAGTAAAAGCAAGGGTAAAAAGAATTGATACGAATAAGATTTTTAAAGTTTTCATTTTTGGGGGATTTTTAAGGTTATGCTATATTGAATCTACTATTACAGTAGTAGTTTGTTTTTATTGAATTCTTAAAGTAGAACTTATGGTTTGCTACCGTTGTCTTGAGAAATATCTCCTGTTGCTTGTATGTTTTCTACAGCATTGGTGTCTAGATTGTCATCTTCTAAATCTGTACAAGAAGTAAAAGCAAGCGTAAAAAGAATTGATACGAATAAGATTTTTAAGGTTTTCATTTTATAGGGATTTTTAAGGTTATGCTTAATTGAGTCTACTACTTTGGTAATAGTTTGTTTTCATTAAATTCTTAAAGTAGTACTTATGGTTTGCTACCGTTGTCTTGAGAAATATCTCCTGTTGCTTGTATGTTTTCTACAGCATTGGTGTCTAGATT
>NZ_JBPOGL010000064.1:0-5094 GCF_051251875.1 Polaribacter sp.
TTTACCTAAAAAACCTTCTATAAAAATACCCAATATGTTACCGAGTATTGCGATTGATTAGCTCGAACTCACGTTAATTTACTAAATGCTGTAAAACCAATTAACATTTTATCTGATGGTGGAAGTGAAAATAAAGGAGAACTTTTATCTTGGATAAACAATATTCAAGCACCACCAGTAGTTACTAAAATAACAGCACAAACCAAAGACTTCCCTTTTTCTAATTCGATGTCAGAGAGTACCCATAGTATTTATAAAACTGAATTTGTTAACGGAAAATATTCTCTCAATGAAAAATCCCATCTCAAAGATTTAGAACGTTTTGTTGACTATTATAATCATCATAGATATCCAACTGACTTATTCGGATTAACTCCTTTTGAAGTCGTAAACGGTAAAATCCCTGATAAAAATCACTTTAAAGAGAAAATACAAGAAGCTAGAAAAAATAGAATTCTCGTAAACCAACAATTCAATGATTGTAAAATTACTCTTGGGTGTAATTCTTAAAATTAGAGTGATATAGTCATAATCCTAAAATCTTTTTAACGAGCAAAACGAATTTTCGTAAAATTCTAAAAATAAAAAAAGGGTATCCGTTTTTTGAATATCCTTTTGCATTATTATTTTTAGTAAAATTTCTGATCCTTTATTATTACTGGTAATTCCAATGTTGGAACCTTTTTGTCGTGGTTTAAAATAGGGAGTGCCCGGAAATTACTTTACTCTATAACATTTTTATCAATTACATTATTTACGAGCGTTTTAGGTATTTTTGCAGGGTTTCAAAAATTTATTGTAACCTCAAATGAATATTTGAGCGGAGGAACAACCTTAATCTTCTTTATGTTTTCTATGGGATATATGTATTTCAACACTAAATTTGCTGAACAGGCTTTCTGATTATTTTCTCAACAAACTAAAATGTCCACTTCTTGTTCTTGAAACATTTTTTTTATCTAATAAATTTACATAAAACCAGTAATCATTAGACTGAAGAATTTTTCCGTTATAAGTGCCATCCCAGCCAATATCATCAATGGTAAATTGATACATCAAATTTCCATATCTATTAAAAACTTTAATAGTACCGCTCTGGTAAAAGTTTTTGCTAAGTCCATTTATTTGCCAAACATCATTTCTACTATCTCCATTTGGAGTAAAGAATTTAGGAAAACTTAACAGAGAAACTTCAAAAGGAATACTTCCGCAACCATTTCTATCATTTACCTCTATTGTATAAACACCTCCATCTAAATTATCGAAAAATGGGTCGTCTTGATAATCTCTTATAATATTAGCATCGAAATCTAACAAACGAAATTGATAATCTCCTTTTCCTAAATCAGCTGTATTTATTGTAATGCTATTATTTGCTGAATCATCTACAACTTCTATATCATTAATATTTATTGTTGAGATGGAAGATTCATTAATAATAATCTCTTGTTCTTCTGAAGTACAACCATAAATTGAAGTTGCAACTACCGTATAAACACCGCCTTTTTTAACCGTTGCTGTTGGTAAAATACTTATAATCGTATTGTTTTCATCTGTCCAAATATACGTATTGTTATTTTCATTTGGATTTTCTATTTCTACATCTAATTCAGGTGTATTTGTCATACAAATAATGTCTTCATTAATTAGATCAAATGTTGGTTTCTCCCTAACAATAAAATCTACGGTCGTTTCCTCATAACAGACATCGTAAATTGGGTTTTCTAAACGAATTCTTATGGTTTGAGTTGAAGTAGAAAAAGGATTGGGCAATGGACTTGGCAATGCCACGTTATTCTCATCAAAATATTTTACAATTAAGCCTGTTTGACCTCCTAAAACAGTTGTTTCTATACTAGAGGTATCAAAACCAATAATACCATCTGTATCATCATCACATTCTTCTTGTGGAGGCACAACATTTGCAATTGGTACAGAATTTACTACAAAATCAAGGGTAGTTTCATCAAAGCATTGTCCGTCTGAATCTTGAGAGTTTGTATTTGTAATTCTTGCTGTAATGGTTTGAGAAGTGGTAGAAAACGGATTTGGCAATGGACTTGAAAGTTCAATTCCATTTGCATCAAAATAACGAACAGCAACATTGGTTTGCGAGCCAATAATTGTGCTTTGAATAGTTGATGTATCAAAAGAATACAAGCCATCTCTATCATTATCACATTCTGGGTCAATTGTTACCGAATTTGCCACAGGAACTGTTTCTACATTTAAGGTAATATGATGCCCTAAACCTAAACAATCATTGTCTAACTCGCTATCTACTCTTATGTAAATGTGTTGTTGATTTGGATAACCAATATTTTCATAATTAGAAATATCTATAATTTCGTTTGCTTCTGCTAAAGCATCTGCTTCATTTCTATAATATTTGATAATTAATTGCTGACTTGCAGGAAACAAATCTTTTACATCGTCTGTTACAGAGCTAAAATCAAAAGTAGCAATGCCATCTGTACTATCTGTTCCATCATCACACTCATAAAAAGACTTTAAGAAAGTGTTAGGTATTTCTGTGGTAGAAACAATTAAATTTACCTCACTAACTCTAAAACAAGTATTGTTATTTTCTACTCTTGCCCAAACTGTATCAGTAGTTACAACTTCATTTGTATAATTTGTTGGATTTGGTATAGGGCTTATATTATTTTCTGCAAGACTTTTTTCTTCAAAAAAAGTAATGGTATAGACATCTGGATTTGTAACTATTTTAGACTTAGCTTCGTTTATATTAAAAGCACTAAATCCATTAATATCAGAATTATCACATTGTTTTAATGAAACGGGAGAATTAATCACTGGTAATTCAAAGACTTCTATTAGAAATGATGTTTTTGCAAAACAAGTAGCATTTGCTTTGTTTTCTACTTTAGCATAAATTCTTTGTGTAACATTTAAATTTTCATAATTAGTTTCGTTTGTTATTGGTTGGGTTAAATCTTCATCTAAAAAATATGAAACAAAAAAACTAGTAGCAGATTGTCCGTTTAATATGGCTGTTTCTCTGTCTGTTAAATTGAATATTCTTTTTCCGTCAGTATCATTTCCTACAGAAGTGTTATCGCAAAAAGAAAGGTTTGGAATTGTTGTACTTAATGCTGGAGTTGGAGATTCGAAAACTTGTATTTTAAATTGGGTGATGGCTTCACAATCTGAATTCTCTTTATTCCGAACTCGAGCAATAATAGTTTGTTCTTGGTAGGCTGTTGTGTTTTGATAATTGGCGTAATCTGGTATTTTAGTATCACTTGTATAATCTAACATACTTGCAAAATAATCTACTTCAAATTCTGATGAAAGTTGTCCGTTTAAAATGGTATTGGTTTGCAGAGTTAGATTAAAATTGTGGAAACCGTCATTATTTGCATCACAAGGTAATAAGTCTAAAGTTTTAGTTGCGGTTGGTGATTTGTAAATAAATACTTCTGTACTAGTAGTACTAGTTTCCGTACCTAAAGTGGCAGTTGTAGTAATGGTGTACAAACCAGGTGCTGAAAAAATGTGACTTACACTTGCACCTAGAGCTGTGTTATGTGTTCCTGAGGCTAGTTCTCCAAAATTCCAAGTAACAGAATCTACTGTATTGTTGAGTATAAACTCGGTTGTATCTCCAAAACAAGTATTGGTAAATGTTACATCATCTATTCTAAAGTAAGATTGAATAAAAGGTGGTAAACCTAATTCGCTATTCCTTCCATCTAAAAATAGCCCTTTTAGTATATAATTACAATCTACACCTAAAACTTCGGGGTTATTTATAACATCTAAATATTTTTCTTCACGTCTTGCAATATAAATTTTACCGTCAGGTCCCATTTGCATAGTGCCATAAAGGTCAACACTTGCAAATATATCTATTAATA
Organism: Polaribacter sp.; assembly: GCF_051251875.1. Classification (GTDB taxonomy): domain Bacteria; phylum Bacteroidota; class Bacteroidia; order Flavobacteriales; family Flavobacteriaceae; genus Polaribacter. The sequence continues at coordinate 3,882 of NZ_JBPOGL010000064.1, forward strand.
TCGTTTTCGAATTTATAATATCTACCAAAGTGCCAGCATTTACATTATATTGATATACACCATTTTCTACCTCATTTATATATAATATACCGCTATTAGCTGAAAACTCTGCACCATAAATGGCATCAAAAGTACTATCAGAAACAAAAAATAATCTTTCATTGGTTATTTGGCCATTTGAAGCATTAAAATCAAACAGTTCCGCTCCATACTCTCTTGATGTTACTACCATTTTTTTTCCGTTTGGAGAGAACTTAATAACACCTTGATTAGTTTGCTGATTTTCTATATTTTTTCCTACAGCACTAATTATAGGTGTAGAAGAAACCCCTGTTGCTGACACCAAAAATGCCATAAACCTATTACTTAATTGTTCGTGTGCAACTACCCAATAATCTACACCATTACTATGTTGTATAGCAGCCAATTTTTCTTCTGCATGTGGAATTAGGTTTATATTCTTACTACCTGTAATATCGCCCAAACCACTGTCTAAACTCATATCTACTTCACTATAATTTATTCCATTACCAATTGGAAAAGTTGCAGGTAAAAGTTCGTCAGCAGTAAAAATATAATAGATATTTGTGGTGTTTGGCTTAGGAACAATTATAGCAGATTGCGTGCTTGAAGAATCTCCAAATAAACCATTACCATTAGGCATTCTATTATGATTTCTATTATATACAGTTACACCATCTGTATAAAACAACAAATTACCATCTATATCTGATATAGTTGCACAACCTTCTTCTGTGTTTATGTTTCCGTTAGTTAGAGCTACTGGCGCACCAGTACTAAAATCTAAACCAGCTTTATCTCCAAAATACCAGTAATTTGCTTCTTTTTGAGAAAAGAGATAGTTAGAGTACAGCAGTAAAAAAATAAGAAAAAATTTGTAAATTTTCATTTAGCAATTTATACGCAAATATAATAAAACATTTACTTCTTTTAAATGTATGTAATTATAAAAACTAATTTAACCTATTGAAGGTTTATTAGTGAATCAAAAGTAGTTTCTTTTGTTAAAACTACTCTCAAAAACCTGTATCATCTATTCTAAAATAACGTGAGTTCGATGTAAGAAATTTTAATTAAACCTATAAAAAAAGCAGAATATTTAGTATATTAAAGTGCTGAATTCTAATATATTAACAAATATCCTGCTTATGATTTCTGATAGTAAAATTATAGAAATTTTCTGTTCTTTAGA
>NZ_JBPOGL010000065.1:0-5075 GCF_051251875.1 Polaribacter sp.
TCAGTACTTTAATATACTAAATATTCTGCTTTTTTTATAGGTTTAATTAAAATTTCTTACATCGAACTCACGTTAAAAAATAAAGCATAATTTAACAGACCGTTCTATATTTAAAGCTAGCACCTTTATCTTTTATATCTTTACAGCGATAAAAAATAAAACCATCTTGAAAAAAAAACAACTACTCTCTGTAATTGCCATCATTGTTTTGGTTGCTGTTTATGGTTATGAACATTTTTTAAATACACAAGAAGAAGAAATTCTAATTGAAAATGGCAAAACCCCAAAAGCCACTACAAACAACTATTTTTTGCCAACAAGTACCACCAATCAAATTGTGCATCATCAAAATTATTCATTATCCTATAGTGAAAAACACGAACAAGCAGAATGGGTTGCGTATGAGTTAAAAGCATCTCATTTAAGCAGCACAAATTACAAAAGACCTTATTTTGAAATAGATAAAGCCGTAAAAACCAAAGCAGCACATTGGCGTAATTATAAAAAATCTGGTTATGACAAAGGGCATTTATGTCCGGCAGGAGACAGGCGTTTTTCTAAGTCGGCACACAATGAAACTTTCTTAACAAGTAATATCAGTCCGCAAGAACATAAATTTAATGCAGGTGTTTGGAATCGTTTAGAACAAAAAGTACGCTATTGGGCAAAGAAAAACGACGGTATTTTTGTAATTACAGGTGGCGTTTTAGAAAATAATTTAAACACAATTGGCAGCGAAGAAGTTGCAGTTCCAAATCAATTTTATAAAGTAATTATAGACAAAACAAACGGTACAATTAAAATGTTGGCTTTTTTAATGCCTCATAAAGAGTCTAATTTGCCTTTGTACAAATTTGTAGTTTCTGTAAACCAAATAGAAGTATTAACAGGCATCGATTTCTTTAGCGAATTAGAAGACACTCTCGAAGAGAAATTAGAAAACTCTAGCAGTTATAAAAGTTGGAGTTTTAATTAATAGTAATAGATTTCCTCAAAGCGTAGCATTCAATAGTTGTTTTTTTCTTTGTAATAAATTGTATCTTTATGGTGTAAAAGAAACAATACTTATGACACGTATCCTACTATTTATATTTTTAGTAACTATTTCAGTAACACAAGCACAATCAAATGATGTAGTTTTTGAACTAAAAGATAATGCCAATACTTATAATTCAGAAAATTGTTTAACAAATGATTTGGCTGAAAACAGTGTGTACTTAGGTTTTTTAAAAGGAGATGAAACTAAACTTAAAGGAGTAAAGATAAATGTTTCTTTAGATGACCAAGAAGAGTTTTCTTATGCAAGTTTTAGCGATTTTAATGCCACGCCCATTATGAGTGTATTATTTGAGAAAGATGCTTTTCAGAATTTTAAACAACTTTCTTTTTCTATAGAAATTGTTTTGTTAAATGATACAACCACCACTCAAAATTTTACAGTTTGTTTAAAAGACACACTTGCAGAACCTATGATAGAAGAAGCTTCGTCTTTTTTCTCAGACGGAACTAAAGAATATATAGAAATTCCTGTTTCATTTGCAACGGATAGAAAGGATACAAAAAACACCAATTTAAACGAAAGATTTAGCGGCCAAAGAGCAGAGATTCAGTATGGTAGAACCGTAGTTAGCATTCCTTATACGCATCAATTAGGACAAATAGAAAAACCTTCTTATTGGAGATTTGAGTTTTCAGAAGATCCAAACAAACACATGATGTTGCAATCTTTAGAAAAACAAAATAAAGAAGAATTTTTTGAAAAAATGAAACAAAGAATTGCAGAAAATGAAAAAAGTACCTTTTTATTTGTGCATGGTTACAATGTATCTTTTGAAGATGCCGCAAAAAGAACAGCCCAAATAACCTATGATCTTCGTTTTAATGGAGAACCTGTTTTTTATAGTTGGCCATCACAAGGTTCAACCACAGGGTATACCGTAGATGAAGCAAATATTGAATGGTCTCGTTACAATATGAAAAACTTTTTAAGAGACTATTTAACCAAAACAGAAGCAGAACATATTTATTTAGTGGCTCACAGTATGGGAAATCGAGGTTTAACAAAGGCTTTAATTGAGTTAATGAATGAACAACCAGCATTAAAAGACAAAATAACAGAAGTAATTTTAGCAGCGCCAGATATAGATGCAGATGTTTTTAAAAGAGACATTGCACCACAAATGGTCACTAAAATAAGCAAGCCAATTACCTTGTATGTTTCATCAGATGATTTGGCTTTATTAGCGTCTAAAAAAGTACATGGAAATTATAGAGCAGGAGATGCAGACAAAGGCATTGTCATTGTAAAAGGGATAGAAACTATAGATGCTTCTGGGTCAGATACTAGTTTTTTAAATCATTCTTATTTTGCAACTACAAGCACTATTATTGGTGATATTTTTGATTTAATCAAATCAGGAAAAAGAGCAACCGACAGAGAAACCTTAGAAAAAGTGAGCCAAGAAAACCTTATTTATTGGAAAATTAAAAAAGGAAAGGATTGATAAATTATTCAAAATAAATTATATAAGAAAAGTGTAAGAATCATTAAAGCTTGATATATTCTTAATTTGGGCGTTTTAACAGGCTATACACTATATCTTTTTTTCGTTCCTCAAAAAAGGATGCCGTTTCTATCCTTAACGCAATTTTTTATAAATTTGGTTAAAAATTAAGTTACTTTTTACCAATTTTGTATCTTAGTAATAAACAATAAATTCAAAGAAATGAAATATTTCATAATCGTATTATTCTTTTCAATATCAGTATCCAGCTTTGCTCAAAAAATTAAAAAAGGCGGAGTAATTTACGAGGTTAAAAAAGAAAAAATATTCTTAAATGGAGAGAACATTACCAAAACATTAAGTTTTGATGAAATGCAAGCAATTTTTAAAGAAGCATTTTTAGTATATGAAAAAAAAGAAGAAATAGAAAAATTAGAAAAAGCACAAAAGAAAGCTTATAAAATATCAAAAAAAGAGGAAAGGAAAGCAGAAAAGGCACAAGAAAAAGCAGAAGATGAATTAAGAGAAAAATTAAAGCAAGAGAAAAAAATTAAAAAAGCAGATGGCAAACTTAAAAAAACAATAGCAAAAAGAGACAGGCTAAAAAAAAAAGGCGCATTGTCTCCTTTAGATGAAGCAGATTGGCTTAAAAAAATTGAAAAATTAAAAAGTAAACTAGAAAAATCGAAGAAGAAGTAGTACGTTTTCTGAGTTTCTAGTAAGACAAGATTTTTAATATAAATATCAAATACCCTTACAATTATATATAGTTGTAAGGGTTTTTCTTTGTCTTTAAATCAGAGAACAGGCATTATTTTGAATATATTTGCAAGAGTGTAATTGGTTCATAATTCTATTATTTGTTTTAAAAAATAGAATGTCTGCAACATCAAAAACAACCTAAAGATTACACAATTTTTAAATTATGATTTCAATAGAAAAAGCCTTACAAATTGTTTTAAATTCAACACAAAATTTTGGTATTGAAGAAGTTCCTTTTATGAAATCTGTAGGCAGAGTTTTAAAAGAAGAAATTGTTGCAGATAGAGATTTTCCGCCATTTCATAGAGTTTCTATGGACGGCATTGCAATTGATTTTCAACAATTTAAAAACGGACAAAGAGCGTTTAAAATAGCAGGAATTCAAGCTGCTGGAAGCGCGCAAATTACGCTTGAAAACATAGAAAATTGTATTGAAGTTATGACTGGCGCAGTTTTACCAAATAATGTAAATGCTGTTATTAGGTATGAAGATGTAACTCTAGAAAACGGAATTGCAACCATCAATATTAACAGTATTCAGCAAGGGCAAAACATACATAATAAAGGAAAAGATGGCGTTGTTGGAGACGTGTTAATTCATCAAAACACAAAAATATCAGCGGCAGAAATTGGTGTTTTAGCAACCGTTGGTAAATCGTTTGTAAAAGTAGCAAAACAACCAAAAGTAATGATTGTTTCTACTGGTGATGAATTGGTAGGAGTTGATGAAACTCCGTTAGAACATCAAATAAGAAGAAGCAATGTTTTTACACTAGTTTCTTTGTTAGAAAGATTACATATTTCTTCGGAAACTGCTCATATTACAGATGATAAACCCATTTTAAAATCTAAAATAGAAAGCTATTTACTAGAATATGATGTATTGCTTTTTAGCGGTGCAGTTAGCAAAGGAAAATATGATTTTCTTCCAGAAGTTTTTGAAGAACTACAAGTTGAAAAATTATTTCATAAAGTTGCTCAAAGACCAGGAAAACCTTTTTGGTTTGGTAGCGCAGCTTCTTTAGGCATCAATAAGCAAGATGTTTGTAAGAAGGAAACAAAACAAACAATTGTTTTTGGTTTTCCTGGAAATCCTATTTCAACTTTTGTAAATTGTTTGGCATATTTTTATCCTTGGTATTACAAATCTATAGGATTAGCAGTAAAAGAAGAAACGGCAATTTTAGGAGAAGATGTTTCTTTTAAACCCAATTTGGTGTATTTTTTACAAGTACAATTGCAAAATAAATTTGGGCATTTAGTTGCGTTTCCTATCAGTGGAAATGGTTCTGGAGATTTAGCTAGTTTGGTAAAAACAGATGCTTTTATTCAGTTGCCAAATGACAAAATAGCGTTTAAAAAAGGAGAAGTTTTTCCGATAATAAGATATAGATAATGAGTAAATTTTGAAGTACGAAAAATTTGTATCGAGCACATTTTAATTTCAAAAAAAACTTCTCGATACAAAATTCTAGAAAAAAGAATTTCACTCGAAGTGACAGTGTGTGAGAAACTAAATAAATAACAAGAATGTTTTGTTAGTTTTAAGGTGTAGAAAATTAGTATTTAGTAGTTTGTTGTAAAATTATAATTTGTAAAGAAAAACGGATTTAAAATTTTAGAATATAGGATTTCACGTGAAGTATCAGTTCGTGTTTTAGTATGGTTAAAAGGTGTTTTCAGTTCTAGCACATTTTAATTTCAAAAAAAACTTCTCGATACAAAATTCTAGAAAAAAGAATTTCACTCGAAGTGACAGTGTGTGAGAAACTAAATAAATAACAAGAATGTTTTGTTAGTTTTAAGGTG
>NZ_JBPOGL010000066.1:0-4298 GCF_051251875.1 Polaribacter sp.
TTTTTACCTAAAAAACCTTCTATAAAAATACCCAATATGTTACCGAGTATTGCGATTGATTAGCTCGAACTCACGTTCAATAATAAAGCCAACATTATAACTTCCCACAATAATACCAACAACAGATGCAATGGCCGCTGTAATAATGTATGCAGTTTTAGAATTGTTGCAAATTCCTTTTATATAATCTGCCGTTCCGGTAACAATACCAACAGCGGTTGTAAAACAAGCTAAGGCAACTAAAATACTTAAAAACGTGGTTCCTAAATTCCCTAAAGTTTGTGTGCTTAAGCCAGATAAAATTTCAATTCTTGAGGCATTTTCTGCAAAGGTTGATGAGAATAAAGATCCGCTTAAAATTAAACCTCCGTAAATGAGTAATAATCCAGTTCCTGCTATATAACCTGCTTTTCTAATTAAGGTTCTTTTTTCGAAAAAAGTGCTGTGATTGCTATAATCTAAAGAGATAATTATAACAGCTCCTACAACAACACCGGCAATAGCATCAAAAGTTTGATATCCTTCTAAAAGTCCGTCTACAAAAGGATTTTTAAAAGTAGAAAGATTTACAATTCCGGGTGAAGTAAAAAGGGCAATTGAAATAATTACCAATAAAATAATGACAATAATTGGCGTTAAAAATTTACCGATTAAACTGATAATTTTAGAACGATTTACCGCAAAAATAAACACCAAAACAAAGTAAATAATACTCGTTAAAATAGGTGGCGAATCAAAAAACGGTTGAATTGCCATTTCATGCGTAACTGCAGCAGTTCTTGGTGATGGAATTGCCGCCGCAATACTATAAATTAAAAAACAAAAAACAGTACTAAAAACCGGTGAAACTTTTTTCCCAAAATCATACAGAGTTCCTTGTAGTTTTGCATGCGCAAAAATGGCGAATATAGGAATAATGATGGCTGTTAAGATAAAGCCTAAAACAACAATCCACCAATCGGAACCAGACTTAACACCTAAAGTTGGTGGTAAAATTAAATTTCCAGCGCCAAAAAAGAGCGAAAATAAAGCAAAACCGGCAATCCAAATATCTTTTGTTTTGTTCAAGCTAATTTACTTTTTTAAGGTTTAAATGATTAAAGTCGAAACTAAAATCTGTAATTGGCGCAATAAATTTCATAGTTGCTCCTGTGGTGATTCCTTTTTCATCAAAAGAAAATTGTATAAAAACATCTGCATCATAACTTCTATTGTTCCATTTTGCAACATAGGTTGTTTGGTTGTAAGGCAACAATTCGCCAATTAAAGTGGCAGAACGTTCACATTTTATTTGGTAAGAATTTCCATCATTAGAAATTATAATATTTCCAAACCAAGCATCGTTGTACGTTCCTACAATTTGTGAGGGTTTTGGTAAACTTTTATCCGCTTTGGCTAAAATAGTTTTGCTATAAACGGTTGCTTTTATACTATCGTTGTATTTTAAATAATTGGCGTTTTTTGTTCCGTAAATTTTTAACCAATCTCTATCTTTATAATCTAGGTATGCGTCTTTAATTGTATTTGTAATAGTGTTAAAAGCTTTTCCATTCATTTGGTTTGTAAGCACAACAATTGCCAAATCTAAATCAGGAATCATGGTAAACTGAGTTACTGTACCAATTAAGCCTCCTGTGTGATACACTTGTTTGTAACCGCCTTTTACATCCGTTAAATACCAACCCAAGCCGTATCCTCTAAAATTAGAATTGTAAGAATCGTTTTTTGCTACTTTTAAAGGGGTTTGTAATTGCCAAAGTTCATGAAATTCCGTTTCACTTAACAAGCGTTTTCCATTTTTAGTAACTGCATCATTCATTAAAAAATTTGCCCAAATAAGCATGTCGGTTACGTTGCTCATAATTCCTCCTGCAGGATTTGCAGTTTCGCTCCAATCATGCGGAATTTGAATTACTTTTCCGTCTGCTCTTGTATGTGCGTCTATTATATTTGTTCTGTTGGTAACTCTATTGTAAGACCCTTTACTGTTCGTCATTCCAACAGGTTTCATTATTTTGGTTTCAATAAATTCTGTCCAAGTAAGTCCGCTTACGCGTTTTAAAACTTCTCCGGCAATAATAAACATGTTGTTATTATAAGCAAATTTACTTCGGAAAGAGGATGCTGGTTTCAAGTATTTTACATTGTTGATGATGTCTTGTGTTGTAAAATTATTATTTTCTGGTAAAAACATTAAATCTCCGGCGCCTAAACCCATTCCACTTCTATGAGTTACCAAATCGCGGATGGTAAATTGTTCTGTTACCCAAGAATCATACAATTGAAATTCTGGAATGTGTTTTCTTACTTTATCATCCCAATTTAGTTTGCCCGCATCTACCATCATTGCCAAGGCAAAACATGTAAACCCTTTACTATTAGAAGCAATACCAACCAAAGTATTTTCATTCATGTCTTTTTTAGAAGTTAAAGATCTAACTCCTTTGCCCTTTGCATATACTATTTTTCCGTCTTTTAAAATACCTACAGAAATACCCGGAACATCAAAAGTTTTTAAAGTTTGTTCTACTAAATTATCGAGCTTTTTCTCTGCTATTTGTGCGTTGCTTTTTAGGGTGAATAAAGAGGTTATAAATAGTAATAAAACGAAAAAAGTTGCTTGTTTAAAGTTGTACATTATAGAGGTAATTTTTATCCTTGAAATATACATATTTTTCATATCTTTAAATATGATATTTTTTAAATATTATATGAGCCCTAAAAGGATTTGAACTCCTTTTAGAGCTGGTATATTAATAAAAATTAAAAATGCGAGCATTAGAAACCATTAAATTAGATCACTTCTATCATATTTATAATAGAGGAATTAATGGTGAAGATTTGTTTTATTCTGATGAAAATTATCGCTATTTTTTAAAATTATATAAAAAATATATTTTTCCTGTTGCGGAAACTTTTGCTTGGTGTTTGTTAAAAAATCATTTTCATTTTTTAGTAAAAATTAGAACGGAAGTAGAAATTTGTACTAACTTTTCTATTGATACAGAAAAAGCAGTTAAAAAACCATCTCAACAATTTTCTCATTTTTTTAATGCCTATGTACAAGCTATTAATAATCAAAATAAACGGCATGGATCATTACTAGAAAAACTATTTCGAAGAATAGAATTAAAAGATGAAACATATTTAAAAAATTTGATTTTATATATTCATAATAATCCTATTCAGCATGGCTTTGATAAAAAATTGACAGATTATCCGTGGAGTTCCTATTTTTCTATAATTTCAGATAAAAAATCTGCGATTGAAAAAGATAAAGTAATTTATCAATTTGAAACAAAAGAAAATTTTATTGATTCGCATCAACTAAAAATAGATAGTATTGCTACAGAAAAATGGTTAAATATTTAGTAGCCCTTAAAGGGTTTTAAACCCTTTCAGGGTTGAGTAATTTCTAATTTGTTTCTATGATTCTAGTCTACAAAAACGCCAATATTTTTTATATTGATGAAGGAAAAGGAATTGCAGTATTCAACATAATAGTACTAAAAGCTAACAGATTATCCTTAGAGTTCCTATTTTTTCTATAATTTCAGATAAAAAATCTGCGATTGAAAAAGATAAAGTAATTTATCAATTTGATACAAAGGAAAATTTTATTGATTCGCATCAACTAAAAATAGATAGTATTGCTACAGAAAAATGGTTAAATATTTAGTAGCCCTTAAAGGGTTTTAAACCCTTTCAGGGTTGAGTAATTTCTAATTTGTTTCTATGATTCTAGTCTACAAAAACGCCAATATTTTTTATATTGATGAAGGAAAAGGATTCGCAGTATTCAACATAATAGTACTAAAGCTAACAGATTATCCTTGGAGTTCTTACTTTTCAATAATTTCGGATAAAAAATCTGCGATTGAAAAAGATAAAGTAATTTATCAATTTGAAACAAAAGAAAATTTTATTGATTCGCATCAACTAAAAATAGATAGTATTGCTACAGAAAAATGGTTAAATATTTAGTAGCCCTTAAAGGGTTTTAAACCCTTTCAGGGTTGAGTAATTTCTAATTTTTTACAATGATTCTAGTCTACAAAAACGCCAATGTTTTTTATATTGATGAAGGAAAAGGAATCGCAGTATTCAACATAATAGTACTAAAAGCTAACAGATTATCCGTGGAGTTCCTATTTTTCTATAATTTCAGATAAAAAATCTGCGATTGAAAAAGATAAAGTAATTTATCAATTTGATACAAAGGAAAATTTTATTGATTCGCATCAACTAAAAATAGATAGTATTGCTACAGAAAAATGGTTAAATATTTAGTAGCCCTT
>NZ_JBPOGL010000067.1:0-2728 GCF_051251875.1 Polaribacter sp.
CTTGTCGAAGTGCTAACAAAATGGTCTTCGACAAGCTCAGACTGACATCCGTTTGGTAAATTGTTCTTTGGAATGAGCATCAAAAAAAAGTAATTTTAAAACTAAAATATTACCAAAACAAAACCTAATCACAATTCAAACGCTAAATGTCACACTGAGCTTGTCGAAGTGCTAACAAAATGGTCTTCGACAAGCTCAGACTGACATCCGTTTGGTAAATTGTTCTTTGGAATGAGGATCAAAAAAAAGTAAATTTAAAACTAAAATATTACCAAATTAAAACCTAAACGCAATTCAAACTCTAAATGTCACACTGAGCTTGTTGAAGTGCAAGCAAAATAGTCTTCGACAGGCTCAGACTGACATCCGTTGGATAAAATGTTCTTTGGAATAAAGATCAAAATAAGTTTAAATGTAAAATATTACCAAAATAAAACCTAAACGCAATTCAAACGCTAAACGTCACACTGAGCTTGTCGAAGTGCAAGTAAAAAGGTCTTCGACAAGCTCAGACTGACATCCATTTGATAAATTGTTTTTTGAAATAAATATCAAAAAAAAAGTAAATTTAAAACTAAAACATTACCAAAATAAAACCTAATCACAATTCAAGCGCTAAATGTCACACTGAGCTTGTCGAAGTGCATTTTCTAAAAATATAATTATGAGAATTTATTACGTTTATATTTTATTATGCTCTGATAATTCTTTCTACACAGGAATGACCAACGATTTAGAAAGAAGATTACTTGAACATAAATCCGGAAAAAGTAAAGATTCCTATACTTTCTCTAGGCGACCTATTGTATTGAAATGGTATTTAGAATGTTCAGATTCTAGAGATGCAATTCAATATGAAAAGAAAATTAAAGGTTGGTCTCATAGAAAAAAACAAGCTTTAATTGAAGAGAATTGGAGCGATTTGGTAACGTTTTCTAAAAATTACTCACAAAATAAAGAATCTAGAATGTAGTTGAGCTATTAGTCTTCGACAAGCTCAGACAGACATTCGTTTGGTAAATTGTTTTTTGGAATGAGCATCAAAAAAAAGTAATTTTAAAACTAAAATATTACCAAAATAAAACCTAATCACAATTCAAACGCTAAATGTCACACTGAGCCTGTCGAAGTGCGAACAAAATAGTCTTCGACAAGCTCAGACTGACATCCGTTAGGTAAAATGTTCTTTGGAATAAAGATCAAAATAAGTTTAAATGTAAAATGTTACCAAGGTAAATCCTAAACGCAATTTAAACGCCTAATGTCACACTGAGCTTGTCGAAGTGCAAACAAAATGGTCTTCGACAAGCTCAGACTGACAATCGTTTGGTAAATTGTTCGTTGGAGTGAGCATCAAAAAAAAGTAAATTTAAAACTAAAATATTACCAAGGTAAAACCTAAATGCAATTCAAACGCCTAATGTCATACTGAGCCTGTCGAAGTGCGAACAAAATAGTCTTCGACAAGCTCAGACTGACATCCGTTAGGTAAAATGTTCTTTGGAATAAAGATCAAAATAAGTTTAAATGTAAAATGTTACCAAGGTAAATCCTAAACGCAATTTAAACGCCTAATGTCACACTGAGCTTGTCGAAGTGCTAACAAAATGGTCTTCGACAAGCTCAGACTGACAATCGTTTGGTAAAATGTTCTTAGGAGTGAGCATCAAAAAAAAGTAATTTTAAAACTAAAATATTACCAAAATAAAACCTAAATGCAATTCAAACGCCTAATGTCACACTGAGCTTGTTGAAGTGCAAGCAAAATGGTCTTCGACAAGCTCAGACTGACAATCGTTAAGTAAAATGTTTTTTGAAATAAATATCAAAATAAGTTTAAATGTAAAATATCACCAAGTTAAAACCTAAACGCAATTCAAACTCTAAATGTCACACTGAGCTTGTCGAAGTGCAAGCAAAATGGTCTTCGACAAGCTCAGACTGACATCCGTTTGGTAAATTGTTCTTTGGAATGAGGATAAAAAAAAAGTAATTTTAAAACTAAAACATTACCAAGGTAAATCCTAAACGCAATTCAAAAGCCAAATGTCACACTGAGCCTGTCGAAGTGCAAGCAAAATGGTCTTCGACAAGCTCAGACTGACATCCGTTTGGTAAATTGTTTTTTGGAATGAGCATCAAAAAAAAGTAATTTTAAAACTAAAATATTACCAAATTAAATCCTAAACCAAATTCAAACTCTAAATGTCACACTGAGCTTGTCGAAGTGCAAGCAAAATGGTCTTCGACAAGCTCAAACAGATATTCGTCTGGTAAAATGTTCTTTGGAATGAGGATAAAAAAAAGTAAATTTAAAACTCAAATATTACCAAAATAAAAACTAAACACAATTCAAACGCCTAATGTCACACTGAGTTTTTCGAAGTGCAACTAAAATAGTCTTCGACAAGCTCAGACTGACATCCGTTAGGTAAAATGTTCTTTGGAATGAGGATAAAAAAAGTAAATTTAAAACTAAAATATTACCAAGGTAAAACTTAAACACAATTCAAACGCTAAATGTCACACTGAGCTTGTCGAAGTACAAGCAACATGGTCTTCGACAGGCTCAGCCTGACATCCGTTAGGTAAAATATTCTTTGGAATGAGGATAAAAAAAAAGTAAATTTAAAACTCAAATATTACCAAGTTAAAACCTGAAGGCAATTCAAACGCTAAATGTCACACTGAGCTTGTCGAAGTGCAAGTAAAAAGGTCTTCGACAGGC
>NZ_JBPOGL010000007.1:0-140321 GCF_051251875.1 Polaribacter sp.
TCAGTACTTTAATATACTAAATATTCTGCTTTTTTTATAGGTTTAATTAAAATTTCTTACATCGAACTCACGTTATTGATGTTGCCGTGCCTGCGTTAATGTTTGTTTACCCAATTACCATTGTGTTGATTTTATTAAACGTTGTACCAGAAAAATACACTTCTATATTGGTTTTTAGAGCTGTTGTAATTGTGACTTTTATCTTTAGTATTCCAGATTTTTTAGGATTTATTATTCCTAGAGAAAACTTAACCGGAATAAAAAGTATGATTCCGCTTGCAGAACATAGTTTGGGTTGGGTTTTACCTGCTTTGTTGGCGTTTGTTGGGCTAAATTTGAGGAAGAAATAAGAATAATTTTATAAATCTAAAATCCCAAAAGTTTCATTAAATGGAATGTCGATACTTATAATTTCAAACTTAGGATTAATTCCTTTTTTTAATAAGGCTAATGTTTTTTTAGAACGAACATCAGAAGTTACAAAATGTGTAATTGTTTTATCAAAATCAGCTTGAGCGAATAGTTTTGAATCATTGGGTATTATTGCTCTTGGAGATAGAGATTCTTCACTAATTTTCTTTTCTCTAAAAAGTATTTTTGCGAATTCTCCTGTTTTTTCAGCCTCTTTTAAATTAAAAACAAGAATTTGAATATTTTTTAAAGGTAAATCGTCTAATTTTCCTAGAACACAGTATTCTGCAATTGTAATTGTGGATACTTTTAAAATAATATCATTTTCTAAAAAATATTTGTAATATCCAACAGCATTTAGATGAAGAGGGTCTTCGTCATTTAATAAACGAATAAAGAAACTTGTATCAAGTAATACACTATGCTTCATAACCTCCTCTTAAATTAAATAACCATTCATCTGGATTTATATCACTCCAACTTTTTTTAGCTTTTTTGATTAATGAATTTAAATAATCACTGTCAAATTTAGGTTGATAATCAATTAACTCTAATAAAGAAAGTGATTTTGTATCAATTTCACCCGTTTCTATATTCTGTTTTCCTTTTGCCCTAACACCAAACCTCTTAAAAAGTAGGTTTTCTTCTTTTTCTTTTAAAAACTCTTCACCAGTTTCAATTGTTAAATAACCATAATCTTCAGTATCTAAGTGAATATTAATCTTATTCTTGCCTCCTGCATCTTTCAAAATTCCATAAAAATAAAATTCTGCATCAGTCCAAATATTTTGTGTTCTAAAAAATTTAGTAGAAGGATTAATAGTTAACTCATAACTATCTTTTAAAGATGTTTTGATTTGAAATTCATAATCTTTTTGAAGCGATAAGTTTTGAATATTTTCAATAGCTCTAGCTGTTTTTACCTCTAAAAAATCGATAGATTCATTTGCTTGAATTTGAGTTAAAATAGCACTAAAACCAATAACTGTTTGAATAGTCGTTTTAAATAAATGTCTAACAGAACCTTCCTTAATATCATAAGTAATTAATGGTCTATCTTTTTTATTGGTAGGATACAATAAAGCATCTACATTTTGCAATATTGCTGCAATATGTTTAATGTCATAATTTTCAGGTTTTAAATCTTGATTTCCTGATTTTCCAACAACACGAATTTCTATGTCTCCTATTTTTTCCACAACTCAAAGATACAATTTATTTAATTTTGTAAAAAATCAAACTTTAACTAGTTTTTATTATTAATTATCAAACAATAAACAACTAAGAATAAATAAGTTAGTTATTTATAGTAACAACTATAAAGTATTCCATCAAACAAAAATACTCTTGTAGTTTTAAATATTATCAATACTTCTTATAACAATCATTTTATTTTTATTGATCATCAGTTAAAATTATGAAGATAAATCAACCTTTAAGTTTCCCACAACTTTTACGACCAACACAGCACAACAACAAAATATGGCAGTTCAAGACATTGTAAAATATTCCTTTAAAGAAACCTTTTCCGTAAGCACTGTACAGTTTGAAAAAGCGTGTACTATAGATCATTCTGTACAACAAAACGCCTATTCTATTTATTGGATTCAAGAAGGTAGCGGTACCTACAATATCGATTTTGAAAGCTATACGTTTAATGACAATGTGTTGTTCTTTTTATCACCCGGACAAGTATTTACCGTAGATTCCGAGCAAATAAAAACTGCCTATAAACTTACCTTTGTAAGAGATTTTTACTGCATACAAACCCACAATACAGAAGTGGCCTGTAACGGAATTCTATTCAACAATATTTATGAAACTCCGTTTGTAAAACCCTGTAAAAAAGACACGGCAAAACTCAACTTTATTTTAGAAAATTT
Source organism: Polaribacter sp. (assembly GCF_051251875.1). Lineage (GTDB taxonomy): Bacteria > Bacteroidota > Bacteroidia > Flavobacteriales > Flavobacteriaceae > Polaribacter. The sequence goes on from NZ_JBPOGL010000007.1 coordinate 2,295, forward strand.
AATCGAAGAATTTCAGCAAAACGAAACCGCACAATACGATATGTTGCAATCTTATTTAAAGCAATTTATCATTTCTTCTGTTCGTGTAAAAAAAGAAAACCATGTAATTAAAGAAGACACCGAAACCCGTCTTTTTAAAGATTTTAGTTTATTGGTAGAACAGAATTTTAGAACCATGCATGCTGTAACAGACTACGCAAACAGATTGGGACTTTCGCCAAAATCTATTAGCAAACATTTTCAGAAATTGGGCGCAAAAACCCCATCAGACTTTATTAAAAACCGAATTTTATTAGAAGCAAAGCGTCAGCTTATTTATACAGATAAAACGGTAAAAGAAATTGCTTTCGAGCTCGGCTTTAATGATCCTGCCTATTTTACGCGCTTTTTTACCAAAGCAATTTTAAAGTCTCCTTTACAATTTAAAAAGGAATACTAACTGTTTATATTTTACCTCAGCTTCACTATAAAACTCCTCTTAAAGACTGATTAACAGAGTTCATTTAGTTTTTTTCACTCAGTTTGGTATTTCGAACTTTTGAGAGAAATCTTATAAAGTTTGGTTGTGTTGCGTTATCACTGTCATGAGATTTCTCCTATCGTCGAAATGACAAGTTTGTGGTTTATATTGTGGTATCAACGATATGGAAATTCTTCTAAAATACGAAGTGGTAGGGTTTGTATTTTTTTTCGTTCAGTTTTGTCATTTCGAACTTTTGAGAGAAATCTCATAAAGTTTGATTGGTGTTGTGTTATCAGTGTTATGAGATTTCTCCTATCGTCGAAATGACAAATTTGTGGTTTATATTGTGGTATCAACGATATGGAAATTCTTCTAAAATACGAAGTGGTAAGGCTTGTATTTTTTTTCGCTCAGTTTGTCATTTCGACCTTTTGAGAGAAATCTCATCAAGTTTGATTGTGTTGTGTTATCACTATTATGGGATTTCTCCTATTGTCGAAATGACAAGTTTGTGGATTATGTTGTGGTATCAACGTTATAAAACTTCTCCTAAAACACAAAGTAACAAGGTTTGTGTTTTTTTTCGTCCTGTTTTGTCCTTTCTAACTTTTGAGAGAAATCTCATAAATTTTGATTGGTGTTGTGGTATCACTATCATGAGATTTCTCCTATTGTCGAAATGACAAGTTTGTGGTTTATGTTGTGGTATCAACGATATGGAAATTCTCCTAAAATACGAAGTGGTAAGGTTTGTATTTTTTTTTCGCTCAGTTTGTCATTTCGAACTTTTGAGAGAAATCTCATCAAGTTTGATTGGTGTTGTGGTATCACTGTCATGAGATTTCTCCTATCGTCGAAATGACAAATTTGTGGTTTATGTTGTGGTATCAACGATATGGAAATTCTTCTAAAATACGAACCGATAAGGTTTGTATTTTTTTTTCGCTCAGTTTGTCATTTCGAACTTTTGAGAGAAATCTCATAAAGTTTGGTTGGTGTTGTGGTATCACTATTATGGGATTTCTCCTATCGTCGAAATGACAAGTTTGTGGTTTATTATTGTGGCAGCAACGTTATAAAACTTCTCCTAAAACACAAAGTAACAAGGTTTGTGTTTTTTTTCGTCCTGTTTTGTCCTTTCTAACTTTTGAGAGAAATCTCATAAATTTTGATTGGTGTTGTGGTATCACTATCATGAGATTTCTCCTATTGTCGAAATGACAAGTTTGTGGTTTATGTTGTGGTATCAACGATATGGAAATTCTCCTAAAATACGAAGTGGTAAGGTTTGTATTTTTTTTTCGCTCAGTTTGTCATTTCGAACTTTTGAGAGAAATCTCATCAAGTTTGATTGGTGTTGTGGTATCACTGTCATGAGATTTCTCCTATCGTCGAAATGACAAATTTGTGGTTTATGTTGTGGTATCAACGATATGGAAATTCTTCTAAAATACGAACCGATAAGGTTTGTATTTTTTTTTCGCTCAGTTTGTCATTTCGAACTTTTGAGAGAAATCTCATAAAGTTTGGTTGGTGTTGTGGTATCACTATTATGGGATTTCTCCTATCGTCGAAATGACAAGTTTGTGGTTTATTATTGTGGCAGCAACGTTATAAAACTTCTCCTAAAACACAAAGTAACAAGGTTTGTGTTTTTTTTCGTCCAGTTTTGTCATTTCGAACTTTTGAGAGAAATCTCATAAAGTTTGGTTGGTGTTGCGTTATCACTGTCATGAGATTTCTCCTATCGTCGAAATGACAAATTTGTGGTTTATGTTGTGGTATCAACGATATGGAAATTCTCCTAAAATACGAAGTGGTAAGGTTTGTATTTCTTTTTCGCTCAGTTTGTCATTTCGAACTTTTGAGAGAAATCTCATAAATTTTGATTGGTGTTGTGTTATCACTGTCATGAGATTTCTCCTATCGTCGAAATGACAAGTTTGTGGTTTAACTCAACATTTTTTTAATTTTCTTGGGCGTGCCCTTATCAGGTCAGGCTTTCGCAACTCGCTTTTTAAAGTTTTATCAAACTTTAAAAGAGCTCAAACAACTTGCTCTATCCTTCACGCGTGCATTTTTGTCAACTTTTTTCCCTTGTCCAAACAGTAGGAACTTTTGTCCATTTTTAAACCTCTATCTCCGTTGCATCTTTGCAGTGTGTAACAATAACAACACAACAACAAGTAATTAATCCTGCGTTAGCAGCAACTAAAAATAAAAAAAATGGAAATTCAATTAGATCAAATAGACGTAAAAAATATCTTAGAAAATAACAACGCTGTATTGTTCGATTTTTATGCAGATTGGTGTGGACCTTGTCAAACTTTACTACCAACCATCAACAAATTAGCAGACGAGTTAAAGGACGATGTAACCATCAAAAAAATAAATGTAGATGATTACCCAGAATTGGCTGCAAAGTTTAATGTAAGGAATATACCAACGTTAATTTTCTTTAAAAACGGAGCGCCTGCCGACAGACATACAGGTTTAATTACAGAAAGAAATTTAAGAAGTAAAATAGACCGCTTAAAATAAACACTGCAATCATCAACAAAAAAGAGCAACTTTTTAACAAGTCCAAAGCAAAGGAACTTTTGTCCAATTTTTGAGGTTACTATCAGTTGCATCTTTGCAGAGTCAAACATGAAGAACGCTTTTCGAAAGCATTTTCGAAAAAACAAAAAACAACAATTATGAAAACAATAGAAAACACACAATGTCCAAACTGCTGGGGTTACCAAACTTACGACGAGCGAACGGGAAATCAACAAGTTTGTGAAAGCAAATATTAAGTAAATAAAAAATTAATACTAAAACAATTTAAAATAAAATTATGAGCACATTTAACATACCAACAAAAAACGAAGTATCAGAAAATAACCAAGCAATTTTTAATCAATTAGAAAAAGGATTGGGTTTTGTACCCAACTTATACGCAGCATTTGCACACAGCGAAACTGCATTGGGTAACTTTTTAGCAATAGGACAAGGTAAAACTAGTTTTTCTGCCAAAGAAAAAGAAGTAATAAACTTAGCAGTAAGTCAAGTAAACGAATGCGTGTATTGTTTATCTGCACACACAGCAATTGGTAAAATGAATGGTTTTACAGAACCTCAAATTTTAGAATTAAGAACAGGTAATGCTTCTTTTGATTCAAAATTAGATGCCTTAGCAAAATTTGCAAGAAGTGTAGCTATTAATAGAGGCGCGGCAACAACAGAAGCAATAGAAAACTTATACGCAGCAGGATATACAAAAGGAAACTTGGCAGATGCAATTATCTTAATAGGAGAAATTACCATTACCAACTACTTTCATAAAACAACAGATGTTGCCGTAGATTTCCCAGTAGCACAAACCTTAGAAGTAGCATCAATTTAATAAATAATCAATTTTAATAATAATTAGTAATACACAACAATCATGAAAAAAGTAATCGCAATTTTAGTAATCATATTAGGTTTCGCATTTAATACAAATGCACAAGATGTAAAAACAGTTTCTTTAGAACAAACAAAAGGTGAGTTTACTCAGAAACAACTTACATTATCTGAAGGAACGTATGTTTTTGAAGTAGCCAACAACAACGTAGGCCATAATGTAGGTTTTGTTTTAGCTCCAAAAGCAGATGTAAAAGCACACATTAAAAACGCGTATGTTATTGCACAAGTAAAAAACAACACCAAAGAAACTTCTAAAGAAGTTACGCTTACAAAAGGAGAATATGTGTATTTCTGTCCTTTAAATCCAACACCACAATATACGCTAACAGTAGAATAGTTTTCTTAATTCAAGTAGTGATTGGCGCGCAGAAATGCTCGCCTTTTTTTTAGTTCTTGATACAAAAAAAACCTCTTGAAACAATATGTTTCAAGAGGTTTTAAGAAATATAATTAAGTAATTTTTACAATTACTGAGTTTTTATTATAATCCTGCATTTTTCCAAGACCAAGTACTAACATCTACTTTTGTACCAGTGTTGTAATCTGCAGTAGTAGTTGCAGCTGCTCCGTCTATAATTACATTTGCCAAAGGACCATTATCCTTCATATCAATGTTTGTATCGTATCCTTCTAAATAAAGGTTTGTAATTGTTCCTCCAGAAGTTTTCTTAAACTGTAAAGCTGTTCCACCAGTAGTAGAAATAGCTGTAATGTTATTAAACTTAGGATTTCCATTGTCTTTATCTCCTTCAAAAACTGTAGAGAAATCTTCAATTGTATGAGAAATGTAAGCATTTTCTACAGTACCATTCCATCCTTCTGTCCAATCTACAGCATCATCTTCATTATTTTCTAAGTATAAATTTGTTGCAGAAACTGTTCCTCCAAAAAATTCAACACCATCATCTGCACCATCAATTACAGAAATGTTTTCAATTGTAGTTCCAGAACCAACCGCATAAAAAGAAACTCCATTGTACTGAGATTCTGAGTTAATTTGAGCACCAGTTCCTTTGATTACTAAATATTTTATAGAACCAGAATTGTCTGCATCATTAGTACCTCCGTAAATAAAACCACCAACTTCTGCTTCTGCATCTACACCAGCAGTTGTTGTAGCGCTACCACAAATTGTTAAACCTCCCCAATCTCCAGGAGCACCTGATGCAGAAGCCATTACTACCGGATTTGCTGCTGTACCTTGAATATCTATTTTACCACCTTTTAAAACTGCAATGTATACTCCAGTTCCACCATCTCTAGCTGTAATTTTTGTTCCAGCAGGAATTGTTAAAGTAGCACCTGATTGTACAATGTAAGAAGAATTTAATGTATAACTAATAGAAGCATCTAGAGTAACATTTGTAGTTACCGCTCCTTGTAAAGAACTACTTTCGAATGATAAATCTGTAGGAACCCAATCAAAATCTACAACACTAACTGTTGGTACAACAGAAGTATTTAATGTATAAAAGTAATTTCCTGAAGCAGTCATTTCATCTTCTGTAGCCAATGCTACTGGAGCGTAACCATCTGAAAATACAATATTAGAAGTTGCACCACCATCTTTCATATCTAAATCTACATCATAACCACTTAAAGACAATCCAGTGATTGTACCACCAGATTCTTTTTTAAATTGTAAAGCAGTACCACCCACTGTAGAAATTGCAGTAATGTTATTAAATTTAGGGTTTCCATTATCTTTATCTCCTTCAAAAACAGTAGAAAAACCAGCATTTGTATGAGAAATGTAAGCCGTATTTACGGTTCCATTCCATCCTTCTGTCCAGTCGATTGCATCATCTTCGTTATTTTCTAGATATAAGTTAGAAACAGAAACTGTACCTCCAAAAAATTCTACACCATCATCAGAACCATTAATTACAGCAACATTGCTAACAGAAGTACCAGAACCAACCGCATAGAAAGAAACTCCATTATATTGAGAATCTAAACTAATTTGAGCACCAGTTCCTTTAATTACTAAATAGTTGATAGAACCAGAGTTATCAGTATCATCTGAACCTCCATAAATAAAACCACCAACTTCTGCTTCTGCACCTACACCAGCAGTAGTAGTTGCATTACCACAAATTGTTAAACCTCCCCAATCTCCAGGATTACCAGAAGCTGAAGACATAATAACAGGAGAAGAAATAGTACCTTGAATATCTATTTTACCACCTTGTAAAACTGCAATAAAAACACTAGTTCCACCATTTACAGCCTGAATTCTTGTTCCTGCAGGTATTGTTAATTTAGCACCTGAATCAATAGTAAAAGAAGCATTTAAGTTATAAGACATTCCTGCATCTAATGTATAATCTTCTTCAAGATTACCGTCCATGATACCTACTTTTAAATTTTCAATTACACCAGATTCTGCACCTGGTACAATTACTAGTGGCTCATCGCTACCACAGTTGGTTAACGTTAATGTAACTAAAGAAAAAGCTACAATATTAAAAATTCTAAAAATTGATTTTTTCATTTTATTTTATTTTAATTTATTTTATTTTTAATTTTAATTTTCCACAAAGAAACTACCCATTTCTTTATTTTTCTTTACCTAAATATTAATAGTGTGTTAGGGTTTATTTAGAAAACCTTTGGTTTCTTAACCATTCGTTAACTTACTTAAAAAGTATACTTTACGCTTAAAGTTAACTGACTACCTTTTTTATAAGACAATACTGTTTCATTGGTTTCGATACCTGTAATTAAGCTTTTAACTTTTTGAGTTTGATTAATTTCTGGATTCAATAAATTTCTTCCAACTAGTTTTAAAAGTATATTATTACTTAATTTTTTGCTTAACACCAAGTCTAATCCTACAAATCCTTTTTCAACAATTTCATCATTATACAATTGAGCACTGTTGGCAAAGTCTTCCGGAGATCCTAATGAAAATATTTTATCCGAAGAATAATTACCGGTTAACGTTGCAATAAATTCATTTTCTTTTTTATCACTAAAACTTAAAGAACCATTTGCTATAAAATCAGAAGCACCTTGTAAGCTAGATTCTGTAATATTATTGTATTGGAAGTTTTCTAGCAAATCTTGCTGTAACCACATTTTTGTAATATTTCCTGTTAAATTTAAAATACCTTCATCATCAGCATTTTTTAACAAATCTGTTTTTACTTCTAATTCAAAACCATAAACAGTTGCTTCATCTCCTGTATTTGAATACTGAAAATTACCAGAAGAACCTCTAGCTTGCGCTAAGTTTATTGGGTTATTAATTAACTTATAAAATGCTGTTGCAGAAAAAAGTTGCCCTCTTTGTGGAAACATTTCATATTTTACATCAAAGTTATAGATATCTGATTTTTCTAATGCTGGATTCCCTTTAATAACACGACCTGTTGGTGAAACATACTCAAAAGGTGCTAATTCTTTAAACTCTGGTAAAGTTTGTGTAACACTAGATGCAAAACGTAAGTATTTATTTTCTGACAACTCTAATTTTAAGTTTACACTAGGATATAAGCTTTCATAGACTCTGTTTAATGTTCCTATTCTACCAACATAATTTGTAATATCCCAAGTTACATCTAACTCATCTCTTTCGTAACGCAAACCTAAGTTACCAGATAATTTATTTGCTAATGCAAAATCGAAGTTTACAAAACCAGCCATAATATCTAAATCTGCATTGTATCTATCTGTTTCACCAATTCTTAGTCTTAATCCATTATTAAAACCACTTGCTGTAATTACAGAAGAAATATCATCTATAGAAGGAGCTGTAAAACCTTTAGCTCTTACACCCACAAATAAAGATTTAAAAGTTCTTTCTTTGTGTCTTAAATTTGCTCCATAGTTTAAAGAAAATGGTTTATTATCATCTTCATCTTTGATTCCTAAAGCCCATTTATTTTCTATAAGAGCGGCATATTCTGTGTCTTGAATTTTTTGACTAGATTTTCTTTGTTGATAATCTCCAACATGAGAAAACTGAATTTCTGGTGAAGTTGTAATGTCTAAAATATTTACTTCATTTCTAATTCTGTTTGGTTCTTCAGCTAACACAAAGTTATAACCACCAGCCCAGTTTAAGGTGTTGTTATCATTCCATTTATGTTCTCCTAAAAGTTGGTTTACAAACATGGTAGTTTGTTTAAAGTTTTGATCTCTAACAAAAGCGCCTTCTTCTTGCGGATCTTGATCAAAAACATACCCTAAACCATTTCTTCCTTGCTCATACAATCTATCTAAACCTTTATTAACAAATAAAGTATTGTATTTAATTATATTATTACCGTTAAGTTTTAATTTAACATGTACATATCCTGTAGTGTTAGAAGTAATATTATATTGCTCAACATCACTAAAACTATTGTCTAAAACATTAGATCTATAACGTTTAAAAAGGCCTTCTTTATATTCAAAAGATTTAGAATGAGAACCTGTTAAGAAAACAGCCACTTCTTTTCCTAAAACATCAAACTTTTTTCCTGCAGAAAAAGAGCCACTAAAGTTTATTGGAGTTCCTGTAGTTTCTGTATCCCAACCTTGAAATGTAATGGCATCTTGCAGTGCATAGGTTTTTTTATGAAAACCTAAAGTAACATCCTTATGTATAATGGATGTTCTAAAATCATCTGACAAGTTTAATACGTTTGTATTTGTACCTCCAGAAACAGAAACAGAATATTCTTGTTTAGAGTATTCTTTTGTACTTACATCTACATTACCAGAACCTTGGTCTGCATAACTATTTGTAGCATACGTTTTGCTGATTCCTACATTTTTAATAATGTTTGTAGAAAACAAACCTAAGTTTACGTTTTTATTTTCTACATCATCCGAAGGTATTGGCAAACCGTTCATGGTGGTAGATAAATATCTATCTCCTAAACCTCTAATGTATATATTACCAGAACCTTCACTTTTGGTAACTCCAGAAATTTTGGTAGTTGCATTAGCAGCATTTGAAACCCCTGTTTTTGCTAATGTTTGTGCACCAATACTTTCTTTAATAACAGTTGCTTTCTTTTGGTCTAACAAAAGTGCAGAAACTGACTCTTTACTTGCAGAACTTCTTATAACTACATCTTCTAATGCAACACCTTCTTCTGCAGAAAGGGTTTCATTAATGGTAACAGTTTGGCCGGCACTAATAGTAAAAGGCTTTTGTATTGTTTTATACCCTAAAAAACTAAAAACTATGGTATGATTTCCGGCTGGTACTTTTAAAACATAGTATCCATCAAAATCTGTGGTTGTACCTATACTAGTTCCTTTAATAATAACATTCGCAAAAGGCAAAGGCTCATTATTTGTTTCTTTATCTGACAACAACCCCTTTAAGGTACCTGTATCTTGCGCAATTATAAATTGGCTTAAAGCTAAAAAAGTAATAAATAAAAATTTCTTCATTTTAATGTATCTTAGTGTAATATTTACAACTGCAAAATTCTACTTGTTTTGTAAAATCTATGTTAGTTCTAAATTATGCTTGTATTACAGAAACATTAACTAAAGGTTAAATTGAAAAAATAATTAACAGTTTGTTAATTTAGAACATACATTAAATTAAAACAATCATGAGATATTTGAAGTAATCTTAAGAGATTAAAAAAATCATAAATTATATTAGTTTTTGTCGACTTTTATTTATGACATACTGCCTTTGGCCAAGGCAGTATTATTTTAATAATACTTCCTTAACATTAATTTAACATAACTATTGGTTATTTGCAACGACAAAAACTAATAATTATGAAATCCCCAATACTACCTAAAGTAGTACTATGCGCATGTTTGTGCATTTATTTAAGCTTTTTAAACTTAAATGCACAAGAAACCAATGCTCCAAAATTCGGAAAAGGTCTTTTTAACTTAGTAGGTAAAGACAGTACTTTTACTATGAAAGTAGGTTTAAGGTTTCAAACTTTAGCTACCTCTCAATGGGATGCAGATAATGGTTTATCTAACCAATCTACTTCTATGTTAATAAGAAGGTCTCGATTAAAATTTGATGGTTTTGCTTTTTCACCAAAATTAAAATATAAAGTAGAATTAGGTTTATCTAACAGAGATCAATCTGGAGGATCCTATTATACACATGATTCTCCTAGATATATTTTAGATGCCGTATTAAAATGGAACTTCTCTGGAAATTTTGTTTTATGGTTCGGACAAACCAAATTACCAGGAAATAGAGAACGTGTAATTTCTTCTGCCAACTTACAACAAGTAAATCGTTCTTTATTAAATAGTAGATTTACTATTGATAGAGATATGGGAATTCAATTAAGACATAAATTTAATCTTTCTGAAAACTTTGTTGTTAAAGAAATTTTTTCAATTGCCCAAGGTGAAGGAAGAAATGTTACTAGAGGAAATGTTGGTGGTCATCAATACACAACAAGAGTTGAACTGTTTCCTTTTGGAGAATTTACAAGTAAAGGAGATTATAAAGGAAGTGATTTAAAGTTTGAACAAAAACCAAAGTTATCTTTAGGTTTTGCCTATGACTTTAATAATGATGCTGTAAAAAATAGAAGTAACCAAGGATCTTATATGTATATTAATGGTACTTCAGAAGGTTCAAGTGCAGAATTTTACCAAACAAACATTTCTACTGTTTTTATAGATGCTATGTATAAACACAAAGGTTTTTCTTTTATGGCAGAATATGCAAATAGAGATGCTAAGCATCCTTTTGCTAAAAACTCTGATGGAAGTTTAACAGGAGACGAAGTACAAGTTGGTAATGGTTTAAACTTACAAACTGGTTATTTACTTTCTAAAACTGTTGAACTTTCTGGGCGTTATACAAATATATCTTATGATAAAAATATCACTGGTAAAGGAGCTGAAAACCAATATACCTTAGGTTTATCTAAATATATTGCTGGTCATAGTTTAAAAGTTCAAACAGATGTAAGCTATACTGACATTGGTTTTAATACAAATCAACTATTATATAGATTACAAGTAGATATTCACTTTTAATATATATTAAAATAACATAAACATAACATTCATAACTTTTTGTGTTTGTAAATTTGCCAAACTTAATTTAATCAAACAAAATGGGAGATCCATATATTTTAATGTTAGTAGCCTTAGCTGTTTTAGCTATTGTAGATTTAGTTGTTGGAGTTAGTAATGATGCTGTAAATTTTTTAAACTCAGCAATTGGCTCAAAAGCAATATCAGTAAAAAACATCATGATTATAGCTAGCCTAGGTGTGTTCTTCGGAGCCGTTACCTCTAGTGGAATGATGGAAGTTGCACGTAAAGGTATTTTTAATCCAAGCATGTTTATGTTTCAGGATATTATGTTCATTTTTATGGCCGTAATGATTACAGATATTCTGTTGTTAGATATCTTTAATTCCTTAGGAATGCCAACATCTACTACAGTTTCTATTGTATTTGAATTGTTAGGAGCTGCCGTTTGTATTTCTTTAATTAAAATAGGGGCAAATGATGATCAGTCCTTATCAGATCTTTGGAGTTATATCAATCATGAAACTGCTACTAAAATTATTTTCGGAATTCTACTTTCCGTTGTTGTGGCTTTCTCAGTTGGTGCCGTTGTACAATTTGCTTCCAGATTAATCTATTCTTTTAATTTTGATAAAAGGGCTACTTATATTAGTGCCTTATTTGGCGGATTTGCAATTACAGCAATTACCTACTTTATTATTATAAAAGGAATGAAAGGAACTCCTTTTTATAATGATATTAAGCATTTAATTGAAGGAAATACCTTAATGATTATAGCAGGTAGTTTTGTTGTTTGGTCTATTATTTCTCAAATTTTGATAAAAACTTTTAAAATTAATATTTTAAAATTAATTATTGGAGTAGGTACTTTTTCTTTAGCAATGGCTTTCTCTGGTAACGACTTGGTAAACTTTGTTGGTGTACCAATTGCAGCTTGGAATTCTTACCAAGCTTGGGAAATATCCGGTGTTGCAGCAGATGCTTTTTCTATGGGAGTATTAGCAAAAAAAGTACCTTCTAACATTTGGTTATTGCTAATAGCTGGTGCAGTTATGGTTATTACTTTATGGACTTCTAGCAAAGCACAAAATGTTATAAAAACTGGTATTGATTTATCTCGTCAAGGAGATGGACATGAGAAATTTCAACCTAATCCATTATCAAGAATTGTGGTAAGAATTGCAATGGGCTTAAATAAAGGAATTAGTTATATAGTGCCAAAACCAACATTAGATTTTATAGATTCTAAATTTCAGAAACCAGTTATAGAGTTACCAAAAGACAAAACCTATGAGTTACCTGCTTTTGATTTAGTAAGAGCTTCCGTAAACCTAATTGTTGCGGGTATTTTAATTTCAATAGCAACATCAATGAAATTACCTTTATCTACTACCTACGTAACCTTTATGGTGGCAATGGGTACGTCTTTAGCAGATAGAGCCTGGGGAAGAGAAAGTGCTGTCTATAGAGTTGCCGGTGTACTAAACGTTATAGGTGGTTGGTTTTTAACGGCTATTACTGCATTTTTAGCTGCAGCTTTAGTTGCTTACTTAATTAGTTGGGATATGGTTATGGTTCCTGTTTTATTAGCAGTTGTTGCATTATTGATTGGAAGAAATACATTAATTCACAGAAAAAAATCTAAAGAAGTTAAAAAACAAGTCTATATAGAAAGGTCTGAATTAATTACAATTAATGGTGTAATTGAAGAAAGTGCAGATAATATTTCTGAAGTAATAAATCGTGTAAGCAAATTATACACCAATGTTGTAAACGATTTAGCCAATCATGATTTAAATAAATTACGTAAAACTGATAAACACGTAAATAAATTAAATGATGAAATTGATGATTTAAAAGATGGTGTTTTCTATTTTATTAAATCTTTAGACGAAACCTCTGTACAAGCAAGTAGGTTTTATATATTGGTTTTAGGTTATTTACAAGATGTAGCACAATCAATTAGTTATATCTCTAGAGCAAGTTTTAAGCACGTAAACAACAACCATAAAAATTTAAAAAAGGGTCAAATAAAAGATTTAAAAGAAATTGATATTCAATTATCTGAATTACTTACTAAAGAAGCAATCATCTTTGATAAACGAAATTTAGATGATTTAGATACTATTTTAACAGAAAAAAGAGAATTACTTAACAATGTTTCTATCTCTATTGAAAAACAAGTTGCAAGAATTAGAACTGACGAAACCAGTCCTAAAAACACAACATTGTATTTTAGTGTGTTGTTAGAAACTAAAGATTTAATTACCGCCTTAATGAACTTATTACAAACCTATGAAGAGTTTTATTTAAGTACAAAACAAGTAGATTAAATAGTATATTTAAACTTTAAAAAAGCTGTTTGAGAAGTAATTTCTCAAACAGCTTTTTTGGTTTATAAGAGCTCTCCTTATGCATTAAAAGTACACTCAAAATTTAGTAAACTAAAACTACTAAATAACAGTACATATAACAAGTAAAAACGAAGCATATCTCTTCTCTTAAATTCCGAAACCACCTACTACTAAAAATAAACTTACAGAAATTCCATTATACCTTTTAAGGTTTATTTAGTTTACAATGTTTTAACAGAATTACAAAACAAAAAACAGAAGAAGTTGTGTAAGTAAAATTACCTGTATTACAAAAAAAAAGCTGAACAATGTAAACATTGTTCAGCTTTAAAAAATAAATTTATTCTTAAATTAAAAAGTATCTAAAACTTCGAATTAGAAAAATAAAATTATTGATCTATTTTTTAGCTAATAAATCTCTAATTTCAGCTAATAAATCTTCTTGACTTGGACCTGCAGGAGGTGCTGGAGCAGCTTCCGCCTCTTTCTTTTTCATGTTGTTGTATGCCTTAATCATCAAAAACATAACCAAACCAACAATAATTAAATTGATAATTGTATCAATCCAAGCACCGTACAAGATGGCATTTTCTGGAGTTGTAACTTTACCAGCCGCATCACTTACCGCTTCTGATAATACATACTTTTTATCAGCCAAACTTGCTCCTCCAGTAAAAACACCAACAATTGGCATTATAATATTACTTACAAAACCCTTTACAACTGCGCCAATGGCACCTGCCATAATTACGGCTACAGCAAACTCAATTACATTACCACCGGTAATAAATTCTTTAAATTCTTTTAACATTTTATATGATTTTAATTGATTATTAGAATACAAAAATACGTAAAATTATTCTTTTAACACTTTTTTAACGCGTTGAGATATTGCTGTTAAAGTTTCATAAACAATAGTTTCTGAGATATTCGCAATATGTTGTATCATTTCTTGACTATTAAAAATAATAACTTCATCACCTTCTTTACAATCAATTTTTGTAACATTTACCATAATCATATCCATACAAACATTGCCAATTATGGGTGCTTTTTGATTATTAATAAGAACAAAACCTTTATTATTTCCCAATCTTCTAGATAAACCATCTGCATGACCAATAGGAATGGTAGCCGTCTTAGTAGGTCTTTTTGCCACAAAAGCCCTATTGTATCCCACAGATTCTCCTAATTTTATTAAATGAATTTGAGAAATTATAGATTTTAAATTGTGTGTGTTTTTTAATTGTGCAGTTTCTTTATCAACATTTCCAAATCCGTATAAACCAATACCTATTCTCACCATATTAAATTGTGCCTTTGGATAATTTATAACTCCAGATGTATTTAATATATGTAGCCAAGGTTCATATCCTAAATATTTATAGAATTCTTGGGCTATATAAGCAAAATTATTTATTTGATTTACACTAAAATCTTGTTCCTCTAAATCTTCACTTGCTGCCAAATGTGAAAAAATAGATTTCACTTTAACATGATTTTCTTCCTTTAATCTACTTATTAATAAAGGAATATCAGTATGCCAAAAACCTAACCTATTAAGGCCTGTATTAAATTTTATATGAATTGGATAATTCATTAACGGAATTTGATCTGCCAATTCTAAAAACGCATTAAAAACAGTAAAATTATACAAATTTGGCTCTAAACTATAATCAACAAGAGACTGTAAACCAGAAACTTGAGGGTGCAAAACTAAAATAGGAGTTTTTATATTTGCTTCTCTTAACGCAATGCCTTCATGCGCAAATGCTACAGCAAAATAAGCCACTTTGTCTTCTAAAAACTTAGCCACTTGAACACCATCACTTCCATATCCAAACGCTTTTACAACGGCTAAAATTTTAGTCTCTGGTTGTAATTTTTGTTTAAAATGATGAAGGTTATGCAATAAAGCATTTCCATCAATTTCTAAAACTGTAACGTGATTGTTCATAATTTTTTATGCTGAACTTGTTTAAAAACCTCATAATTTAGATTCAGAATCCTTTTTGGTAGCTTGGGTGTTTACAGAATTAGCTTCAGAATTTTTAGAGGCTAAAATTTCTTCTTTCTGTTTTTTAACAGCCCTATAATAAGCGGCTCTACTAAGCGGTTCATATTCTTGAGTCTCACCTAACATCACTAATTTTTCATTTCCTTTTTTACGAAAGCTAAAATGAGCTAAATTTCCTGTATGTGTGCAGACTGCGTGTACTTTTGTTACATATTCTGCCGTTGCCATAAGCGCAGGCATTGGTCCAAAAGGATTTCCTTTAAAGTCCATATCTAAACCTGCAACAATAACACGTATGCCTTGGTTAGCCAAATCGTTACAAACCGCTACAATTTCATCGTCAAAAAACTGTGCTTCATCAATACCTACTACATCCACATCATTCACCATTAAACGAATATTTGAAGCAACAGGCACTGGTGTAGAACGAATTCTACTATCATTATGAGAAACTACTTCTTCTTCCGCGTAGCGCGTATCAACCGCAGGTTTAAAAATTTCTACACGTTGTTTGGCAAACTGAGCACGTTTTAATCTTCTAATTAACTCTTCTGTTTTACCAGAAAACATAGATCCACAAATAACTTCTATCCAGCCAAATTGTTCTGTATGATTTACCGTATTTTCAAGAAACATTTTGTAATTTTAGGCGTTAAATGTATTTTAATTTGCGCTACTCAGAATTGTAACAAATTTAGGAATATTTACCATTTAAAAATAACTTCAATTAACAACTTATGCACAAAAAATTAGCATCCGATTTAATGAGCTTGGCACATAGTATTTTACAGATGAAAAATAAAGAAGATGTGTTGGCTTTATTAGAAAAATCAAAAGAAATACACGAAAAACTAGCAGTTTTAGCATTTGTTGACGAATATATTCGTACAACACCAACTACAGTAGAAACAAAAGAAGAATTGGTAAATAAGGTTGAAAATGCTTTTGAATTGAAGGAAGAGGAACTAGAAAAAGTATTAGAAACGAATAAAATAACGACGATACTTCCTCAAATAACAGAAGAAATTGTTCAAGTTGATAAAAAAGAGGTACCAGAACCACAAATTAATGATTTGCAAGAAGTTTTTGTAGCCCAAAAAGTAGAAGAACCACTTGTGAATACTGAAGTAAAAGTGGTGGAAAAAGAAAAAGTTGCAACGCTAGAAGATGAACTAAAAGATACGGTATCTGTAGATGTTATTGCTAATTTATTTGAAAATGCCAAACCAAAATCTTTGAATGATCAACTGCTTACAAACATTCAAATAGGTTTAAATGATAGAATAGTATTTGTAAAAAACTTATTTAATGGAAGCCAAGAAGATTATAACAGAGTGGTTTCTCAATTAAATACCTTCAAAAATGAACAAGAAGCTAAATATTTTATCAATAAAATGGTAAAGCCAGATTATAATTGGTCTGCCTATGAAGAATTAGAAAATCGTTTTATAGAAATAATAGAACGTAGATTTTCTTAAAAACATCTCATTATTTATACATAGAATTGTGTATTTACACACCATGTAATCAATCACATTCATTAAAATAGGTGCACAATTAAACAAATCAACCTATAACAACCAACTACTATTGAAACCTATTTTAATTCATACTCATTTTCATAAACGCAGAACTGGTGTAACCAGAAGTATAGAAAATGTTTTGCCCTTTTTTTCTGATACTTATGAAACTTATATTTACGGATATGGAATTCAGGGTAATTTAATTTCTACTTCTAAATTAAAATCTTATATTTTTTCTGATAAGAAAGTGGTGGTACATTGCCATAGAAATAATGAACTTTTAAAGATGCTCTTCTACCGTCTATTAGGCGCAAAATTTACATTGATTGCAACACGTCATGCAGAAACAGTACCTTCTAAATTAACCTTGTATTTGCTTAAAAAGGCAGATAAAGTAGTTACACTTATTAAAAGTATGAGTAGCAATTTAGGAATTAAAAATACAATTGTTGGTCATGGAGTTGATGTACAATTATTTAAACCAAATGAAAATAAAAAACTCTCTAACGTACTACAAGAAAACATTATTCTTTGTGCTGGTAGAGTAAGAAAAGCCAAAGGTCAGATTGTATTATTAGAAGCGGCCAAAACCCTAAAAAAACATAAAAACTGGGCAATAGTAATTGTTGGTAAAGTTGATAAGCCTGCATTTTTAGATGAGTTAAAAGCAATTGCCAAAAAGCATCAAATAGAAAAACAAGTGTATTTTGTAGATGAAACCTTAGATATAATATCTTATTATCAAGCTTCAAAAATTGCTATTGTACCTAGTTTCTCAGAAGGTTTTTCTCTAGTTACTGCAGAAGCCATGTCTTGCGGTTGTTCTGTAATTGCTACAAAAAATGTAGGTGTGCATTCTTCTTTAATTGATGATAATAAAAATGGTTATCTTTTTGAACCTGGTAATATAAAAGAACTAGAAACCCTTATCTCTAAATCTCTGAATAATGAAATTAAAAACTTAGGCATTATGGGAAGAAAAGAAATACTTAAAAATTGGAGTGCAGAAAAAGAAGCTAACAACTTGATAAAAGTGTATCAATCATAAAATAAAAAAACCTCAAAATGATTCATTTTGAGGTTTTTTTTTATAAATTTATCTTGTACTTAATCAGCTAATACAATAACTTTATTATCATTTAATTCAAGTGTACCTGAATTAATTGCTAAAGTTAATATTTTATCATCATCTATTGCTTTTACTAATTTACCATGTAAATCATTAAACTTTAAATGCTCTTGACTGTGCACATGAATTTTAAT
This sequence comes from Polaribacter sp., assembly GCF_051251875.1. Taxonomy (GTDB): domain Bacteria; phylum Bacteroidota; class Bacteroidia; order Flavobacteriales; family Flavobacteriaceae; genus Polaribacter. Next base: position 20,337 of record NZ_JBPOGL010000007.1, read on the forward strand.
TGTTCCCTCTCTTAAAACAGAAACAATGGGTGCGTGATTATTCAACATTTGAAAATCCCCATTAATACCAGGTACAGTTATAGCATCTACTTCCGATGAAAATAATATAGCTTCTGGTGTTACAATTTCTAAAAACATATATTTTAGTTTTTAGTTGTTAGTTAAAGTTGATCGTAAACACTTACAACTTATAGCTAGCAACTGTTTAAGCTTCTACTAACATTTTTTCACCTGCATCAATAGCATCTTGTATAGATCCTCTTAAGTTAAAAGCAGCTTCTGGATATTTATCTAATTCACCATCCATAATCATATTAAATCCTTTAATAGTGTCTTTAATATCTACTAAAACTCCAGGTATACCTGTAAATTGTTCAGCAACATGGAAAGGTTGTGATAAGAAACGTTGTACACGTCTAGCTCTATGAACTACTAATTTATCTTCTTCTGAAAGTTCTTCCATTCCTAAAATGGCGATGATATCTTGTAATTCCTTATAACGTTGTAAAATTTCTTTTACCGCTGTAGCTGTATTATAATGCTCTTCTCCTAAAACTTCTGCAGATAAAATTCTTGAAGTAGAATCTAAAGGATCTACCGCAGGGTAAATACCTAATTCTGCAATTTTACGAGACAATACTGTTGTTGCATCTAAATGCGCAAACGTTGTTGCTGGCGCTGGATCCGTTAAATCATCCGCAGGTACATAAACCGCTTGTACAGATGTAATAGAACCTTTTTTAGTTGAAGTAATACGTTCTTGCATTGCTCCCATTTCAGTAGCCAAAGTTGGTTGATAACCTACCGCTGATGGCATACGTCCTAAAAGTGCTGACACTTCAGAACCTGCTTGTGTAAAACGGAAAATATTATCTACAAAGAAAAGTACATCTTTACCTTGTGCTTCTCCTGCTCCATCTCTAAAGTATTCTGCAATAGTTAAACCAGATAATGCAACACGTGCACGTGCTCCAGGTGGCTCATTCATTTGACCAAATACAAAAGTTGCTTTTGAATCTTTCATTCCAGGTTTATCTACTTTCGATAAATCCCATCCTCCTGCTTCCATAGAATGCATAAAATCATCACCGTATTTAATAATACCAGATTCTAACATTTCACGCAATAAATCATTTCCTTCACGAGTTCTTTCTCCAACTCCTGCAAAAACAGATAAACCTCCGTGTCCTTTAGCAATATTGTTAATTAATTCTTGAATTAATACTGTTTTACCAACTCCTGCACCACCAAATAATCCAATTTTACCACCTTTTGCATAAGGTTCAATTAAATCAATTACTTTAATACCTGTGAATAACACTTCTGTTGAAACAGATAAATCCTCAAATTTAGGAGCAGAACGGTGAATAGGTAAACCATCTTTTCCTTCTTTTTTCAAATTCCCTAAACCATCAATGGCATCTCCTGTTACGTTAAATAAACGTCCGTAAATGTCATTACCTATTGGCATTTGAATTGGATTTCCTGTAGCAATAACTTCTGTACCTCTACTTAATCCATCTGTAGCATCCATTGAAATGGTTCTTACAGTATCTTCACCAATATGTTGTTGTACTTCTAATACTAAAATTGAACCATCCGCTTTCTTAATTTCTAAAGAATCGTAAATTTTAGGAAGTTCATTTTCAGTATTGAATTCCACATCAATTACTGGACCAATGATTTGAGAAACTTTACCTTTTGTTGTAGACATGTTGTATCTAATTAAAGTGATTTATGTATTTAAGAGCTTAACTCCATTTTTCAGATTGCAAATGTAATTCTTTTGTATTTAAATAAAAACTTTTTTCCTTTAAAATACAAGAAATAAAAAAAGCCTCATCAAATAAATGATGAGGCTTATATTTATAGTTAAAGAAAATTATTATTTAACATTCTTTACTTCTACTCTTCTATTGTTCGCTTTACCCGCTCTAGTTGCGTTAGTATCAGCAGGAGAATCTTCTCCGAAACCTTTAGTAGACAATCTTGAAGCATCTATTCCGTTAGAAACAAAATATTTCATAACTGCTGCAGCTCTTCTGTTAGATAAACCTAAGTTATAAGCATTGGTTCCATCACTATCAGTATGACCATTAATTACGAAATCAGTAGCTGAATGTTTATTCATTAATTGAACCATATAGTTTAAGATTTTTGTAACTCCTGGTTTAAATGAACTTTTGTTAGTATTAAAGTAAATTGCTTCTGCAAAAATATCTAAAGTATCTTGAGCATTATCAGGACAACCATTATTTGATGCTGGACCTGCTTCTGTTTTACAATTATCATCTTTGTCTAATACACCGTCTCCGTCTATATCTGGCCAAGGACAACCTTTATTTCCAACTGCTCCTGCAACTTCAGGACAATTATCATCTTTATCAACTACACCGTCTCCATCAGTATCAGGACAACCTTTATTTGCTTTTGTTCCTTTAATATTAGGACACATATCATCTTTATCAGCAACACCGTCTGCGTCTGCATCAGGACAACCGTTTAAAGCAGCTAAACCAGCAACATTAGGACAAGCATCGTCAGAATCTTTAATTCCATCACCATCAGAATCTGGACATCCGTCAAATTCTTTTACACCTGGTACTTGAGGACATTTATCTTCTTTATCAAAAATACCATCTCCGTCTGAATCAGTTCCACCAAATTTAACTACTAAACCAAGAGAATGTTGAAATACATCTCTAGCAGTATGATCAATACCGTATTTATAAGTAGATTGGAAATTTAAACCTAAGTTGTCATTGAACCAAGTATTAAATCCGTAACCTCCTACGATAACACCATCCATAGTCTCATCAATTGACTGCAAAGCTCCACCTAATAAAACATAAGGATCAAACCATCCTGTTTCTCCAAACAAATGATTTAAATCATATTTTACAGAAGCATCCGCTGCCCAATATAAGAAATCTGTTTTAGGATCTCCATTTTGATAATTAAAACCTCTTTCTATTTTATTTAAAGACCCAGCCAACTGTAAAGAAAAACCTTTGTTCAAATATTTATCTACGGATATTCGAGAAATAGAAGGAATAAAGTTTAAGTCTTCCCAATTACTTCCATTACTATAATCCTTAAGAATATCCCCAAAGCCTAAAGGAGTTCTTACGTCAACAACGTTAACACCAAAACCTACTACCCAAGGGTTATTTTCATCTTGTGCGCTTACGTTACTAACTGTTACCAACGTAAACAAAGCTATCACAGCTAATTTTAATCGTTTCATTATCAAATTTTTAAATTAAAAGTTCGTTATTATTAAAGGCAAAAGTAAGTTGTTAAAACTTATTTACAAAGACAAATCTACAAAATCTTACAATAATTACAAGTTTTTTTTAAATCTAAATAATAAATACAATTATTATAACTCCTTTTGTAAGCTTATTTGTTTAAAATTCTTCAACTAAAATTGAGTCATTAATATATATCAATATTTTTTTATTTGCTTTTAAATTCATTGTATTTAATACTTGTTCATATTTTAAAAGCTGTTTTTTATGACTTTTAGAAGGGTTTCCTGTCTTATAATCGATAATTACAACTTCATTTTTATTATGAAATACAAGCCTATCTGGTATTATAATTTGATTATCAACCGAAATAATTTCCCTTTCATTAAAAACAACAACATTATCTGTGTAATATTTTTTTAATCTCGGGTGATTTACAACCTCTAAGATACTTTTCATTAAAAAAGTAGCTTGTATATCATCTAAAATTCCTTGTTGATGATAAACTGAAACCACATTTTTTACGTCTTTTGATGTAATGATTTTTGCAAAAATTTCATGCAATAAATTCCCGTAATCGATAGCCTCGCCTTGTGAAGTATTCCAAAGCTTTGATGCACTTGCCAAAAAAACGATATTGTGTTCTTGTAAATAGGTAGAAATAAATTTATCATGAATTTCAGCTAAATTCTCTTCTTCTTTTTTAGTACTTATTCTCTGTTCATTACCAAAAACATATTCTAATTGTTCGTCATTCCACAAATTTTGTTCTTTTAAAAAATTGATAAAAACACCCGAGTAAAAATTAGTATTTTCTTCTCCTTTAGAGGAAATTTTATATTCTGTAATAATATGCAATTGCTCAACAGCTCTAGTTAAAGTAACATATAATAAATTAAAATTATCCAACTCCAACTCTTCTCTTTGTTGATTATAAATCTCTAATCCTTTATCACTTACAAGACTTAAACTTTTACTATAATCTACTAACAACTCTTTAAAACCTTCGTAAGCTACTGGTAATTCATTCAACCAAGATTTTGGTTTTATTTGTCTATAAATTTCTACATCATACGGAAAAATAACAACCGGAAATTCCAATCCTTTTGATTTATGAATGGTCATAATCTGAACAGCATTTGCACTTTCTGGAGCAACAATACTTAATTTATCTTTTTTAAGCTCCCAAAATTCTAAAAACGCTCCAATATCTGTCCCTTTTCTTTGCTGCTCTAAGACAACGTCTAAGAAAAACTGAACATACGCATCAGAAGAATTTACCAAGCTAAATCCTCTTATAATTTCTTCTATTTTTTCATAAAAAGGTAATTGATGAAATGTGGAAGTTTCAAACAAAACTCCATACACCTTTAAAGCCTCAAAAATACTTGCATTGTCTGCCTTTGCAAACTGATGTAAAAAAATATGTTTTGCATCTTCTATTTGTAAATGTTGATGTAAAAAATACAACATTTCAAATCTAGTTTCCTCATCACTTGGATTTTGTAAAACCCTTAAAACATCAACAATAAAGGTAACCTTTGCACTATTTTGCAACAGCAATGTTTCAGATGAAATAATAGCTATTCCATTTTCTGAAAGAAAATTTGCAAGCGCAATTCCATCTTTTCTTTTTCTGGTTAACACACAAATTTCGCTTAAAGAAAAACTATTATTTAATGCTAGAATTTTCTCCAAAACTTTCTGTGGAAATTTCACTTTCTCAAGTTCTTTATCTTCATTTTTATCAAGAAAACTTAGTGAAACTAAACCGCCTTTTTTTGAATTTTCTAATTGTTTATTTCCCTCTAAAAATAACTTTTTATAAGCTTCATTTTGAAGAAAATTTGATGCATGTTGAAAAAATAAATTATTGAAATTTATAATCTCAGAATAACTTCTGTAATTAGTGTCTAAATCTTTAATTTCCTTTTTTACATGAAACGGATTTTTCTGAGCAGCACCTAAATCTATAAACTGTTCTGCTTTTCCTCCTCTCCATCTATAAATAGCTTGTTTTCCATCGCCAACCAATAACAAATTACCGTTTTCTTGTGCTAATGCATTGTCTATTAACGGAATTAAATTTTGCCACTGCAACACAGAAGTATCCTGCATTTCATCTATAAAATAATGCTGAAAACGTTGTCCTATTTTTTCATAAATAAAGGGTGCCGGCTGGTCTTTTATATTGTCAGAAATAAGTTGATTAAATTCTGCATTTAATCGTATATTATTCTCTTCTTTTATAGATTCTAATTCAGAATTAATATTATTTAAAACTGCTAATGGAATAATACTTTTAAGGGCAATTTTATTTAACAAATACAAGGAATATGACGTATTGTACAATTCTTTAGATTGATAATAAAAGGCATGAAATTCTTCTGACAAACCGTCTATTATTCCTTTGGATGTAGCTGGAGTTTTTGCAGAATACAAGTTTTTTCCGCCCTCGATATTGTTATTTAATCGTCCTTCAAATTTTAAATCATCACTCTTTAAATGTCTTAAATTCTTATGTTTTTGAAAGTGCTTCGGATAGTCTCCAAAGCTAAAATCAGTTACAGAAAGTCCATTGTTTTCAATAAAGTCTAAAACTTCTGTTCCAAATTCCTCGTAATCTTTTTCTATTTGAATATTTATTTTTTGAAGTTTGTTTTTTAACTCAAAAAAATCATCTAGTTTTTTATCGGCTAGACTTCTAAAATGTTGTACATCATCTTCATTCAATAAAATTTTTGCAAAATCATTTAAATCTCTAGAAATATCCCAAGATTTATCATCATCAGTTTTATCTAAGGAATAGTCAATAAGAAGATTGGTTAGTTTTTTATCTGTTCCTATTTTAGAAATTAATACATCTACAGCTTCATTCAACAAGGAAACAGCATCCATTTCTACCTCAAAATTAAGAGACAAGCCCAAATCGAACGCAAAACTTTTAATAATTTTATGAGTAAAACTATCTATAGTAGTAATTGAAAAAGCAGAATAGTTTTGCAAAATAGCATCAAAAATTTTCTTACTTCTCTCCTGAATTACCGCTTTATCAACTTTAATTTCATTGATAATTATTTTGAATAAATCATTTTCTTTTCCTTCAGAGAAATCTTCTAAATTAGACAATACACGCTCTTTCATTTCACCAGCGGCTTTGTTGGTAAACGTAATTGCCAATATTTTCTGAAACGTAAAAATATCTTCAGAAAGTAATAAAACTTTTAGGTATTCTTTTACAAGAGTAAACGTTTTTCCGCTTCCGGCAGAAGCATTGTAAACCTGAAAAGGTACTAGTGATGGTTGTTGCACAATTTATTTTACTGCAAAATACAAAATTCAGTATTTAAATTTGATTTAAAATTTAGTTTATTTTTTAACAATTAACTTAAAATTCTCCAGATTTGCGCTACTAAAAACGTAATTATAAAACCAGCAATTACAGGCAACATAGTTGCTATTACCGTCCATTTGCTGCTTTTTGTTTCTTTATAAATTGTATAGATTGTTGTGCTACAAGGATTGTGTAACAAACTAAACAACATTACATTAACAGCCGTTAAGAGCGTCCAGCCACCACCTTTTAATATATCTCCGGTTGCCGTTACGGAATCCAATTCAAACATAACTCCCGCTCCTGCACCACCAGCCGCACCAGTTACCATTACAGTAAGCATCAATATAGACGGAATTACAATTTCATTTGCAGGAATTGCCACAATATACGCTAACAAAATAACGCCATTTAAACCTAATAAGAATCCAAATCCATCTAAAGAATGAATTAAAAACACAGCAATGCTTTCATCTCCTATAAAAATATTAGAAATTAACCATATTACAGCTCCTGCTGGGGCAGCAAAAACAATGGCTCTCCATAAAACAATTAAGGTTCTATCTATTAAAGATGTATAAATAGTTTTCCAAAACAAGGGTGTTCTATAAGGAGGAAGTTCTAAATTAAAAGTAGAAACTTCTCCTTTTAATACCGTTTTAGACAATGCCCAAGAAAAGAAAAACATAAAAAATATTCCTAAGACTGCAATTCCTACCACGGCAACCAATGAAATTAAACTTGAGTATGTTGAAGGCACCACGGCTCCAATAAAAATTGTTGCCAATAAAATTTGTGTTGGCCAACGACCATTACACAGCGAAAAATTATTAGTAATAATTGCAATTAAACGTTCCCTTGGACTGTCTATTATTCTAGTAGCCACCACACCTGCGGCATTGCAACCAAAACCCATAGTCATGGTTAAAGCCTGTTTACCATGCGCGCCAGATTTTTTAAAAAGCGCATCCATATTAAAAGCCACTCTAGGTAAATAACCAAAATCTTCTAACAATGTAAATAACGGAAAAAAGATTGCCATTGGCGGCAACATTACCGCAATTACCCAAGCAACAGCCAAATACACACCATCTATTAAAAACCCAGCCAACCACCACGGAAAACTGAGTAGTGATGCTCCTTCTTTTAATAATGGGTGAATAGTATCTAACAATAAACTAGCCAACATTGATGACGGATAATTTGCTCCAATAATAGTTAACCAAAGCACCAAACCTAATAGTAAAAGCATAATTGGAAAACCCCAAATTTTACTTGTTACTACTTGATCTATTTTTGCATTTAAATAAAAAGCTCCTTTTTTATTGTTTTTTACAACCGTTTTTTCAACAATTTTAGATGCATCAGCATAAATTGCTTCCGTTAAATTATCATGAAAATCATCACCAATTTGCCAACGTAATTCGTTAGATAATTCTATAATTTTATCAATATTTTTTGTTTTCATTTGTTAAAAATTATATAAAATCACCCGTTTTTAAAGCTTCTAAAATATGCGCATCTCCTTCCAATACTCTAAATGCCAACCACCTGCTATTGGAAACATTCGGATACTCTTCCCTTATAGCAATACTTAATTTATGCACTGCATCTTCTACATGTTTTGGAATGCTTTTTATTTTATAGGGTTTGCAAACAATTTTCCCGTTTGCCAAATCACTAATGGTGGCTATTAATTCTGGAATTCCTTCTTTAGACCTTGCACTTGTTGGCACTACAGGAATCCCCAATTCTCTAGACAAACTTCTATAATCTATGGTTATATTATTTTTTTTTGCCTCATCCATTAAATTTAAACACAAAATGGCATTGGAAGAAATTTCTAAAATTTGCAATACCAAATTTAAATTACGTTCTAACCTACTGGCATCAACAACTATTACCGTTAATGTTGGTTTCCCAAAAAGAATAAAATTTCTAGCAACCTCCTCATCTTCAGACCTAGACATTAAAGAATACGTACCTGGTAAATCTATTAATTTAAATTTTTGTTGTTGATATTCAAATGCTCCTTCTGCTCTTGTTACCGTTTTTCCCGGCCAATTACCTGTATGTTGTCTTAAACCTGTTAACGCATTAAAAACAGTACTTTTTCCAGTATTTGGATTTCCGGCTAATGCAATTACAAAGTCTACATTTTCAGTATCTACCCCTAATTTTTTAACTCCTTCTAAAGTATGATGTGCACACGTATCACAAGCAGATTTTGTTGCTGTTTTCATTTTTTTTATACTTTGGTAATTAAAATTTTAACCGCCTGATCTTTTCTCAAAGCAATGGCTGTTCCTTTAATTAAAAATGCTTTTGGATCACCTAACGGATTTAACAAATCGATACTAACCGTTGCTCCTTTTACAAAACCTAAATCTAATAATCTTCTTCTATTTTCTCCCCTGCACTCTTTAGAAACACCAATAATGAGGGCCTTTTGTTTATTTTCTAAATTAGATAAACGAAGGGTGTCTTTTTCTATGACATCGGCTTTATCCAAAGAAATAACAGTAATATTTTTTGCCACTATTGGAGACAATACAAATTGCTCTCCTTCCGATTCAAAAACAATTCGATTTTCACTAATCTCTTTCATATACACTTGAGAATGTAGATGAATATGTTTCTCTAAAATTTGCTTATAAATACTTGTAGGCTCATCTTCTATATGAATAATTTTTCCGAAATTTAAAATAGGTAAATCTGAAAGCAATACTCCTTTCTTTTCTGGAATTTTACCAGTCTTTGTAGGAATTGGATCTCCATGCGGATCATACCTTGGGTTTCCTAAAAGCGTAGATAAATCTTCTACTTCTACACTAGAAAGTTCATGTTCTTTTCGTTCTGCTCTGCTGTGCCATTCTGTTTTGTGAAAACCTGTTTTTTCTGATAAATATTTTTCCCATAAACGATGTGCCCTCACAATTCTTAACGCATATTCATCGCCATCTTTGGTTAATGAAAAAAGCTCATTCTGTTTCTTTATCAACCTAGTTTCTAACATTGTATCAATACTTTCTTTTAATAAACTATGACTAAAATCTAGCTCATTAAAAATGGTGTTTATTGATGTCTTAGGGTCGTGATACAGCAATTTTAAAATATCTTCTATAGCTGTTTTTTCTGTTTCTTTTCGGGCTTTAATATATTTAAAAAAAAGTCCTTTTTTAGGATTAAAAATAAAAAACAGCAATATAACCACACCAATAAATACCAAAAGTGCTACTATAGGATTGTAAGTGTTCATCTTTTTTGAATGTATAAATTATTCGCTATTTTATTTGAAATTGACAGCTTCCGATCTTCAATTAAAATTGATAAGGAATTATCAAAATCTTCTTTTTCTAAAACCGTAACTTTTTTACCCAGCGTGATGCCTTTTTTATCCAAGAATTTTAAAAAATCTGACGAAGAATCCTCTACACCTACGCAAATTCCACCTTCATTTTTTGATAAGGTTGATAATAAGTTTTTTTCAATTGTTTTTAAATTTCCTTCTTTATCTGGAATAGGATCTCCATGAGGATCATGGGTTGGAAAACCCAAAAAAGCATCTATTTGATCTACTAATTTTGACGATTTTATGTGCTCTAATTGTTCAGCAACATCATGTACTTCATCCCAAGAAAAATTTAACTTCTCTACTAAAAAAACCTCCCACAACCTATGTTTCCTTACAATGTTTGCGGCTATTTTCTTTCCTAAATTGGTTAATTTAACTCCTTTATACTTTTTATACACAACAACTTCTTTTTCAGATAATTTCTTAATCATATCTGTAACAGAAGAAGCTTTTGTTTCTAATTTTTTCGCAATTGCATTTGTACTAATACCTTTATCAGCATCTAACTCTAAATGATAAATTGCCTTTAAATAATTTTCTTCAGAAAGTGTAAACATTTACAAATTTTATACTACAAAGATATACTTTTTAATTTTAATAAATATATTTTTAGACAAGTCTAAAAATTAAATTACATTTGTCAAAAATAAAATTTAACAACATTAAAAAAACAAACATTGAAATTAACTATTACTTTTGTAATTTTATTATTTTCTGTCACATTAAATAGTCAAACTATTACAGGAAAAATAACATCAACTAAAGGAGAAGTACTACCTTTTGCTTCCATTTTAATTAAAGGAACACAAATAGGAACAACCGCTGATGAAAATGGCTTTTACCAATTAAACAGTAAGGAAAGTAACGTTATTTTAATTGCATCATTTACGGGGTTTGTATCCGAAAGAAAAATTACTTCAGTACTAGCATCCGAAGAAAATACTATTAATTTTGAATTAAAAGAACAAGCTGAAATATTAGATCAAATTACAGTAACAGGTACTAGAACCAACAAAAGAAGAACCAATAGTGCCGTAATTGTAAACGTAATTAATAGCGCAACATTAGACAATGTACAAGCGTGTAATTTATCTGAAGGATTAAAATTTCAAACAGGATTGCGCGTAGAAACCGACTGCCAAACCTGTAATTATACACAATTAAGAATGAACGGATTAGCAGGAGGATATTCTCAAATATTAATTAACGGACGCCCAATTTTTAGCCCTTTAACAGGTTTGTATGGCTTAGAACAAATACCAACAAACATGATTGATAGAATTGAAGTTGTACGCGGTGGAGGCTCTGCTTTGTACGGATCTAGCGCCGTTGGCGGAACCGTAAATGTAATTACCAAAATTCCTACTAAAAACAACTATTCAATTGGTTATACTTATCAAAATATAAAAGGAATAAATGATCATATTATCACCGGAAACGCAACGGTAGTTAACGAAGACCAAAATGCCGGAGCATCTTTTTTTATCAACAACAGAACAAGAGATTTGTATGATGCCAATGGCGATAATTTCTCGGAATTACCGCAATTAAAAAATAATTCTTTCGGAACTAACATTTTCTTTTTACCAACTGATACTCAAAAATTAGAAATCAATTTTAGTAAAATGAACGAATACCGTTACGGTGGAGAAATGATTAAAACGGCTCCGCATTTTGCCATGCAATCTGAAGAACGCACGCATGATGTGTATGTTGGTAATGTAGATTATCAAATTAATTTTAATGATGATAAAAGTTCATTAATTACTTATTTTGCTACGCAATACACAGGCAGAGATCATTATACGGGTATTCGTCCGGATATTGATTCTGCAGAAGACAGCGCTCATTTAGCAAACCCTCCTTACGGAACTTCTGAAACCACAACCTTACAAGGAGGAATTCAATACAATCATAAATTTGACCAATTTTTAAACGGAAACAATGTTTTTACCATTGGATCTGAATTTGTACAAGATGATGTTTATGATGAGATTACAGCCTATTCTTACAAAGTAGATCAATTAACAAAAAATTACGGATTCTTTTTTCAGAGTGATTGGGAAATCACCGAGAAAATAAATATTTTAACTGGCGTTAGATTAGACAAGCACAATTTTGTAGACGGAATTATTGCAAGTCCTAGAATTTCATTTTTAGCAAAACCGTTTGAAAATGCCCAAATTAGAGCAACTTACGGAACAGGTTTTAGAGCTCCACAGGCTTTTGACACTGATTTACATATAGCTTTTGCAGGTGGTGGTATCTCTAGAATTTCATTGGCAGACAATTTAAAAGAAGAACGTTCTAAAAGTTATAACATCTCTTTTAATTATGACAAACCTACAGAACATTATATTTATGGTTTTACTGTTGAAAGTTTTTACACGCATTTAAACGATGCTTTTACACAGGTAAATATAGGAAACGATGCATTTGGCGAATTGTTCGAAAAACAAAATGGAGATGGCGCAACGGTAAAAGGAATTACTTTAGAAACCCGGTTAAATTACGATGGTAATTTTCAACTAGATGCAGGTTTTACTTTTCAATCTAGCAAATTTGATACAGCTGTAAAAAATTCTGATGTATTACCTTCTAAAAAAGAGTTTTTAAGAACTCCTAATAATTATGGGTACGCAACAGCAACGTACACGCCAAATCAAAAATTTAAAACATCTATAAACCTTGTGTACACCGGTAAAATGGATATTCTTCATGTAGCTTCACCACAAAACCTAATTACAGATGAATACTTTACTTCTCCTACTTTTACAGAAGTTGGTTTTAAAACTAGCTACACCTTTAGTTTACAAAAATTAGATACCAATTTAGAAGTATTTGCAGGCGCCAAGAACCTTTTTGATGCCTATCAATCTCATTTTGACATAGGAAAAGAAAGGGATAGTAATTTTATTTACGGCCCTGCAACACCAAGAACTATGTTTATTGGTTTAAAATTCGGAAATTAGTGCTTATCATTCCAAAGTCTTGGTCGCATAGATCTCGCTTTAAAACTATACACCAACCCACCCGAAAAATAAGCATGAGATCTTTGACTTTCATAAGTATTCAAAGAGATCTTGTATCTAGACTGAACAGTTAAGCCATATTGTTCAGAAAACCATAATGTTATACCAGCACCAATGTCAATTGTTGGCGTTGGTCTTAGCGCATTAATAATACTACCACCAAGCATAAAATAGGGAACAATATTGTCCATAGACATTCCAAAATCATACCTAATTGCACCATCAATACTTGTATATTTTTGACTATCTCCAAGAGCTGTTGCAAAACCAGCATTAAAAGTTATGTTAGAAAACATATATCTAGACAGCGTTATTCTTGGGGTTTGAAAAACATATTTTCCACCAACAAAATCTTTATCAGCTTCTGAATAAATCCCCATTGCAGCATGAATACCCGCGGTCCACTTTTGTTCAAAATTTTGTCCCTGCAAAGTGGCTATAAAAAACAGGAAAACTATAGGTAAAAAAGCAATTTTTTTTCTCATTTTAATATAATTTATAAACAATTTATATTTAAAAACATTTCTACAAAGGTATCTTTTTATACAAGAAATCAAAATTGAAAATGGTTTATTCGATATGAACATCTTACATTTGCAAAAAACAGTTCGTTGAGCAAGCAGCACATTGTAAATCAGTATCAAAAATCTGCCAATGTTTCGCAGATACTTTTAGCACTTCAGCAAGAAAAAAACCATTTTCAACTTACGAATTTGGTCGGATCTTCATTGTCTTTTGTTATTTCTGAAACTTTTAAAAAAGCAGACAAACCATATCTTTTAATTTTTAATGATAAGGAAGAAGCTGCCTATTATTTAAATGATTTAGAACAACTGTTGGGCGATAAAAATGTACTTTTTTATCCTGGTTCCTATAGAAGACCTTATCAGATAGAAGAAACGGACAATGCAAATGTTTTATTGCGTTCAGAAGTTTTAAACAGAATTAATTCTCGTAAAAAACCTGCTGTAATTGTTACCTATCCAACAGCGTTATTTGAAAAAGTTGTTACCAAAAAAGAACTTGAAAAAAACACCCTAAAAGTTGCAGTAGGAGAAAGTTTATCTCTTGATTTTGTAAACGAAGTTTTATTTGAATACAAATTTAAACGTGTAGATTTTATTACTGAACCCGGAGATTTCTCTGTGAGAGGTGGTATTATAGATGTTTTTTCTTTTTCTAATGATGAGCCTTATAGAATAGAATTTTTTGGTGATGAAATTGATAGTATTAGAACTTTTGATGTAGAAACTCAACTTTCTAAAGAGAAACTGAAAAAAGTTTCTATCATGCCAAATGTTGAAAATAAAACCTTGCAAGAAAACAGAGAGAGTTTTCTAAAATATATTTCTTCAAAAACAGTTGTTTTTGCAAAAAATATTGATTTGATTTCTGGTAAATTAGATAAATTTTATGCAAAATCTGAAGAGGCCTTTAATGATTTATCTAAAGAAATTAAGCACGCAAAACCAGTAGAATTGTTTTGTGATGGCGCTTTTATTACAAATCAATTAAAAGATTTTACAGTAGTTAACTTTGATGAAAAAAGAAATGCTGTATATAAAAATGAGGTGATCAATTTCAACACAAAACCTCAACCTTCATTTAACAAAAAATTCGACTTATTAATTGAAGATTTAAACGAACATCATACAGCAAAATTTACGAATTATATTTTCTGTGCAAATGAGCAACAAGCAAAACGTTTTCATGATATTTTTGATGATGCAGAACAAGGTGCAACTGAACTTAACCCAAGCAAAGTACATTATGAAACTGTGGTTTTTCCATTATACCAAGGTTTTGTAGATATAGACAATAAATTAGTTTGTTATACAGATCATGAAATTTTTGAACGGTATCATAAATTCCGACTCAAAAATGGTTATGCTAAAAAACAAGCCATCACACTTCAAGAATTAAACAAACTTGAAATTGGAGATTATGTAACACACATGGACCATGGAATTGGAAAATTTGGTGGTTTACAAAAAATTGATGTTCAAGGAAAAAAACAAGAAGCTATAAAACTTATTTACGGAGAAAGAGACATTTTATATGTAAGCATTCACTCACTTCATAAGATTTCAAAATTCAACGGAAAAGATGGAAAAGCACCCAAAATTTATAAATTAGGTTCTGGTGCTTGGAAAAAAATTAAACAAAAAACCAAAGCTAGAGTTAAACATATTGCGTTTAATTTAATTCAATTGTACGCAAAAAGAAAACTACAAAAAGGCTTTGCTTATGGTCCAGATACTCATATACAGCACGAGTTAGAAGGAAGCTTTATGTATGAAGATACGCCAGATCAATTTACTGCTACGCAGGATGTAAAAAACGATATGGAAAAAGAACAACCCATGGATAGGTTGGTTTGTGGTGATGTTGGTTTTGGTAAAACAGAAGTGGCAGTAAGGGCCGCTTTTAAAGCTGTAGACAATGGCAAACAAGTGGCTATTTTAGTTCCTACAACTATATTGGCTTTTCAACATTATAAAACGTTTTCTGAAAGATTAAAAGACTTTCCTATCAAAATTGATTATTTAAATCGTTTTAGAACTGCAAAACAAAAAAATAACGCAATAGATGGCGTAAATGATGGTTCTGTAGATATTATTATTGGCACACATCAACTTACAAACAAACGTTTACAATTTAAGGACTTAGGACTTTTAATTATTGATGAAGAGCAAAAATTTGGTGTTGCTGTAAAAGACAAATTAAAAACGTTAAAAGAAAATGTTGATACCCTAACGCTAACAGCTACGCCAATCCCTAGAACTTTGCAGTTTAGTTTAATGGCGGCAAGAGATTTATCAGTCATAAAAACTCCACCACCAAACAGACATCCCATAGAAAGTAACGTAATTCGTTTTTCTGAAGATGTAATTAGAGACGCAATCTCTTATGAGATCTCTAGAGGAGGACAAGTTTTTTTCATTCACAATAGAATAGAAAACATTAAAGAAGTTGCGGGTTTAATACAAAGATTGGTTCCTTCTGCTAGAGTTGGTATTGGACATGGACAAATGGAAGGCAAAAAACTAGAAACATTAATGCTCGGCTTTATGGACAATGAATTTGATGTATTGGTTTCCACAACTATCGTAGAGAGTGGTTTAGATGTACCAAATGCAAACACCATTTTTATTAACAATGCCAACAACTTTGGTTTGTCAGATTTACATCAAATGCGTGGTAGAGTTGGGCGTTCTAATAAAAAAGCGTTCTGCTATTTTATAACTCCGGCCTATCACATGATGACAGATGACGCCAGAAAACGGATAGAAGCATTGGTGTTGTTTTCTGATTTAGGTAGCGGAATTAATATTGCCATGAAGGATTTAGAAATTCGTGGAGCTGGAGATTTATTAGGTGGAGAACAAAGTGGTTTTATCAATGATATTGGGTTTGACACCTATCAGAAAATATTACAAGAAGCTATTGAAGAACTAAAAGAAAATGAATTTAAAGATTTGTATCCAACAGATACTTCAAAACCCAAAGAATTTGTAAAAGAAGTTACCATAGACACTGATTTTGAGATTCTTTTTCCGGACGATTATATTAACTCCGTTACAGAAAGATTGAGTTTGTATAACAAGTTAGGAACTCTAAAAACTGAAAAAGAATTGCAAGTTTTTGAGACTGAAATTATAGATAGATTTGGTGAAATTCCTACAACAGTAGAAGACCTTCTAGATTCTGTTAGAATAAAATGGTTGGCCAAAGAATTAGGTTTAGAAAAAATTATTCTAAAACAAAAAAGGATGATGGGCTATTTTGTAGCCAATCAACAAAGTGATTTTTACCATACAGAAGCCTTTACAAGAATGCTAAAATATGTACAGCAGAACCCTAAAAGTTGCGTAATGAAAGAAAAAGAGTCTAAAAACGGATTGCGCTTATTAATTACTTTTATTAGAATTGATACCGTAAAAACCGCTTTAGGAATTTTACAAAGAATATAATTAACTATTAGGTCTTGTTTTTAGAAAACTATTAATCAGAATTTAAAACTTCTCTACGGCATTTGAGGAGACAATTAGAAAAAATATAGAATGGCTTCAATATTTGGGCATGCATTTGTTTCCGTTGCACTAGGAAAAAGTTTTCCTAAAAAACATCAAACTTTTAAGCTGTTTTTAATTGCAATCATTTGCGCTGTGCTTCCAGATGCAGATGTTATAGGCCTTCAATTTGGTATTTCTTATGGAAGTTTCTGGGGTCATAGAGGCTTTTCTCATTCCATACTTTTTGCATTATTACTTGGTATAATAGTAACTTTTATTTTCTATAGAAAACAACTTTTTACAACAAAAGGACTTATTTTATTGTTGTTTTTCTTTTTATGCACAGCTTCTCATTCAATTTTAGACGCAATGACTTCTGGCGGAAAAGGAGTCGCTTTTTTCTCTCCTTTTAATAATGCTCGTTATTTTTTTCCTTGGAGACCTATAAAAGTTTCACCCATTGGAATCTCAAGATTTTTTAGCGAACGAGGTGTAAAAGTAATTCTAAGCGAATTAATTTGGATTGGAATTCCGGGTTTAATTTATATGACAATAATTTTCACAATAAGAAAATTTAGAAAAAACAATTAATGGAAAACACACATACTAAAAACCTATCGGTTTTATTATTAGCCACTCTTTTTATAAGTACTTCTGGTGTTTTAGGAAAATATATTGCCATGCCAGCGGAGGTAATAATTTTCTTCAGAGCTATTATTGCTTCCTTTTTTATTTATATTTTTTGCAGAATAAAAAAAATAGATTTAAAAATAAAATTTAAAAAAGATTATTTTTCTTTTGCGGTAAACGGCTTTTTTTTGGCAGCACATTGGGTTACTTATTTTTACGCATTAAAACTTTCTAATGTTGCCTTAGGAATGTTATCTTTATATACTTTTCCGGTAATGGCTGCACTTTTAGAACCATTTTTCTCTAAACAAAAACTAAATAAAATCCATGTTTTATTTGGGGCTCTTGTTTTAATAGGTGTCTTTATTTTAATACCAGATTTTTCTCTAGAAAATAATGAAGCCAAAGGTATTTTATTAGGTGTGCTTTCTGCTTTATGTTATGCGTTAAGAAATTTAACTACAAAAAAACATGTAACAAACTATAACGGAAGCACCATTATGTTTTACCAATTAGTAATTGTAACTGCTTTATTACTGCCTGTTTTATTTTTTAGTGATATCTCTAACTTTGAAAGTCAATTTCCTTTATTATTGTTAATATCCTTATTAACAACAGCCATTGGCCACTCAATGATGGTACATTCTTTACAACACTTTTCTGTTGCAACCGCAAGTATTATTAGTAGCATTCAGCCTGTTTTTGGTATTATTTTAGCCTACATTTTTGTAAATGAAATACCTAACATTAATACAATAATTGGCGGAAGCTTAATCTTATTAACTGTAATTATAGAAAGTGTAAGAAGCAAAAAATAAAGTTGTATTAATTAAAAGCAACTGTTTTTCTACTCTGAAGCCATAAATAAAACTGCAATCCAAATAAAATAGCGCCAGACAACAAATGTGTTGCTTGTGTACCTAAAGGAAACTCTGCATAATACATTAAAACACCAGTAACGGTTTCTAAAAAGATTAAAAACACAATCCAATTTACTAGTTTGTAACCCAGTTTTTTTACTTGATTCATATAAAACATTCCTAAATTTACCAACACAATGGCAATGGTAAACGATCTATGAAAATAAAACTTTAAACTAGGATTCATTAAACTATAATCTTTGTTTTCGAAACCAAAAAGTTTTACTTGTTCATCTATAAATTGCCTTACTTGTGTACCTAATGCAATTTGAATTAAAGAAAAAATAACAGAAACAATTAGTAGTTTATTAAAGACAGCATTGTATCTATAAATCCTTTTTCTATCAGAATTTATAAATTTTAATTGTAATAATAGTGCAATTATAATTAAGCCAATAACCATGTGAATGGTAATTATGGTGGGTTTTAAATTGGTATCTACCACAGTTTTTCCTAACCAAGCCTCTACCAACATTAAAAAGAAAGCTGTATAAGCTAAAAGCGGAATCCGTTTGTCTGTTTTCCAGAATTTTGTTGCACTATAAATTAAAAATAAGAAAACAAAACCTGCTAAAACAGATGACAATCTATTAATATATTCTGTCCAAGAATGGTATTTATTAAACGTTGCGTAATTATGTTTTGTGTAATTTGCCCAATTATCTTTATTAAATTCAGAAGCTGTTTTAATGTTTTTTTCAGCAACAAACAAAGCTTCGTCTTTAATAATGATAAACCCTTTTTTAAATTCTGAATTTGGTTTCCAAGTAATTTGTTCTTCTGAAGTTGGCGGAATGTAATAACCAAAACATTTTGGCCAATCTGGGCAACCCATTCCAGAACCTGTCATTCTTACAACAGAACCCGCTAAAAAAATTAAATAAACAGAAATAATAGCAATTTGTACAATTTTTGGAAATCTATTTTTCATCAGAAATAAATATTTGTACAAAAATAAGGCAAAAAGAAAGGCTGACTATAAAAATAGCCAACCTTTTGTAATGTAAGAAAAAATAAATATTAGATAACTTTAACGTCAACCGCGTTTAAACCTTTTCTACCTTCTTTTAAGTCGAACTCAACTGCATCTCCTTCTCTAATTTCGTCAATCAATCCTGAAACATGGACAAAATATTCATCATTTGAACCATCTTCAATTACGAACCCAAATCCCTTAGATTCGTTAAAAAATTTTACTGTACCGTTTTTCACTGTAATAATATATTATGTTAATAAGTTACAAATATACTCATTTTTAAACTGATTTTAATTTTTTTAACGTAACTGTTTTTATTTCATTCTAAAATTAGGTGTTTTTATCAATTCTAAAAAGGGATTTTTCTATGATAAAAATTCCTTTTTAGGAATGTCAACAGAATCAAGTGCTAAGGTCTATTTGTTTTTTTTAAATACTGTATATCAAAACATTATATTTCTATTTATTTTGATGATAATTGAAAAAAAAAATCAATTTGTTAAAAACTTCAAGGGATTTGTGAATAAGTATGACTTTCATTTCGAAGCAAAAAAAGGCATCTTTGTATGAGTTGCCCCCTACCGATTAATTAACAATTAAATAACCTTATTCTACCGTGGAAATTACGCACATCATAAAAAGAGACTCAGATACCACCATTTTTGAGTTAGAGAAAATTACAAATGCCATAGAAAAAGCAATGCTTACTGTAAATCACGGTAGTAGAAAAGATGCAATTGCTATTTCTAATATTGTACATGGTACTTTATTAGAAACTAAATTAAATGAACCTAATTATACGCCAACAGTAGAACAGGTACAAGATATTGTTGAATATAAATTAATGGACAGCCCTTTTCATGATGTTGCAAAGGCGTACATTTTATATAGAGATGAACAAGCAAGAAGTAGAAAACCTAATATTTTTGAAAAAAGAATAAATTTAAAACCGTATGATTATCCTGCATTAGGAGAATATGTAGACGCCATTAGACATTCTTATTGGATTCATACAGAGTTTAATTACACCAGTGATATACAAGATTTTAAAACATCTCTAACAGAGGTAGAAAAAAATGCAATTAAAAATACCATGTTGGCAATTTCTCAAATAGAGGTTGCAGTAAAAACTTTTTGGGGAGACATTTATAAAAAAATGCCAAAACCAGAAATTGGTTCTGTAGGAGCCACTTTTTCTGAGAGTGAAGTGCGTCATCATGATGCTTATTCTCATTTATTAGAAATTTTAGGATTAAATAATGAGTTTAAAAACTTAAAGAAGAATCCTGTAATTATGAAACGTGTAAATTATTTAGAAGGCGCGTTAAAAAATGTAAATAGTGAAGATAATCAAGAATTTTCTGAATCTATCATTCTATTTTCTCTATTTATAGAGCACGTATCATTGTTTTCTCAGTTTCTAATTATTATGGCTTTTAACAAACATAAAAATGTTTTAAAAGGTATTTCTAATGTGGTAGAAGCTACTTCTAAAGAAGAGCAAATTCATGGAGATTTTGGTATTGATCTTATTCAAATTATAAAAGAAGAAAATCCAGATTGGTTTAGTGAAGAGCATAATTTATTGGTTCAAGAAACTTGTAAAGAAGCTTTTCATTCCGAAAGCAAACTAATTGATTGGATTTTTGAAAAAGGAGAATTAGATTTTTTACCAAAAAATATCATTAAAGAATTTATTAAAAACAGGTTTAATAACTCTTTAGAAAGTATTGGTATCTCAAAAATATTTGATGTAGACCAAAAATTATTGGCAGAAACAGATTGGTTTGATGATGAAATTATTGGAACCAAACATGGCGATTTCTTTGTAAAGAGATCTATTAATTACAGTAAAAGAACAAAAAGTATAACAAGCGACGACCTATTTTAAATGATGAACCTAAACGACACCAAAAAAACCACTGAACTTACCGAACACGAAAGATTAATTCAAGTAAGAAACGCTACCAGAAAAGAAATTCTTAAAAACACCAATGACCCTGAAATTAAATGGCTAACAAAAAACAGCCGTAAGTTTTTAGAGTCTGGTTATTTAACAGGTAAAACTACACCAGAAGAAAGAATACGTGAAATAGCAGACAATGCAGAAACTATTTTAAAAATTGATGGCTTTTCTGAAAAGTTTTATAAATATATGGCAGCAGGATATTACTCTTTAGCTTCGCCAATTTGGTCTAATTTTGGTAAAAAAAGAGGTTTGCCTATTAGTTGTTTTGGTAGTCATGTTGCAGATGATATGGGAGATATTTTGTTCTCGCAATCAGAAGTTGGTATGATGTCTAAACTAGGAGGTGGTACTTCTGGATACTTTGGTAAATTACGTGAAAGAGGAGCAGATGTTAAAAATAATGGTTCATCATCTGGTTCTGTTCATATTATGCAATTGTTTGAAAAAATGGTTGATGTTGTAAGTCAAGGTTCTGTAAGACGTGGGCGTTTTTCTCCATATTTACCTGTAGATCATGAAGATATAAAAGAATTTTTAGAGATTGGTACAGAAGGTAATCCTATTCAAGAATTAACCCATGGTGTTACCGTTGGTAATGATTGGATGCAAGCAATGATAGATGGTGATGTAGAAAAAAGAAATATCTGGGCAAAAATATTACAAAGAAGAGGAGAAATAGGATATCCATATATTCTTTTTAGAGACAATGCAAATAACGGTACAGTAGATGTTTACAAAGACAAAAAGCATGAAATTTATGCAAGCAATTTGTGTACAGAAATCATGTTACCTTCTAATGAAGATTGGTCTTTTGTTTGTTGTTTATCATCTGTAAACTTATTACACTACGATAAATGGAAAGATACAGATGCAGTAGAAACACTTACCTACTTTTTAGATGCAGTAATGCAAGAGTTTATTACCAAGTTAGAAGTTTTTAAAGACTCACCAGATAGAGATGATCAGTTTACGTTTCGCTTTATGGAAAAAGCCTATAATTTTGCAAAAGAAAATAGAGCTTTAGGTTTAGGTGCATTAGGTTGGCATTCTTTATTACAATCTAAAATGCATGCTTTTGATAGTGCAGAAGCCTATGCTTTAAATAGTGAAATCTTTAAATTGATTAAAGAAAAATCTTACAAAGCATCTAAAGAAATGGCCAAATTGTATGGAGAACCTGCTGTGTTAAAAGGATACGGAAGACGTAACACCACTTTAAATGCAATTGCACCAACTACATCTTCAGCATTTATTTTAGGACAAGTATCTCAAGGAATTGAGCCAATTTGGTCTAATATTTATGTAAAAGATATTGCAAAAATTAAAACAACCATTAAGAATCCTATTTTAGAACAACTTTTAATAGAAAAAGGACAAAACACATCTGATGTTTGGAAAAGTATTAGAGATAACGATGGTTCTGTACAACATTTAAGCATTTTAACAGAAGCAGAAAAAGACGTTTTTAAAACCTATTCAGAAATAGATCAAAATGTAATTGTATATCAAGCTGCAAACAGGCAAAATCATATAGATCAAGGACAATCTATAAACATTATGGTGCATCCAGACATGCCAATTAAAGAGGTAAATGCCGTATATATTAATGCATGGAAATTAGGTGTAAAATCGATGTATTACCAACACAGTATGAATGCTGCACAGAAATTTAAGCAAAAGAAAGAATGTGCTAGTTGCGAAGGGTAATTAGTATGCTAAATAAAGATAAGAGAAGTCGAAAGGCTTCTCTTTAATATGAAATAATTAAAATATTTTATTTGAGATAAAAACAATAAGCATAAAAAAAGCGATACTAGACATATCGCTTCTTGGTAATTTATCTAAATCTTTAGCCGTCGGAAGCAAAAATTAGTTAATTGAAAAGGATTTTGAGAATACTCAATCTCCGTTTTGTTCTTCAAAATTACAAAATACGATTCTCTTCACCAAGTTATTTTTCTAAATTTTTAACAAGTTATATATGGGTAATGTCCATGTTTTAGACTTGATAACAGAGTTATTAACATAAAAACAAATAGTGTTTGACTCTATAATACAGAAAATAATGGAATATCAAATTTCAATAAATCCTTTAGTAGATTTTTTTAAAGGTACAGAATCAAAAAAAAGAAGAATAATTAGAGATCAAAAAGATCCATCAGTTTTAAGGGTTGGATGGTATCAAACCTCTAGAGCGGGTATAAAAAAATCTCTAATAAATAAAGGTGAAAGAGATTTCTTAATTGAAGGAATAGAGCGATTAAAAACCAAAATTGTAAATAAACCCCAACAAATTGCAAATAGGCAAGTTTCAATCGAAGCAATGAAACGCTTTCTAAGTTTTAAAATACCCGGTTTTTTTAAAAATCATAATTTAGAAATAATTAAAGAGAAAAATGTGAAATCAACTTTTATTAATAAGGTTGAAGTAAAGGTTTCCCCTGATATTATTTTTATTATTCATCATAATGAAACTAAATATATTGGAGCTGTTAAGCTACATCTTTCAAGTAGCAATATATTTGACAATAAACAATCAAGATTTATTGCTACAATATTGAATAAATACCTTTTAGAATTATCACATAAATACAACGCCGAGGTTTTACCTGAATTGTGCTTATCGATTGATATATTTGGAAGTAGTACAATTTCTGCACCAAAAGATTATTATAAATCTATAAAAGAAATAGAGCTTATTTGTGAAGAAATTAAATCACTATGGAAGGTTGCATAATTAAATAAACAGAAAGAGAAGTCGAAAGGCTTCTCTTTTTTTTTGAAGCTATTTCCAGTTTGGAGTTTATCTTGAGCGCAGTCGAAAGGCAAAAAAGGGCTCAAACAAATGCTTCAATCTGGGCTAGAAAATCTCTTTTTTGTTTTTCAAATTATAAATCTTATGTTTACATAAACTTTTTAGAAACTCGAACTTTTTTTAGATGATTAAAAAACTCTTATTTGCTGCATTTTTAGTTATCGTTGCAGTAATATTATACTTCAACCCTAATTTTAAAACCATCGCTGCGGGTGTTGCCATTTTATTATTTGGTATGGGTATGTTAGAAGAAGGGTTTAAAGTGTTTACCAAAGGACCTCTTCAAAATATATTAAAAAAAACCACAGATAAATTATATAAAAGTATCACCGCAGGTGCAATAGTAACCGCTTTACTACAATCTAGTTCTTTAGTTTCTGTTATCACAATTTCTTTTATAAGTGCAGGTTTAATAACACTTTCTGGTGGTTTAGGTTTAATTTTTGGCGCCAATATTGGTAGCACAGCAACCGCTTGGTTGGTGGCTGGTTTTGGACTAAAAATAAACATTGCTGCCTTAGCAATGCCAATGATCATTTTTGGACTCGTTTTTAATTTTCAAAAAAAAGAAACTTTAAAAGGAACCGGAAATGTTTTAGCAGGTCTGGGCTTCTTCTTCTTAGGAATCTATTTTATGAAAGAAGGGTTTGATGTTTTTAGTTCTCATATAAACTTAACAGAATATGCCGTTTCTGGTTTTAAAGGAGTACTAATATATACCGTAATTGGTATTGTAATTACCGTTGTTTTGCAATCTAGCGCAGCTTCATTGGTATTGGTTTTAACTGCTTTAGCAGCTGGTCAAATAGAGTATGAAAATGCGTTGGCCCTGGCCATTGGCGCAAATGTTGGCACAACTATTACCGCTGTTTTGGGTTCATTAAATTCTAATATTGCTGGTAAAAGATTGGCAGGCGCTCATTTAATATTTAATATTGTTACTGGTATTACAGCGTTAGTTTTAATTTATCCTTTGGCAAAATTGGTGAATACTATAGCGGTTTTGGTACATATTGGCAACACAGACTACACGTTAAAATTGGCATTATTTCATACCATATTCAATATTATTGGTGTTATTTTAATGGTACCATTTATTAAAACGCTTGAGAATTACTTATTAAAAGTATTTAAAGAACAAAATAATAAAGAAGTAGACGATCCTAAATATTTAAATGAAGCTGTATTAAAATTTCCAGGAACTTTAGTTTCTTCTCTTTTAAATGAATCTAAATATTTATACAAAAATGCAATTTATGAAATTGTAGCTCATGCCCTAAATGTACATAGAGGTGCTATAAAATCTGATGAAAAAATTAAAAAAGTAGTACAGAATTCTACAGAAAAACTACAGGTTGATGTAAATCAATTGTACTACAATAAAGTAAAAAATATTTATGGACAAATTATCAGTTTTGCTACAAGAGGCCAACAAGATCTTAAGCTCACAAAAGATCAAAATAAAAGATTGTCTGAACTAAAATTAGCCAACCGAAAAATGGTTGAAATTATTAGAGATACAATAGAGTTAGAGAAGAATGTAACAATGTATTTAAATTCTGATAATGAGCACATTAAAAAAGAGTACGATAAATTTAGAAAAAAAGTTGTAAAAGTATTAAGGGTGATTTATTTGTTTAGAAAAAATGAAGACAAAGACGAATATTATAAGCAATTAATAAAACTAAAAAAAGCTGCAAAAACTGCCTTACAAGCAGATAATAAATCTATAAATAAACTCATAAGGAGAAACCTGATTACAACAAATATGGCATCTTCTATAGTAAACGATAATGTAAATGTGAACGATTTAATTATGAAATTAATTCAGGTTGCCGAATTGTTGTATTCAGAAAAAGATTCAATTTTAGAAAATGATAAGTAACTTATTTTAAGAAGACTAATTAAAATAAACAGCTTCAAAAACCGCTAAAGGAGCTCTTCTGCCCACATTTAGTTGTAATACATCATCTTTTACAGTATAATTATCTGCTAAATTTAAAACCTTTAAAAAAGTAGATTCATCTATATTAGGGCAAAACCTTTGCGTTACCGCCAACTTACCAATTGTAATGCTGTTTCCTTCTTTTAAAGTAAATTGGCCAGCAATAGAATTACAACCTGTAAAACCTTTGATACTATTATCATGTTTTTTTAAAGAGATAAAAATATCACGTTCTTGATTTTTATCCATTTTAACTACTTTACCCTGTAGTGTTTTTAGTTTCCAATATTTTCCGGTGATAGCAGTATCAAAAGAATCTTCTTGTTGTTTTTTTACAGAACTACAACTCATTATAGTTATTAGTATTAAGTTGATTGCGATTAATTTAACTTTCATAAATATTTTTTTTGTTAAAAAATAAAAATAGGCTTACTTGACAACATAATAAACTAAAAATTATTAAAATCTTTATAAAATTTTGAGAACAAAAATTGGTTTGTATTGTTTTGCTTTCGTTTTATCAACCCAAAATAATAGTTTGTACTTTTACACATCAAATTTTATAATTCATATATAATGAACTGGGAACAACTCCTTTCTTTAAAACGCTTTGGGGATACACAAAAACGCGAGAGAATAGCACAAGACGAAACTCGTTTGGGTTTTGATGTCGATTTTGATAGAATTATATTTTCAACTGCATTTAGAAGTTTACAAGACAAAACACAGGTAATTCCGTTATCTCATACAGACTTTGTACACACACGATTAACCCATAGTTTAGAAGTTTCTGTGGTGGGTAGAACTTTAGGGAGAAGAGTAGGAAAAGTGTTATTAGAACGTCATCCTAACTTGGTAAATTTAGGCTACACTTTTAACGATTTTGGGGCAATTGTTGCTGCAGCTTCTATTTCTCATGATATAGGAAATCCACCTTTTGGTCATTCTGGAGAAAAAGCTATTGGTGAATATTTTAAAACAGGAAAAGGTGCAAAATACAAAGACAAATTAACAGAAAAAGAATATCAAGATTTAATAGATTTTGAAGGAAACGCCAACGGATTTAAAATTTTAACAGAATCTAGAGTGGCAATTCCGGGTGGTTTGCGTTTAAGTTATGCTACTTTAGGAGCCTTTTTAAAATACCCAAAAGAAAGTCTGCCTAAAAAACCAACCCATCATATAGCTGATAAAAAGTATGGTTTTTTTCAATCTGATAAAACCGCATTTTTAGATCTTGTTCAAGATTTAGGGATGAAACAAAAATCAGATTCTGCGGTTTCTTTTTACAGACATCCATTGGCCTATTTAGTTGAAGCAGCAGATGATATTTGTTATACTATCATCGATTTTGAAGACGGAATTAATTTAGGTTTAATTGAAGAAGAGTTTGCCTTAGAATACATGATAAAGCTGGTAAAAGATACTATTGATAGTAGAAAATACCATTCGTTAAAACATAAAACAGACCGCGTTAGTTATTTAAGAGCTTTGGCAATTGGTGTATTAATCAACGAAGCGGTATCTATATTTTTGGCTAATGAAGAAGCTATTTTAAAGGGTACTTTCGAAAAATCTTTATTAGAAAAATGTAAGTACGAAGCACAAATTAACGACATCATAAAAATAAGTGTCGATAAAATTTATAAAAGTACAGAAGTTGTAGAAAAAGAGGTTGCCGGATATAGAATTATTGCAGATTTATTAGATGTTTTTGTAAACGCTTTAAACAATAAGTTTGATGGAAATCCATCTAATTTTGATACGCTGGTATTAAATTTATTACCAGAAGAATATCAAACAGAAACAGACAAACTGTACATCAGAATAATGCAAATATGCAGTTACATCTCTAGAATGTCAGACAGTTACGCTATTCGAGTACATAAAAAAATAACTGGAAATACCATATAATTCTTAAAAATATTAACTAAATTTGATCATTACCTTAAAAATTTAACATTATGAAGAAAAAAATACTATCAACACTATTACTAGTAGCTGTAGTTGGAGTCTATTTTGTTACCAAACAAGATAGTACCCAAACCAAAGAGAAATCTTACATTGTTACTCCTGAAGGGGTTATAAAACCAATAGATAAGACTAAAAATAAAAGACAGTTGTATTCTATTGAAAGAGAATTGTATGAGTTTAACATGCAAAAAAATCCTGTTACAGGAATAATTCCTATTGAAGAAAAGAAAAAAGAATATGAAGTTGCTTTAAATATAAAACAAAAAGCAGGTTTACAAAGAGAAACTACAAGTACTTATGTATCTAGAGGCCCTTCTAACTTAGGAGGTAGAACAAGAGCCTTTGCGGTAGATGTTTCAGACCCAACTAGCAACACAATGCTTTCTGGTGGTATCAGCAGTGGTTTGTTTAGATCTACTAACGGTGGTGCAGATTGGACCAAAGTTTCTAACCCAACAGAAGTACACAATGTTAGCTGTATAGCGCAAGACACAAGAACAGGTTTTGAAAACATTTGGTATTATGGTACTGGTGAATTCTCTGGTAATTCTGCCTCATTAGGATCATCTTACCGTGGACACGGTGTATACAAATCTACAAATAGCGGATTAACTTGGACCAAATTGCCTGCAACAGATTCTAGTTTTACTTCATTTGATAGCTATTTCGATTACATAAATGCTATGAAAGTGAACCCAATTACAGGAGATTTAATCATTGCTACTTCTGGTAGAATTTATAGATATGATGGTACCAACATGAATATTGAATTATCATTAACTGGTGGGAATGTAGATTGGACAGACGTAATAGTAACAACTTCAGGTAAAGTATATGCCGCTTTTGATGGTGGTTCAACTTTAGAAGGTGTTTGGTATTCTCCTACAGGAAATGGTTCTTGGACTCAGATTGCCAAAAACGGTACGCCAACAGATTGGGCAGCAACTGGTAGAATTGTATTAGCAGAAGCTCCTTCTAGTGATGGAACTATTTATGCTTTGTATGCCAATGGTAACACAGGTATAGAAGCAGATTTATGGAAATATGAGCCATTTTTAGGTACTTGGGTAAATTACTCTGCTAAACTACCAGATGAACCAGGAGGAGATACTTCAGGGAACGATCCTTTTGCAATTCAAGGAGGGTATGATTTAGTAATCACTGTAAAACCAGACAATCCAAATTTTCTTGTTATTGGTGGTACAAACGTTTATAAAATTGCAGATATTACTGTAGATCCTACTTTTACAAGAATAGGAGGTTATTTAAACAATACTGGTTATGCACAATATAATGTGGGTGGTGTTACACATCACTCAGATATTCATTCTTTAGAATTTGACCCAAATAACAATAATTTACTTTATAGTGGTACTGATGGTGGTATTCATAAAACAGCAGATATTAATGCAGCTAGTATTCCTTGGGAAAGTTTAAATAATAATTACATCACCTATCAATATTACCACGTTGCAATAGACCCATTAACAGGTAGTAATTTTGTTATTGGTGGTGCACAAGATAATGGTACTACTATGGGTGGTACAGATGCAGGTTTACCAGACAACACAACTATGAACAATATTTTTAGTGGAGATGGTGTAGCTGTAGGTATTGCTAGAAGAGATGCAGATGCAAATTTACAACTATTTGTAGGTGTACAACAAGGTAGAATTTGGTCTAATTATCCTGCCGGATATACCGAAATTACACCAACAGGAGCTCCTTCTGGAGCCGCGGCACAATTTATTACCTATTATTACCTAGATCCAGATAATAATGATAATTTATATTATGCAGGAAAAAACACTTTATATACAACAGCTACCGCCGCAGCCATAACTGCTGCAACTTGGGTAAACGCCGGAAGTTTAAGTACAGGAGAAAATCTAAGAACATTTGCTACTACTAGAGGTACTTACGATCCTTTTACAAGTTTATTATTAATTGGAGGTGAAAGCGGTGGGATTTTTAAAAAATCAAACCCAGCAGGAACAGCTGACATTAGCACTGCAATTAACATTACACCAACAGGAGCTAGTACAACCGATGGTACTGTAGTAAGTGGTATTGCAATTCATCCAACAAATCCTGATATTGCATTAGCAGTGTATGCAAATTATGGAATTGATAACATTTTTATAACTACAAACTTAACCTCGGCTACACCAACATGGACTATGGTAGAAAGAAATTTATCTGCCCACTCTATTCGTTCTGCGGCAATTGCAACTGTAGGTGAAGAAATTGTATATTTTGTAGGTACAGCTAGAGGCTTATACAGCTCTACAGATCCAACCAGTACAGATTGGGATATGGAAGGTGCTAATAGCATTGGTCTTTCAATTGTTAGTTCTATGGTTTACAGAACTTCAGACAAAAAACTTTTAATTGGTACACATGGTAACGGAATGTTTGAAACAACAGTAGAAGGAACTTTAGCTGCTAATAATTATGAAAAAAATTCTTTAGCCGTTTCTCTATATCCTAACCCTACACAATCTGTATTAAATTTAAAAAGTAGTTTAGTAGATGTATCAAAAAATGTTAATTATAGCATTGCTGATATTAACGGAAAAACTGTAAAACAAGGCCTTACAAACGGCAGCAAAGTAAATGTAGAAAACTTAAAATCTGGAGTTTATATTATTAATTTACATGCCGACGGAAAGAAACAAACCGCGAAATTTGTTAAAAATTAATTTATAAAATCTATTTTCATGAATAGAAAACACACAATAGGAGTCTTTTTGTTAGTACTAATAATGAGTTGTAGCACCAAATATAATTTAGAAAAAAAATCTATTTTAAATTTTAACAAATCTTATTATACTGAGTATGCTTCACCTATAAAAGGAGGGGAATCTGGTTTTAATATTTATCTACTTATGGATAACATTATAGACCCAGAAACAAAAAACGTACTAATAGAAGGTATTTATTTTAAAGACAAATATTGTAAACTTAAAAATCAAGGTTCTAATAAATACCAAGGTTTTATTGGATTTAAAGGTTTCTTAGAAGTAGATGATTTTGAACATAAAACTTCAGAAAACAGTAAAAATAAAGTTATAACAGAAGAAATTCCTTTTAAATTAGAAGAAAATGAAGCTGTTATTAAATACAATGTAGAAGAAAAACAGAAATATGTTAAAATTGTTCTCATTAAAAAACAAGTTTCTGAGTTTCCAATGTAACATTTTATAATGTATGTTGAAAGACTGTCTGAAAAGGCAGTCTTTTTTTTTATAAATTAGAAAGATAAAAAGCCAAACTTTTTGAGTCTAAACCAATTTGGTGTTGGAGTCTTGTAACATTTCCATGAGTTACAAATTCATCAGGAATTCCTAAAACTTTAATTTTATTTTGATAATTGTTTTCTGCGGAAAATTCTAAAATTGCAGAACCAAATCCACCTTTTATGGTTCCATCTTCAACACTAATTATGGTCGTATACTTCTTAAAAATTTGATGTAACAATTTTTCATCCAAAGGTTTTATAAAACGCATATCATAATGGCCAATTTCATCACTTTTTGTTGATAAAAAAATGGCTTCCGTAACATTTTTAGCAATTGTTCCTATTGATAAAATAGCTGTTTTATTCCCTGTTTTAAGGCAAGTTCCTTTTCCAATTTCAATTTCTTCGAAAGGTTTATGCCAATCAATAATAGTTCCTGTTCCTCTTGGATACCGAATAGCAATGGGGCTTTTTAAGCCTAATTGAGCCGTATATAAAATATTTCGCAATTCAATTTCATTGCTTGGTGCAAAAATAATAATATTAGGAATACATCTTAAATACGCAATATCAAAAACACCATGATGCGTTGCACCGTCTTCACCTACTAAGCCTGCCCTATCTAAACAAAAAACTACTGGTAATTTCTGTATTGCAACATCATGAATTACCTGATCGTATGCTCTCTGTAAAAAGGTAGAATAAATGTTACAAAAAGGAATTAAACCTTGTGTTGCCATACCAGCTGCCAATGTTACCGCATGTTGTTCTGCTATACCAACATCAAAAGTTCTTTGAGGAAATTTCTCCATCATAAATTTTAACGAACTTCCTGTTAACATTGCGGGTGTAATTCCTACAATTTTATTATTTTGTGCTGCTAATTCTACCATTGTTTTCCCAAAAACATCTTGGAATTTTGTGTACAAACTAGCTGGTTTTTTTTCTCTAATTCCAGAAATTTTATCAAATTTTCCAGGAGCGTGATATGTTACTTGGTCTTCTTCAGCTTGCTGTAAACCTTTGCCTTTTGTGGTAATTATATGTAAAAATTTAGGTCCTTTTATTTTTTTTAATCGCTCTAATTCTGATAGAACTTTAGGCAAATTATGTCCGTCTATTGGTCCAGAATAATTAAAATTTAACGCTTTTATAATATTATTTTGTGCCGCTAATTTTCTATCTGTTTTAACTTTGGTTAAATACTCTTTTAATGCTCCTACAGAAGGATCTATTCCTATAGCATTGTCATTTAAAATAATAAGTAAATTTGCTTTTGAAACACCTGCATGATTCAACGCTTCAAAAGCCATTCCGCTTGCAATAGAAGCATCGCCAATAACAGCAATATGATGTTTTTCCGTTTCTCCTTTTAAGTTAGATGCAATTGCCATTCCTAAAGCGGCAGAAATAGAAGTTGATGAATGCCCAACACCAAATGCATCAAAATCACTTTCATTTCTTGATGGAAAACCAGCAATACCTTTAAATTGTCTGTTGGTATGAAAAATATGTTTTCTGCCTGTTAAAATTTTATGTCCGTATGCTTGATGTCCAACATCCCAAACTAATAAATCATTTGGCGTATCAAACAAATAATGAAGCGCAATGGTAAGTTCAACAACACCTAAACTTGCGCCCAAATGACCTTCTTTTGTTGCTACCACATCAATAATAAACGCACGCAATTCTTTTGCCAACTGCGGCAACTGCGTTGGATTTAATTTTCTTAAATCTTGTGGATTTGATATGCTATCTAACAAATTTTTCATCTTTTTGCAAAAATACAATTTCAAATATTGTGTTCATAAAAACAACCTGTAAAGAAATACAAATCTATTGTAAATAAATTACTTAATTTTACTCGATTAAAAATAGATTAGATGATACAACCTTTTGACGATACTTATTTTATGAACAAAGCTCTACAAGAAGCAACGACTGCTTTTGATAAAGGAGAAGTTCCTGTTGGCGCTGTTATTGTTTTTAAAGACCAAATTATTGCAAGAGCGCACAATTTAACAGAAACCTTAAATGATGTAACCGCACATGCAGAAATGCAAGCTTTTACGGCTGCAGCCGATTTTTTAGGAGGAAAATACTTAAAAAATTGTGTGTTATATGTAACCTTAGAACCTTGCCAAATGTGCGCTGGCGCAAGTTATTGGGCACAAATTGGTAAAATTGTTTACGGAGCATCTGAACCCGAAAGAGGTTTTATCAACCTAAAAACAACCATACATCCAAAGACAAAAATTGTAGGGGGAGTTTTAGAAAATGAATGTGCGAATCTTTTAAAGCGTTTTTTTATCGAAAAAAGAAATTTGAATTAAGAACAATTACTTTTTGTACAAATCTGGCGTTACAGCAATATTCATTACAAACTCACCATTTTTATCAAAATAACTATAATCTAAGGTAATATTATTTTTACGAAAGGGTTTTAAATCATCATTTTCTTTTACAGATTTAATAATTGCTGGTGTTGTATATTTATTTACGGTATCTAAATCTACTTCTGCCTTTAAAGAATTTACAAGGGTATAATAATATATAAATTTAGTTTTTCCTACAGAAGCGGCACTGTCTAATCTTGTGAAGTCATCTATTTGAATAGGTGCTTGTTTATTTAATTCAATAACCGCATTTTTTAATTCCGAAGCCACTTCATTTTTAAAAAAGTATTGCACTACTAAATAAGAAACCGCAAAAGCAATAATACCTACTATAATGCCAAAAGTTTTTCCTTTCTTCTTTTTATTTTCTTCTTCTTTCATTTTATAGTGTGCTAATTAATCTCTAGACATAAATATTTGTAATACATACCAAAACAACAACATTAAAGAGGCAAATAAACCCAATGCAGCCGGAATATAATCTTCTGTTCCGTACTTATTTACAAGATTAGATGTTTGGTATAAAATTGCACCTCCAGCTAATAAACACATTCCTACAGAAAACCACAAACCTAAATTAAAACCAAACAAAGCACCTGCAACAATTAACCCCATTGCAATAAAAAAACCAACGGTTAAACCAGATTTTAAAAATGAAAAATCCTTTTTTGTGATAAAAACTACCGAAGAAATACCCACAAAAAGTCCGAGTGTTACAATAGCAGCTTGCTGTATTAAAGCATAACTTTCTGTATACACAATTGCCATATATAAAAGTGGAACAAAAATAATAGCCTCTGCCAAAATATAAATTACATAAGCCAAATATTGCATGTTTTTATCTGCAGATTTTAAAGCAATACTTTCTGCATAATTGGTTATAAACATAAAGCCACCTAGCATAATTAGCCATTTGTAACCTTGTGTCATAGACAACATAAACTCAACAATAGCAGAGCTTTGCAGCAATAAATATTCAAATAAAACAAAAAGTAAAACTCCACCAGCAACATGGGCATAGGTTTTTTTGTAAAAATCTACTCGTACTTGATCTGTAGTTTCTGAAAGTAATATTTTGTTTTGAAAAGTGTTCTCCATAATAACGTAAAATTAGACCGCAAATATATTCATTTTGATGCTAGAAAATCATCCCTTTTATACCTTTTTAATCACATTAGTAACAATGCCCCAAATGATAAAATTATTTTCTTTGGTAATTTTTATAATAGGATAATTTGGATTTTCTGGTTGCAGCCAAATTTCATTTTTTCCAACACGTAATCTCTTTACAGTAAATTCTCCGTCTAAAAAACAAACCGCAATTTTGTTGTTGGCAGGTTCTAAACTTCTATCAATTACCAATAAATCATTATCATCTAAACCTGCACCTATCATAGATTGCCCTCTTACTTTTGCATAAAAAGTGGTGTCTTTATTTTTAATTAATTCATCATCTAAAGAAATTCTAGTTTCACCAAAGTCATCGGCAGGTGATGGAAATCCGGCAGAAATACCAGAATCAACAAAAATAGCACCATTTCCTGAGGGAGCTTTTGGTGTGTAAAAAGTGAGTGTATCTAAAGTCATTTATTTTTTTATATTGAAAATCATTATTTTACTGTAAGATAAAAACAGTACAGCTATAAAAATACCAAAAAATGCTTTTTAAAGCTAGATTTTTAGAATAATTATTTCCCAAAGTTAATTATTGGAAGTATTATTCTTAAGTAACTGAAAACCAATAGATTTATGTACCTAAGCAGAACAACAACTATTATCTGTAAATTTAGGAAACTGTTTTTGTATTTTTGTATAGATGAAACAACTTTCAAAAAAAAATTTAGAGAAA
This sequence comes from Polaribacter sp., assembly GCF_051251875.1. Classification (GTDB taxonomy): domain Bacteria; phylum Bacteroidota; class Bacteroidia; order Flavobacteriales; family Flavobacteriaceae; genus Polaribacter. The sequence continues at coordinate 56,040 of NZ_JBPOGL010000007.1, forward strand.
CTCAATATTCGAATTTCAAAAAACGAGTTTAGAGTGCTAAAGCAACCGTCTACGTTTATCGATTTTTCTTCGAATGATTATCTTGGTTTTGCAAAATCTGAAGTTATTTTTGATAAAACGCATCAGTTTTTGGTTGATAAAAAAATTAAAATAAATGGTGCTACAGGAAGTAGATTATTGTCTGGAAATCATGCGTTATATAATAAGGTAGAGACAATGCTTAGCCAGTTTCATCAATCGCAAACTGCCACCATTTTTAACTCTGGTTACGATGCTAATTTGGGGTTCTTTTCTTGCGTTCCGCAACGTGGAGATATTATTTTGTATGATGAAGCCATTCATGCTTCCATAAGAGATGGCATTCAATTATCGAACGCAAAAGCCTTTAAATTTAAACATAATAATTTGGAAGATTTAGAAGAAAAACTTCTTAAACTAACTAAAAATAATCACAGTTGTAAGACTAAACATATAGAAGTTTATGTGGTTACAGAATCGGTTTTTTCTATGGATGGGGATTCGCCAGATTTAGCAACAATGTCACAAATCATTAATAGAAACAACGCTTTTTTTATTGTTGATGAAGCACACGCACTAGGTGTTTTTGGTAAAAATGGCTGCGGTCTTGTGCAAGCATTGCAACTTGAAAATGATGTTTTTGCAAGAATTATAACCTTCGGAAAAGCAATAGGTTGCCACGGCGCTGCTATTTTAGGAAGTAAAAAACTACAAGATTTTTTAGTAAATTTTGCCCGTAGTTTTATTTACACAACAGGTTTGTCTCCACATTCTGTGGCAACTATTAAAAGTGTCTATGAAGAAATGAATTTTCAAGTTCTTCATAAACAAAAGTTAGAAGAAAATATACAATTTTTTAAATCAACAATAGAAAAATTAGGCTTAGAAAAGATATTTATCTCCAGTAAATCGGCTATTCATTGTTGTGTTATTTCTGGAAATGATAACGTAAAAGAAATATCACATAAACTACTAGAAAAAGGGTTCGATGTAAAAGCAATTTTATCTCCTACTGTAAAGGAAAACCAAGAGCGTTTGCGTTTTTGTTTGCATAGTTACAATTCAAGTGAAGAAATGTATGAAGTGTTGCGTTTGTTAAGTATTTTTGTAAACGAAAAACCTATTACTATATAGCCTGAAAAATTAGAGCAAAACAAATAAAAAATTGGTGCCCATAATGCAATTTAAAAAACATTAAATGACCAATAAAAAACAATGCTGAAAAAAGTTTAGTTTAACAATACTATGACAAAAAAATACTTTATCACCGGAATTTCTACAGAAGTTGGTAAAACAGTGGCAGCAGCCATTGTAACGGAAGCTTTAGAAGCAGATTACTGGAAACCAATACAAGCCGGAGAATTAGACAATTCTGACACCCATAAAGTTGAACGATTCATTTCTAATAAGAAATCTAAATTTCATAAAAACTCGTATGCATTATTAACTCCTATGAGTCCGCATGCAGCAGCAGATATTGATAATGTTACTATTCATTTATCAAAAATAAACACACCAGAAACCAGCAACCATTTGGTAATTGAAGGCGCTGGTGGCTTGTTGGTTCCTATAAATAACACAAACACTATTTTAGATATTATAAAACCCGATTACAAAGTAATTGTAGTTTCTAGACATTATTTGGGCAGTATCAATCATACTTTATTAACTGTGAATTTATTGAAAGAAAAAGGGTTTGACGTCACTATTCTTTTCTCTGGAAATGAACATCCAACAACAGAAAGTATCATAAAAAAAATGACAAACGTTCCTATTCTTGGTCGTATTGATGAGGAGCCGTATTTTGACAAAAATGTCATTAAAGAATATGCAGATAAATTTAAAGATCAATTATTAAAATAAAATACAATTTCCTAAATATTTAGGAATACTTAGAACAAATGACATTACAAGAAAGAGATAAAAAACATATTTGGCACCCATTAACACAGCACAAATTACATCCAGAAACTATTGGAATTACCCACGCAAAAGGATGTATTTTAACAGATGAAAATGGCAACAAATACATAGATGCTATTGCCTCTTGGTATACCAATATGTACGGACATTGCAACCCATACATTACTTCTGTTGTAAGCAAGCAAATGCAGGTATTAGATCAAATTGTGTTTAGCGGTTTTACACATGAACCTGCCGTAAAATTATCTGAAGAACTCATTAAGATTTTACCCAATAATCAACAAAAAATATTCTTTTCAGACAATGGTTCTTCCTCTGTAGAAATAGGAATAAAAATGGCGTTGCAATTCCATTTTAATCAAGGAAACAAAAAAAATACTTTACTCGCTTTTGAAGATGGTTTTCATGGCGATACTTTTGGCGCCATGTCTGTTTCTAGTTTGTCTGTTTACAACGGACCTTTTGAAGATTTTTTCTTAGATGTACTCAGAATTCCAACACCAAACGGTAAAAATCACCAAGAAATTTTATCAAAATTACAAATAATTGTACAAGAAAATAACCTTGCAGGTTTTGTCTATGAACCATTGGTACAAGGAGCGGCTGCCATGAAAATGCACAATGCAGAAGGCTTAAATCTTATTTTAGAATTTTGCAAAAAACACAACATTATTACGGTGGCAGATGAAGTAATGACGGGTTTTGGAAAAACAGGAAGTAATTTTGCCTCTGATTTTATAACCACAAAACCAGATGTAATTTGCATGAGTAAAGCCTTAACTGCTGGTTTATTACCAATGGCAATTACCAGTTGTTCTCAAAAAATTTATGACGCTTTTTATTCAGAAGATATTACAAAAGGCTTATTTCATGGCCATACCTATTCTGCAAATCCGTTGGCTTGTACAGCTGCATTAGCTGGCATAGAATTGTTAACTTCAACAGAAATACAGCAAAATATTGCACGCATTATTTCTTCACATAAAATATTTAACGAAAAAATTAAAAAACATCCAAAGGTAAAAACAACACGCCAAACCGGAATTATTTTTGCCTTAGATTTAGATATAAAGATGGAGCGTTATGGCAATTTACGAGATAGGTTGTTCAAGTTTTTTATGGACAATGGTGTATTTCTTCGCCCCTTAGGAAACACTATTTATATACAAGCCGCCTATGTAATATCATCAGAAGAATTAGAAAAAGTATACCAAGTTATAGAAGAATGTTTAGACACTCTTTAGTGCCTTTTTTACAATTTTAAGCAGAAAGTCTATCACAATAAAATACGCTTATTAATCTATAAAAAAACACAATCTACAAGCCCTATTTTATGGCGACTAAACTGTATCTTTGTATTTAGAATGAATCCTAATAAATGAAAATCTCAAAATGAGTTTTAACAAACAAAATATATACAACGCCTTAGAAACCATAACAGCACCTGGTGAAGGAAAAAGTTTAATAGAAAACAAAAATGTTACCAACGTAGTAATTTTTGGCAATGAAGTAAATGTAGATGTAACCATTAATAATCCTACATTACAAGCAAAAAAGAAGATAGAAGCAGAAATTACAAAAGCCATTAAAACAAATGTATCTGAAGATATAGAGGTAAAAATAAATTTAAAGGTAGAAAAAACTGCACCCAAAGAAAATCCAAACCAAATTAAAGGAAAAGCAATTCCTAATATTAAAAACATTATAGCAATTGCTTCTGGTAAAGGTGGTGTTGGTAAATCTACAATAACAGCAAACACCGCTATTTCTCTGGCAAAAATGGGATTTAAAGTAGGTGTTTTAGATGCAGATATTTATGGCCCATCACAACATATTATGTTTGATGTAGAAAAAGCAAAACCACTTTCTGTAACCGTAGACGGACGCCCTAAAATGAAACCCGTAGAAAATTATGGTGTAAAATTATTGTCTTTAGGCTTTTTCACAGACCCAAATCAAGCAGTAATTTGGCGCGGACCAATGGCATCAAAAGCATTAAAACAATTAATATTTGATGCAGATTGGGGAACCTTAGATTTCCTTTTAATAGATTTACCTCCAGGAACTGGTGATGTGCATTTATCAATAGTGCAAGCATTACCAATTAATGGAGCAGTAATTGTAAGTACTCCTCAGAATATTGCCTTAGCAGACGCTAAAAAAGGAGTCGCAATGTTTCAACAAGAAAGTATTAATGTACCCGTTTTAGGAATTATAGAAAACATGGCATATTTTACACCAGAAGAATTACCAGATAATAAATATTATATTTTTGGAAAAGATGGTGCTAAAAATTTGGCAGAAGATATACAAACACAATTCTTAGGAGAAATTCCTTTAGTACAAAGTATTAGAGAAGCTGGTGATGTTGGGCATCCTGTAGCATTACAAGATGGCACCATTTTAGAAAAATCTTTTCAAGACATTACTAAAGAGATGCTTTCAGAATTATTAAAAAGAAATGCAGATTTACCACCCACAGAAGTTGTTAGAATTACAACAATGAGTGGTTGTAGCGCAGTAAAAAAATAAAATATGACAGCACAAGAAACCTTAAATAACGTAGAAAAAGCATTAGATGAAATTCGTCCGTTTTTAATAAGTGATGGAGGCAATATAAAGTTATTATCAATAGAAGATTCCATTGTAAAAGTGCAGTTAGAAGGCGCTTGTACAGGTTGTTCTGTAAATCATATGACCTTAAAAAACGGTGTAGAAGCAACCATAAAAAAGTATGCGCCACAAATAGAAGAAGTAATAAACATAACCTAAACTGATAAAAATCAGCTTTTAACCTTTTCTAATTCTATAATTTTGGGCGTTCCACGCAAAAAAGCGTGGTCGGGCTTTTCGCACTCGCTTTTTTTACTTCCAAAAAAGTAAAAAAGAGCTCAAACAATTGCTACAATCCCTAACGCGCTCATCAGCATAAAAAAATAAAAGAGCCTCTTTGCTAAAAACCAAGCAATTTCTCTATATAAATTAGCAAATTGCTTCATTTTTAGCAATCACAAAATAAAAGAAATAAAAATGATTACTACAGATATTTTAATTATTGGTGCCGGACCAACAGGGTTATTCACTGTTTTTGAAGCAGGATTGTTAAAATTACGTTGTCATCTTATAGACGCTTTACCACAAGTTGGCGGACAATGTTCAGAAATTTATCCAAAGAAACCCATTTATGATATTCCTGCTTATCCAGAAATTTTAGCAGGAGATTTATCTGATAAATTAATGGAACAAATTAAACAATTTGAACCAGGTTTAACTTTAGGAGAACGTGCAGAAACTATAGACAAACAAGAAGATGGCTCTTTTATTGTAACCACAAATAAAGGCACAAAACATCACGCACCCATAGTTGCCATTGCTGGTGGCTTAGGAAGTTTTGAACCTAGAAAACCACCAATTCCTAACATCTCAAATTTTGAAGATAAAGGTGTAGAATATATCATTCGTAATCCAGAATTATATAGAGATAAAAAAGTGGTTATTTCTGGTGGTGGAGATTCTGCTTTAGATTGGTCTATATTTTTAACAGACGTAGCTTCTTCTGTAACCTTAATACACAGAAGAAACGAATTTAGAGGCGCTTTAGATTCTGTAGACAAAGTGCAAGAATTAAAAGATGCTGGTAAAATTAATATGATTACGCCTGCAGAAGTTAAAGGTATTATTGGTACAGATAAAGTAACCGGAGTTACAGTGGCACAAAAAGGCAAAGAAGAATTTACCTTAGAAACAGACAATTTTATTCCACTTTTCGGCTTATCACCTAAATTGGGTCCTATTGCAAATTGGGGATTAGAAATAGAAAAAAATGCCATTAAAGTAAACAATGCTTTAGATTACCAAACCAACATTCCGGGCATTTATGCTATTGGAGATGTAAATACCTATCCAGGAAAACTAAAACTAATTTTATGCGGTTTTCACGAAGCAACATTAATGTGTCAAAGTGCTTACCAGCGTATTTTTCCAGACAAAAAGTATGTCATGAAATACACAACAGTTGGTGGTGTAGATGGTTTTGACGGAACTAGAAAAGAAGCACCAAAAGCCGTTGTTAAAAAGATTGAATAATAATTAAGTTTGAACACTTTTATAAGTGTTAAACTACAGGAATTAAAAAACCCGAAAGATGATATCTTTCGGGTTTTTTTATAATTTATCAGTTTTAATAATACAAAACTTACAATAACTTAAGTAACTTTTAAAAACCGCCTTAAAAAGTAAGACTTCCTTTATTATTCTACCAATGTAATAGCACTAGCTACAAATCGTCCATCTTCTAAAACACCAACTATTTCCGCCTTTCTAACTACATTACAAAAGCCAATATTTTCATCATGTGCATCACCAAAATCATCAATATTAAAACCATCAACAAAATAGGCTTTATCATCAATCTTCACAGCTAAACTACAACCAGCTTCAGAATCTAACTCAAACTGACACTGTCCGCAAGAAATATCTGCAACATGTTTTACTTCTTTCTTATTTGAGCAAGAAGCTAAAATTAAGATACTTAATATTAGTAATTTTTTCATAATTAACTTTTATATATAAACATTCTATTGAACACACAACAGTAATTATTACCCACTGCAACCATAACTAAAAAGGTATTCGATTAACAATAAATACTAAATTCTACCAATAATTACTTATTTTCCTCCCCAACTATCTCGTAAACCTACGGTTTTATTAAAAACTAAATTTTCAGGAGTGCTATCATCATCCACATTAAAATACCCCAAACGTTGAAACTGAAAACGCTCGCCAATTTTTGCAGTTTGCAAACTTGGTTCTAGAAAAGCTGTAATTTTTTCTAAAGAATTAGGATTCACAAATTCCATAAAATCTTTGTCTTTATGAGAATCTGGTGCTTCATCTAAAAACAACCTATCATAAGCCCTAACTTCTGCTTTTACAGCATGTTTTATAGAAACCCAATGCAAAGTACCTTTTACTTTTCGTTTGCTTTCTTCCGTATCCATACCAGATTTTGTTAACGGGTCATAAGTACATTGTATCTCTATTACATTTCCGTCTGCATCTTTTGTACAACTATTAGCAGTAATAAAATATGCGTTCTTTAAACGGACTTCTTTACCTAATTTTAATCGGAAAAACTTTTTATTTGCTTCTTCTCTAAAATCTTCTTTTTCTATATAAATTTCTCTAGAAAAAGGCACTTCTCTTCTGCCAAAACCATCTTCGTAATCATTATAATTGGCTGTTAACATTTCCCCATCTCCTTCAGGATAATTTGTAATTACCACTTTTACAGGATCTAAAACAGCCATTACTCTTTTAGCCGTATTATTTAAATCTTCACGAATTTTAAATTCTAAAAGAGCAACATCAATCACATTTTCACGCTTAGAAACACCTACTGTTTCAATAAAACTTTTAATAGCATTTGGTGTATAACCACGTCTTCTTAAACCAGAAATTGTTGGCATTCTTGGGTCATCCCAACCAGCAACAATTCCGTTTTCTACTAAGGTAAGCAACTTTCGTTTGCTCATAATGGTATAACTCAAATTCAAACGAGAAAACTCGCGCTGTTTTGGTGGTAACGAATATTCAGTTTTACTAAAATCATACACGTTATCTCTAAACCAATTGTACAATTCTCTATGAGGTTTAAACTCTAAAGAACACAAAGAATGCGAAATTTGCTCAATATAATCACTCTCACCGTGTGTCCAATCGTACATTGGGTAAATACACCAATCTGTACCTGTTCTATGATGAGATTTGTACATAATTCTATACATTAAAGGGTCTCTCATTAACATGTTTGGAGACTCCATATCTATTTTTGCACGCAATGTATGTTCACCCTCTTTAAACTTTCCGTCTTTCATTCCTTGAAACAATTCCAAGTTTTCTTCCACAGATCTATCTCTAAACGGACTATTTGTACCTACAGAAGTTGGTGTACCTTTTTGCACACGCATGTCTTCTGAAGATTGAGAATCTACATAGGCTTTTCCATTCTTAATTAACAACACCGCCCAATCAAACAATTGCTGAAAATAATCTGAAGAATAACATTCATTAGCCCAAGAATACCCCAACCAAGAAATATCTTTCTTAATAGCATCTACATATTCTTGCTCTTCTTTTGCCGGGTTTGTATCATCAAAACGTAAGTTTACAGGCGCATTGTAATCTAATCCCAACCCAAAACTAATTCCTATTGCTTTGGTATGACCAATATGCAAATATCCATTTGGTTCTGGCGGAAAACGAAAACGTAAATTTTCTTTTGGCATTCCATTGGCCAAATCTTCTTCAATAATTTGCTCTAAAAAATTGAGCGATTTCTTCTCTTCAGACATAAATTTATACGAAAAAATTAAGCTACAAAATTACGGAAAATACTTCATTGCTATTGTTAGTTTTGTAACAAAAATGTAAATTCTACTACTAATAGACAAACATGATTTACTATGAGCGATAAAATTAGAAATTACACCTGCCCAAAATGCAATTCTAAAACCTATAAATTAGGTCAAATGCGTGCAACTGGCGGAACCTTGTCAAAAATATTTGATATTCAAAATCAAAAATTTACCAGCGTAACTTGCGAACGTTGTACCTATACAGAATTTTACAAAACCAAAACAAGCGCCATCAGTAACGTTTTCGACTTTTTTACAAATTAACCTTTTGGGCGTTCCCTGTTAGGTCGCGCTTTACGTTATATCTTTTTTAATTAAATAAATGCTTCTAAAAAGTATTATGTAAGCACATTTAAAGAAATATCATTTCTAAAAAGTTCATACTCTCATTAAAAAAGGATGCCACTTCAATCGCTAACGCGGGCGTTTTAATCAATTAAAGTTCTTAAGAATCTACTTTATAGCTTTTTTTTTATCGTATTTTTGCAACTTAAAGTAAAAAAATAAACAGACCTGTAAGGTTTCAAAAAATAATTTAGTTGGGAATAATACAAGTAAATAACATTAAATTGTATGCGTATCACGGATGTTTAGATGAAGAAGCTAAAATTGGTAGTGAATACAAAATTGATGTAGAAATAAAAGCCAATTTAAAAAAATCTTCAAAAACCGATGAATTAGCAGACACGGTAGATTATGTGCATTTAAACCATATTGTAAAAGAAGAAATGGCTATTAGATCTAAGCTCTTAGAAGAAGTTGCAAATAGAATATTAGATAGAATTTTAAATGAACTTTCTATGGTTAAAAAAGCGAAAGTTTCTGTGGCAAAAATAAATCCACCTATTGGTGGCAATGTAAAAGAAGTGGTTGTAATTCTTACAAAAAAGAGATAAGACAAAAAAACACTTGTTATATTTATAAATTTGCTTAAATTTGCAATCCTTAAAATAGATGACCACATATTGGAAATTTATTTTAAACCTTAAAAGGTGTCTTGGCCGAGTGGCTAGGCAATGGTTTGCAAAACCATGTACAGCGGTTCGAATCCGCTAGACACCTCAAAAACCATAACTTACAAACTTGTAGGTTATGGTTTTTTTATAAATCTTATTTTTCAATACAGAAATTACGCCCATTTACAAATAATACCTCCCATAATTGCTAAAATAACAATCCAGTAACCACTATTTATAGCTATATATTTTGCTCTTTTTCTTTCAAACATTCCATTAATGGCAATAATTGGCATCACTAAAAAGAAACCTGTTAAGGCACCGTGTAATGTACCGTGTTTAAAAGTTCTATAATTGTTTCCATACTTTGTCATAAAATCTTCAAAATAAACAAGTACTTCTCCTTGTAATTCCGTAGAACCAGATTCTAAAAGAACAGAGAAAACACCCCATTGATGAATTACTATTGACTGTAAGATAAAAGTAATTAAAAAACTAAACACATACGATAAAATAAATGTTAACGCCATATTTTGTCCTGCTAAAGACTCTTTGGTAAATCCCATTTCTTTCATCCAAGCTTTACCAAATAAGGGTCCATACCACACAAAACCTATTACTAAAGGTACTATGGCCGCTATAAAAAAGATATAAAAATTTGATTCCATGTTAAAGTAGTTTTGGTTGTAATCCAAATATAGGGAATATCTTTTTGATTTTAAGATTGTTGCAAAAAAAAAACCAAAAACAGTAGTCTTTGGTTTTTCTTTAATTTTGTATTATCTATTTATTTAATCTTCATAGATTTTCCTATTGCTTCCAATTCAAACAAAAATGCTCTTTTATTTACAGAAGGCGCATACGTAAAACCTTCAAAAACAATTAACCGGTTATTTTTCTTATCTATAACAGTATAATTTACAAACGGCCCCGCCATAAAATCATTTTTCACTTCCCATTTTCCACGAGTTTCATACGCTTTTTTACCGTCAATAACTGCATCAAAAGTAAAAGGAGTATAGGCAACTTCTGTAATCATGTGCATGGTTTCTGGATCTGTACCAGGAATATATTTCTTACCAATTCTATTTCTAACAGCAACAATACTATCTGCCACTTTCGTTTCATCTTCTAACGGAACAGCATAAACTAAAATATTATTACTACCTGTTTTTGCAATTCCGCTTGTTAAATGATGACGTAACCATAAAAAATCTCCAGTGTCATCTACTAAATTAAATTTATCATGAATGGTAAATGAAACGCCTAAATTTTTCAAAGTTTTAAATTCGCTATCATCTAATTTAGATTTTGCAAACACATCTTGAGTCATCTTTATATCAGAATCTATATAAATATCTATAATCTCTTTTTTGTGTTTTTGAAACATTTTCACCAGTCCATCATCATCCTTTGCATAAATATAAATAATAGTTTGTGGTTTGGCATATACATCATGTTTTACAGTAAAACTTTCTTTAGTAGATTCTCCAATCACTAAAATATTTCTACTTACTTTCATCATATTTCCAAAACCATTTGGCGCTATTTGCGATACAGTAAAAGTAGGTTCTGGCTGGGGTAAACCCACTACTAACTCACCAAAAGAATTTCGTATTTCTTTACCTACATCACCAATCCAATCACTAGATTTTGTAACCACCATTACTTTGTTTATTTTGCCAATTGAAGTTCGCAAAACAAACTTGTCACTACCTGTGCAAGAAGCTAAAAAAGCAAAAATAACAAGCGTACATACTATTTTTTTCATATCGATTAGTTTTTTTTAATTATAGTTTGGGTCTTTAAAAATACTTTTGTACCAAATATTGTTCCAATTTATAATTTTAACTAAAAAATGTTAAAAAATTAAAAAAAACCAATAAAATAGGAGTTTTTAAAAGCTATTAAAGATAAAAATAGATAAAATTTACATTATAGATAATAAAACAATCATTTTAAAGTTTAAAATTTAGAAGCTTACTTTGGATAAACGCTTAATTGTTGGCCTATTTTTAAACGACTACTTTTTAAGCGATTCCAACGTTTTAATTCACTTACTCTTACTCCAAATTTATTCGCAATTTTACCTAAAAAATCGCCACTTCTTACTTTGTATCTTACACGTTTATCCATCTCAAAATACTTTGGTAATGGTTTTTCTCTTTTAGAAGCATCATCTTCTGCTAATGCATAAATTTGTGTTTCTTTATCTAAAAAATGAAAGGAATTTTTTCTTGGTAAAGTAATGGCATAATTTTTTCCTTCTACAAATGGAATAACATCTAATTTATAAGCAGGATTTAACAATTGAAGCAACTCTAAATTAATACCTGTTGTTTCTGAAATTTGATCGAAACTAATGGTCTTTTTAACGTGAATTGTATCCGTTTCAAAATGCCTAATTTGTGGTGCATCTGGAATTAATTCATGTTCTTTTTGATATTCAAACAAATACATAGTTGCATAAAAAGCTGGCACATATCCTGCCGTTTCTGAAGGTAAATACGGACGAATATTCCAATAATTTCTATAACCTCCAGAACGTTTTATAGCTTTTGCTACATTGCCTGGTCCAGAATTATAAGCAGCCAACGCCAAGTCCCAATCGCCAAAAATATTGTATAAATCTGATAAATATTTACAAGCTGCAATGGTTGATTTTAAAGGATCTTGTCTCTCATCTACATAAGAATTCACTTTTAAATTGTATTGAATACCAGTTGTGTACATAAATTGCCACAAACCTGTTGCGCCTGCTCTAGATTTTGCTGTAGGATTTAAAGTAGATTCTACAATTGCTAAATATTTCATTTCCAAAGGAATATCATATTGATCTAAATGCTTTTCAAACAAAGGAAAATAATAAGTTGCTTTTGCCATTAACGCCGGATAATACTTTTTCTGATATTTTAAATACCCTTTTATTACTTTTTCTAAAGCCGGATTATAAGCAATATGAAAAGGTGTTTTTACATTTATTTTTTGCAATCTATCTTTCAGTGTTTCTGTTGATAAATCTATAGAAGAAACATCACTTGTTTCTATATTTGCAATAATGTATTCTGATGTATCATATAATGGAGACTTGTACTTTGTATTCATTAACAAACTATCTATCAACATAATATCATAGTCAGAAAACAAATCTGCTTCGGTAATTTTTTTAGGCTCTGTACTGCTTTGTGCTTGTACTAAAACACTTACCGAAAAGAGTAGTAATAGGAAGATTTTTTTCATTTTATATATTTTAGATAAGCAAAAATTAAAGATTCTTTAAAAGAATCAGGCTATTTTTTCCTCATAGTAATTTTGTAATCTTAAAGATTTAGCTCTACAGCAATAGGACAATGATCTGAATGTTTGGCTTCAGGTAAAATATACGCTCTAGAAATCTTCTCTTTTAAAGGTTCTGAAACCATTGCATAATCTAAACGCCAACCTTTATTATTTGCTCTAGAATTTGCTCTGTAACTCCACCAAGAATATTCTTGTTTTTCTGGATGAACATAACGGAAACTATCTATAAATCCGCTATTTATAAACTCACCAATCCAGGTTCTTTCTTCGGGTAAAAACCCAGAAACACCTTTCATTTTAGGGTTATGAATGTCTATTTCTTGATGACAAATATTATAATCACCACAAATAACAAGATTTGGAATTTCTTGTTTTAAGGTATTGATATATTCTTGAAACTCATCCATAAAATTAAACTTAAAATTAAGCCTATCTGAATTAGTTCCTGAAGGTAAATACAAACTCATAATTGAAACGTCATCAAAATCTACACGTAAATTTCTACCCTCAAAATCCATAGATTCTATTCCTGTTCCGTATTCTATATGATTTGGTTTTTCTTTACAAAAAACAGCTACAGAAGAATATCCTTTTTTTTGTGCAGAAAACCAATAATGATATGGGTAACCCGCATTTTCAAAATCAGAAAGATCTAATTGTTCTTTATGTGCTTTGGTTTCTTGTATGCAAATTACATCTGGTTTAGCTGCTTGTAACCAATCTAAAAATCCTTTTTTTAATGCGGCTCTAATGCCGTTTACGTTGTATGATACTATTTTCATTTAAACTCTTTAAATTTCCTTTAAGACGGAAAATTTTGTATAATTTTATTTCTATTGCCTTGAAAATTGATTCAAGGTTTAATTCTATTAAATGTTCATTTCTGGAATTTCTCCTTCAACCACCAAAGTGCCTTCTGTAGCATTTTTTATTTCTTCAATAGAAACTCCTGGCGCTCTTTCTAATAAGTGAAAGGCATTTTCTTTTACTTCTAAAACAGCTAAGTTAGTCACTACTTTTGTAACACAACCAACACCTGTTAGGGGTAAAGAACATTGCTTTAATATTTTAGAATCTCCACGTTTGTTAGTATGCATCATTGCTACAATAATATTCTCTGCAGAAGCAACCAAATCCATTGCACCACCCATTCCTTTTACCATTTTCCCTGGAATTTTCCAGTTAGCAATATCTCCGTTTTGGGCCACTTCCATTGCTCCAAGAATTGTTAAATGTACATGTTTACCACGAATCATTCCAAAACTTAATGCGGAATCAAAAAAACTTGCTCCAGGCATTGCAGTAATTGTTTGTTTTCCTGCATTGATAACATCTGCATCTTCCTCTCCTTCAAACGGAAAAGGTCCCATTCCTAAAACTCCGTTTTCACTTTGAAATTCTACTTCTATATCATCTCTTACATAATTAGCCACCAAGGTTGGGATTCCGATACCTAGGTTTACGTAAAATCCGTTTTGTACTTCCTGTGCAATTCGTTTTGCAATTCCAGTCTTGTCTAACATATTAATATAACAATTAAAAAATTTAACAATGTATCAATTCTGTTTTCTAGATTTAATACTAGTACTTAAAATTTTGTAAAGGATTAAACCCAATTCATTTACTTTCTTACTCAAATCTATATGAGTTGGATATGATTTTGATTTCTCACAAAGAATTAACCAATATTTAGTTTCTTCTAATTCTTTAGTTGCAATTTTTATTTTATGAATAAAATCAGCTTTACTTTCTGCGTTTTGTGCTTCATGAACATTTGCTCCTAGGCTTGTCCCTGATTTTAATAACTGCCTAGAAATCACATATTTTCTTTCTACTTGTAATAATTCGCAATAATCAATAACCATTAATGCAACCTCAATTGATTTATCAACTACTGGGTTTTTCATTTTTTTAATCATTACAATAACACATTGTTAAATTGATTAATCACCTTTGTCTCACAGTTCTCTGCTCAATTCTTTTCTCATAATTTTCACCTTGAAAAATACGTTGCACAAAGATTCCTGGAATATGAACGTTATTAGGGTCTAATTCACCAACTTCTACCAGTTCTTCTACCTCTGCAACTGTAATAGTTGCGGCACCACACATTACTGGATTAAAATTTCTTGAAGTTCCTTTAAAAATTAAATTCCCAGCGGCATCTCCTTTCCATGCTTTTACAAAAGCAAAATCTGCTTTAAATGCAGGCTCTAACACATACATTTTTCCATCAAATTCTCTGGTTTCTTTACCTTCTGCAACTTCTGTTCCGTAACCGGCAGGTGTATAAAATGCAGGAAAACCTGCTTGTGCGGCTCTACATTTTTCGGCTAAAGTTCCTTGTGGAGTTAATTCTACTTCTAATTCTCCGGATAACATTTGGCGTTCAAACTCATCATTTTCCCCAACATAAGAAGAAATCATTTTCTTTATTTGTTTATTTTGAAGCAATAAACCCAAACCAAAATCATCTACACCTGCATTGTTAGAAATACATGTAACATCTCTAACATTTAGTTTTACCAATTGGGCAATTGCTTTTTCTGGAATTCCACACAAACCAAAGCCACCAAGCATAAATGTCATGCCATTTTTTACTCCTTGTAAAGCTTCTTGTACAGTATTTACTTTTTTATTTATCATAAATAGTATCTTTTATAGGATGTAAAATAACGATGTTATACCAAAATTATATCCTAAGTTATTAATAAAAAGCTAGAAATCAATATCTTCATCTGATTTTTTATCATTTTCATCTTCTTCTCCAGAAGTTTTATTACAGTCTAAATTGATAGAAAGGTTTTCTGGTTCTTCAAAATCTTCCTGACTAATATTTAAGGTTTTATCTGCATAGCATTTCCTCATAAACAGTGCCCAAGAAGGTAAAGACATGGTTGCTCCTTGCCCTTTTGTGATTCCTGCAAAATGAGTTGCTCTATCTTCTCCACCTGTCCAAACACCTGTAGCTAAATTGGGTACAATTCCCATAAACCAACCATCTGATTGATTTTGAGTTGTTCCTGTTTTTCCTGCAATAGGATTTGTGAACTTATAAGGAAACCCCGTAGCTGTTTTTCCTGCGAAAGTCCAGGTTGAACGCAATCTAACTCCTGATCCAGATTGAGTTACACCTTTCATTAAATCTAAAATTACATAGGCAGAATCTTCACTTAAAACTTCTTTGGTTTCTGGTGTAAATTGCTCTAAAACGGTTCCGTTTTTGTCTTCAATTCTTGTTAAAATCATTGGGTTAACTCGCAATCCTTTGTTTGCAAAAGTAGAATATGCACTTACCATTTCTAATAATGACAAATCTACTGCACCTAGGGCTATTGCAGGATTAGGTTCAATTTCACTTTCAATACCTGCAGATTTTGCCAAACGCACCACATTTTCTGGCGTAACTTTGTCTATCAATCTTGCAGACATGGTATTTACAGAACCTGCTAAACCATCTTTTAAGGTTAGCATTCCACCATATTTTTTGTTAGCATTTTCTGGCGTCCAAGCTTCCGGTATGCCATATTTTCCCTTTGGAATTGTGTATAAGGTATTTGGGTATTCATCACAAGGAGACATTCTTAATTGATTAATAGCTGTTGCATATACAAAAGGTTTAAAAGTAGAACCTACTTGTCGTTTTTGTTGGGCAACTGCATCATATTTAAAATGCTTATTATTTATACCACCTACCCAAGCTTTTATGTGTCCAGATTGTGGTTCTATAGAAACCAATCCTGAGCGTAAAAAGTATTTGTAATATTTTATAGAGTCATTAGGAGACATTATGGTGTCTAATTCTCCTTTCCAAGAAAACACCGTCATTTCTGTTTTAGTATTGAAAATTTCATCTATTTCTTTAGATGATTTTCCTGCAATTTTTAGTCTCTTAAACCTTTCAGAATTTTCTTTTGCACGCTTTAAAGTTCCGTTAATTTGTTCGGTTTCTAAGTCATAAAAAGGTGCTGTTCTATTTCTTTCTTGTTCTTTAAAAAAGTAAGATTGTAAATTAGCCATGTGTTCTTTTACAGCTTCTTCTGCATATTGCTGCATTCTAGAATCTATAGTTACATAAATTTTTAATCCGTCTTTATAAATATTGTATTCTTCTCCATTAGGCTTTGGATTTTTTTGAACCCATGCTCTTAAAAATTTTTGTAAATGACCTCTAAAATACGTTGCCAAACCAACATCATGACTCTCTGGAGTGTAATTTATTTTAAATGGTAAATTCTGAAGTGAATCTTTTTCAACTTCTGTAATAAAACCACTTCTAGTCATTTGTTTTAACACCACATTTGTACGTTGTTTTACTTTTTCTTCTCTTCGCAAAGGATTAAAGTAAGAAGAGTTTTTTAACATACCCACCAACATTGCAGATTCTTCTATTGCTAAATTTTTGGGTTCTTTTCCAAAATAAATTCTAGACGCAGAACGAATACCAACAGCTTGATTTAAGAAATCGTATTTATTTAAATACATAGCAATAATCTCTTGCTTAGTATATTGACTTTCTAATTTGGTAGCAACTACCCATTCTTTTACCTTTTGCAAAACTCGCATTACAATATTTCTAGAAGCTCTACCAGTAAATAACATCTTTGCCAATTGCTGCGTAATGGTACTTGCACCACCACTTCCAGGTTTTAAAATTGCTCTTGCAGTTCCTCTAAAGTCAATACCTGCATGTTCATAAAAACGCTCGTCTTCAGTAGCCACTAAAGCGTCTACAATATTCTGAGGTAATTCTTTATACAATATAGGTGTTCTGTTTTCTGTTGCATATTTACCAATGGTTTTTCCATCGCTAGAAATAACTTCAGTTGCCAGGTTTGTTTCCGGATTTTCTAATTCTTCAAAAGTTGGTAATACACCTAAAACTCCCCAAGAGGTTAGTAAAAATAAAAATACGATGCTTAAAAATCCTCCTAAAACAATTCCCCAGAACCATTTTATATATTTTTTAAAATTTGTTGTTTTCTCTGTTGTCATATTAAAAATTTCTTCTCAACATTGTTGAAATTTAATTCATTTTTCTTTTCCGTGATAACGGATTCTATTCAATTTTTTCTATACTAAAACCAACGTCACTAATTCCTTCTAGAAAAGGAATAGGATTTACTTCTCCGTTTTTGCGCATTGCTTGTCTCACACTAAATACATAGGTTCCAGAAATCGGAAACAATTTATTTTCTTTATAAAACAATTTATTTTCTTTAATTTCCGAGACACCTTTGCCTAAAAAATTTCCAGAATTATCTGTCATTTCATATTGTAATGTATCTACTATTCTTTTACCATCCGGAAAATTTAGTTCTGCAATTACATACAAATTACTAAAAGGATATTTCTTATTATTTCTAATATTGATAAACAAATTCCTTGGAGAAATAGTATCTGAAACATCAAACTCAAAAAACTCTTTTTTATTGGCTTCCCAAGAAGCGTTTTTTATAGATTTATATTGATTGTATTCTGATGTATCTACACATGATATCATCAAAAAAAACATGAATAGAATGCTTATATAACTACTATTTTTCAGAATCGTTTCCATTTTGTGGATTGTTATTTTTACGATTTCTATTATTATTTCTTCTCGGTTTTGGCTTCTTATTTACCTTTGCATTTGCTTGATTATCATCAGAATTAGCATTTGTGTTTGCTCTAGGGTTTGGTCTCGGTTTTTGTTGTGGCCTTGGCTTTGGCTGCGGCTTATTTTGTTGTTTTGCTTGCGGCTTTGCTTGTTGTTTTGGTTTTGCTGCAGGCTTTGCCTGTGTTCTTGATTGTGGTTTTTGTTGTGGCCTTGGCTTTGCCTGAGGTTTAGTCTGAGGCTTTGTTTGCGTTCTTGCTTGTGGCTTTCTGCTTGTATTTTGTTTTGCCGTTGTATTATTTGCTGCAGCACCAACCGGTCTTTTCTTATTTTTATTTCTGTTATTTCTTCTGCGCTTGCTAGTTTTTGGCACATCAAAACGTGTTAAACTATCTTGCCCAACTGCATCTTCAAAATCTACTTTTACAGGAATTTCAACATCCGCTTCATATTCTTCTAACGAAATAGATTTTTCGTTATTTTTATTCAAATCAATAATTTCTAAGACTTGTTCTAAGGTTAATCTAAACCACTTAAAACGTTCTTCTTTATACGTGTACCAAAGATGATTTTTAAAAATATCCATCTTTACAAAAACAGCTTCTCCTTTTTCCGTTTTTAATACTAAATCTTGTTTTGGAAACGGTTTTAAAGCGTCTAAATATGTGTCTAATTCAAAGTTTAAACAACATTTAAGTTTGCCACATTGTCCCGCCAATTTTAACGGATTTAAAGATAATTGTTGGTATCGGGCTGCAGAAGTAGACACTTTTCTAAAATCTGTTAACCAGGTAGAACAACACAATTCTCTTCCACAAGAACCAACACCACCTAAACGTGCCGCTTCTTGTCTTGCGCCTACTTGTTTCATTTCTACTCTAATAGAAAATGCACTTGCAAAATCTCTAATTAACTGTCTAAAATCTACTCTAGCTTCTGCTGTATAATAAAAAGTGGCTTTATTACCATCTCCTTGGTATTCTACATCAGACAGCTTCATTTGCAAACCTAAACGACCAAGAATTTCTCTACCTCTTCTTTGAGTTTCTATTTCTTTATCTCTAGATTGTTGCCAAATATCGATATCTCTTTGACTAGCTTTTCTGTAAATTTTCTTAACATCTTCATGATCAGCGGTAATTTTGCGCTTTTTCATTTGCACTTTTACCAATTCTCCTGCTAAAGAAACCGTACCAATATCATGTCCTGGAGAACCTTCTACCGCTACAATATCTCCCATAGTTATGGGTACATTATCTGGATTTTTATAAAAATGTTTTCTTCCGTTTTTAAAACGGACTTCAAAAATATTAAAACGCTCTTCACCACTTGGCATTGTCATATTAGACAACCAATCGAAAACAGCTAGTTTATTACTACCGCTTCCGCAGGTTCCTGACCCACAATTACCATTACTCTTACAACCTTTTGGTACGCCATTTTCTGTTGTACCACAACTTCCACATGCCATGTAATCTATATATTTTTAGAAAAGCTCTCAGCTTTTTACCGTTCGTAAATTGATTATCAAGTTGATAGAAAAACAACAACTTAACAAAGACTAATCAGTAAATATACGTATTCTGAATGAAATTGAGAATTAAAATTTTTGCATAAAAAAAGACATCCAAAGATGCCTTTTTTTTATATAATTTAAAATCGTTAATGATGCGACCAAATTTCAGAATCATTTTTATCTAGTAACACTATTCTACCATCATTGGTAACTTTTAGTTTATTTACCTTGTACAAAAGTACTTTGTTAGTATCTCTACCATTTGTAAGACCCCAATATTGTTTATTCGGATTTACATATTGTACGTTTCCGTCTGAGGCCTGAATATAAAGTATAGTTTCTGATGCTTGCAACCAACCTGCCTTTACTGTTGGAAACTGATAAACAACCTCTACTTGTACCAACTCATCTTCTTCTTGCCTTTTTGTATTGGTAACTTTTCCTAAAACAGGCAAATCTTTATCATCAAAATATAATAAATATTGCAAGTTAGATGATACTACAAAACTTGGTTTCTTTAGACTTTCTCCTTTTAAAAGTTCCATTTTGGCATTTCTGAAATTATGCCAATCATTATTTACCGATACAACGTTTATACTATCTTTTTCAGATTTATTGTATCCCATCCATTCTATTAATTCGTTTTGGGTAAATTCTTGCGCTATTGTATTTTGCATACAAAATAAAGCAGCTAATATGAATAAAAATCTTTTCATAAGCTATTAATTACGTGAAGGAAATGTTCCTACTAAACAAATAATATAATTCATTCCTAGAGAAGGTTGTAAATTATTAACGGGAATAGAATTTCCCTTAGATTCACCTTTAACTAATAATGAACTTGTTTTAGCATTTCCAACAGATAATAAAGCACTATTTCCTTTTACTAATTTTTCTCCATCCGGATTTACTTCATGCACAGGTATACTAACAATTTGCGGAATTGAAGCTGTTAACGGTAAATTTGTTGTTGGTGCTCCAAACTTATAACCTAATCTAGTTGTAGGCAACCCTGGACTAGTTCCAGCTCCTACCGGAACTCTAGATCTTAAATCTGGCAACTGAAAAGTTGTACGTCCATCTCCTCCATACGTAGTTCCTAAAATGGAAAACAAAGCTGTATTTGAGTTAATAGGTAATAATTGACCATGACAAAGAGCCCAGCCTCTTGGCGCAAAATTCCCAGCAAAGAGTTTTACCTCACCTAACATTCCGTCTTGTTGTGCATTTGATTCCGTTGCAATAAAAATAAATAAAATTGCTGCAAAAAATAGTTTTTTCATATCTAATTGGTTTTAAGTTAATTATTGATTTAATTCCTTAACTTATAAGTACTATGTAATGCTATTTTTAATAGTAAAAATTTTTTATAAGGAATTAAAAAATCGTTTTTCGGGTTCAAAATATAATGATTTTACAATTATATTTTACTAGGTATAAATACCTATTTAATTCTTGAAAGTTATTTTCATAAAAACATTTATTAATATATTGTATAGTTACCAGCTCCGTTCTATAATTATTTATAAATAACTAATTTTAAAATACTTAACGTAATTTCTTCTAATTATAAATTGATCCAAAGGTTAGGGAGATAAGGTTTCAATCCTTTTTCTAGATTTTCTAAACGAGTTTGGTTGTTTTTTTAGAATTATTCTGATTATTTCTCAATAGAGTAGGCAACCTTATAATAGAGCTTTCAAAAAAGTTAAGTTAATTTTCTAGGGATAAATACCCTCGATCACTAATTAAAGTACAATTGATAATTTCAGTTTTATTACCCAGAAAATAATTGATGTCATATAAGAATACTCGGCTTAAATCTATACTTTGGTTATTTTGATCCCTTAAAAATTGTTCTTTTAATATTTTTCATAAAACTTCCAATATTCTTTCGTAATTTACAATTAAGTTGCTTATTGTAACTAATTTACATTAAAATGAACAATTTCTTATCTTATATTTTAATGCACAACGGGTAATTGATAATTTAAATAATTTTAAAGTGCTACTTTAGTAGTAGTTTACTCTACAGGTTCCTATTATTTTAGCAGTATATAAAATTTAAAAAAACGCTGTATTTCCTAGAAAACAGCTATTATATAACTAAGAATATATTTTACAATTTCAAATGAAAAAAATAATTTCACTTAGTATAATATTGATTGCTTTTATTAGCAATGGATTTTCTCAAAAAATTAGTACTGAAGAAATAGTTCAACAAATTCTTCAATACAAGAAAGATCTTCGTGGACCATATAAAGACATTCGTTGGTTTTGTACAGACGGTAGCTTAAGACAACCCAAAGACCCATGTCCAAATATTATTGGTCCAGGAGTACAACATGCGCGTTATAAGGATGCTGTTGTTACATTAGGAAAAATGAATAACATCTATTTAGGGCAAATATTAGCCTACACCAATAAAGATGAATTTTGGGATATCGAAAACAACCATTCTAGACTTAAACAATATCAACTTGACAAATATTTACGTGCTATTGATAATGGTTGGATTAATGAAAAAGGTCAGTTTTATAGAGGTGCTATTCAATCTGAAGACGAAGAGGCTTGGGGAATCGATTTTTACAAATGGCTTTTAAGTACTGATAAAAACATCGAAAAAAACTATTTTTTAATTCGTCAATCATTAAAAGATGTCCCTCATAATGGTGATAATAATTTATCGCAAATCATTAGAAGTCAATCTAAAGTTATTTCAGATGAATTTATTCAGTTTATGGATTTACGGGTTAAAATCCATAGTCAACCAGAATTTGCCGATATTTCTAAAATTATAAGCTTCAAAAACAAATACAAAGCTCAACTTTCTGTTGCACAATCTAAAAAGGTTGATGAACTTATTACCACCATGCAATCTTATTATAAGCCTATTGATATTAAAACATTGGTTAACAAATCATCATTATTTAGAAACACCGCTATTGGTGAAAAAATAGCAAGTTTTATTGCTGCAAATTCATCAGAAAGTTCAGCATCAAAATTAATCCCTGAAACTGCAGAACTTTTAATGGATATTAGAACATCTCTTTTAAAAGAAAAACGCCCTTTAGCACGATTACAACTGCTAGATTTATCATTAAAATTGGAAGAAATTGTTTTTAAAAACGCACCACAATGGCAACCTAAAAATGTGCAGCAAATACTTACAAAAATTTGTTATTTAGGAATGGCAACGGCGGGTTCTGGCTATATTGAGTTAACAGAATGGGATCAAATAAACCTAAAGACACCATTGGTTAGCGACGGAAATTTATCACTAAACGAATTAACCACAGTATTAGAAGACGCAAGACGCCTGGTAGAATGGAGTTCTTCTATGGTAAAAGCAAACTACCAAAACACCACCGATTTATATACGGATTTTGAACCAAAAGCCTATGGTTTTATCGACGACAGAATTAGAGGCTCAATTGCATTATATCTAGGTGAAAGTGTTGGTTTATTAGGTGATTTTATTGCCAAAGAATCTGCATTAACTAATAAAGTTATGGACATTACTAACCAAAGCTCATTTAGAGGTTTAAACCCTGGTTATGCCTTTGGCGAGTTGGTTGTTGTTGATGGTTCGCCAGATGAGATTGAAGTATCTTCTGATAAAATATATATTTTTCAACGATCGCCTGCAGATTTAAAACCTATAGCAGGTATTGCCACAGTATCAGAAGGCAATATGGTGTCTCATGTGCAATTATTGGCTAGAAATTTAGGCATTCCAAATGCGGCTTTGTCTGATGATAATTTAAAGAGTTTAAAAAAATACAACGGTCAGAAAGTATTTTATGCGGTTTCAAATAAAGGAAATATTATACTGAAACCAGCAACAAACATGACAAAAGCTGAGCGTTTATTATTTTTAAAGAAAGAACGAAATGAAGAAAAAATTGAAGTTCCTGTTAAAAATATTCGTTTAACAGAAACCAATATTTTAAACCTGCGCAATGTTGATGCTAACGATTCAGGGAAGCTTTGTGGACCAAAAGCCGCTAACTTAGGTCAACTAAAAAAAATGTTCCCTGAAAAAGTTGTGGAAGGCTTGGTTATTCCGTTCGGTATTTTCAAAGAACACATGAATCAGAACATGCCAAATGAAACTATTTCCTATTGGACGTTTTTAAATAACATGTTTGCGAAAGCTGAAAAAATGCGAGAAGATAGCATTGATGAGACAAAAGTTGAAGAATACCAACTTCAACAATTAGCAATATTAAGAAACGCCATTAAAGAGATTACTTTAAAACCAGAATTTGTAACGCAATTAGAAGTCGATTTTAAAAAAATATTAGGGAAAGACTTAGGTAAAATACCGGTATTTTTAAGAAGTGATACAAACATGGAAGATCTTAAGGATTTTACAGGTGCAGGATTAAATTTAACGCTTTTTAATGTAGCGGATAAAAACAAAATATTAGAAGGTATAAAAGCCGTTTGGGCATCGCCTTATACAGAGCGCAGTTTTAAATGGCGTCAAAAATACTTGTTAAATCCTGAAAATGTATTTCCTTCCATTTTAGTGATTCCGAGTGTAGATGTTGATTATTCTGGTGTTCTAATTACAAAAGGCATTAGTAATGGTAACGAAGAAGATTTAACAATAGCCTTTAGCCGAGGTGCAGGTGGTGCTGTAGATGGGCAATCAGCAGAAACGTATTTAATTAAAATGAACGGAGGTACTCAATTTTTAGCACCCGCAAGAGAGCAACATTACAATAGTTTACCAGAAACAGGCGGCATGTTAAAGAAACTAGCAACCTTTGAAAATCCTATATTAAATCAACAAAATATTAACGAAATACTAGCTTTAACAAAAACGATTCGTGAAACACTTCCAAAGGAAACACATTCAGATTACAAAGGTGCGTATGATGTGGAACTTGGCTTTAAAGACAATAAACTATGGCTCTTTCAAATTCGTCCGTTTGTAGAAAACAAAAAAGCATTAAGCTCTGAGTATTTAGAATCCATTACTCCTATAATCGATAAAAATAAAGTGATTTCACTTTCAACAAAATTATAATTAACATGAAAAAATATATTTTAACATTTGTTGTACTTTTAGTTTGTGCTGCTTTTACCATAAATTATTATCCTATTGATGGCTACTCTCACACGGGTATTAAGCGTTTAAAACGTTTAGAACTCATAAAAAGTGGCGAACTTAAAGATCCTTCGGCACTTCCTGCTGGTGCTTTAAAATCTTATATGGATATTAAATTGAATTTACTTTCAAAAAAGAATGACAGCGTACAGTCTTATTTAAAAGTGAATGAACCTTTTCAAAAAGAGATTAGTAATTTATTTAGAGGTTTAGATAAGAGTTATTCATTAGCGGTTTTAGATTTTTCAGACATAAACCACATACGATTTGCTCAACGAAATGAAACAGCGGGTTATCAACCAGGAAGCGTTGGTAAACTAGCGGTTTTAGTTGGGTTATTCAACCAATTGTCAAAAATTTATCCAAATGATTTTGAAAATCGATTAAAATTACTGCGTACTAAATCTGTAAAAGCAGGTGTATGGGGCTTGACGGATGAACACACCATTCCTATTTATAACATAGAAACTCAAAAATTAGTAAAACGACAAGTAATTGCTAGCGATGTGTTTACCCTTTTCGAATGGGCAGACCACATGTTATCTGTTAGTAATAACGGAGCCGCTAGTATTGTTTGGCGAGAAGTGCTTTTAATGCAGGTTTTTGGTAATAAATACCCAACATTAACACAAGAGGAAGCTGATGCTTATTTTAAAACAGCTAACAAAAAAGAATTGACAGATATTGGTAATGATGTGGTTAATTTACCCTTAAGAAAATTAGGAATTACACATGATGAATGGCGTTTGGGTAGCTTTTTCACAAGAGGTGCCAACACGTATGTAGGTGACAAAGGCGGAAGTATTGGAACTACTATTGGCTTAATGAAATTTTTAGTACAACTTGAACAAGGAAATGTTATAGATGAGAAATCTAGCTTAGAAATGAAGCGTTTAATGTACATGACCGACAGACGCATTAGATACGCACAATCACCGGTATTAAAAGAAGCAGCGGTATATTTTAAATCGGGGAGTTTGTATAAATGTGATAGAAGTAATGGTGAAGCCTGCGGAAAATATATGGGCAATGTTCAAAATTTCATGAACTCTGTAGCCATTGTAGAACATCCTGATAATTGTAATTACATTGTGGTGTTAATGACGAATGTATTACGCAAAAATTCAGCTACAGACCACATGATGCTAGCTGCTAGTATTGATAAAGTGATTAGACAATAGCTGAAATTTCTTCAGCTCGTTGTTTTATTTTTTCGTTTGAATCGGTTTGAATCACCATTTGAAGAAGTGAATTAAAAGTAGGATTTTTAGTTTTTTCTAAAAGATACAATACAGATAATTTAAGTTTGAAATCTTTTCGTTTTAAAAGCGCATGATAACATTCAGTTTCGCTTAATATTTTAACGTTGAGTTTCTTTATTTTTTCTTCGGAATTCATTTCAAATAAAATTGATTCTGCCACAGGAATTAATTCTTTTTTAAGTTGCTTATCTAGTATATTATCTAAAAATTCAATGGCATGATTGCGTTGCGCTTCCTTACCATTTAAAATGGTCTTAAAAATAGGGTCTATATCTTTTGGTGGATATTTAATTCCTAGTAGACGGAACATACGTTCTAATTGCCTATCCAAACGTTGTTCCAATAAATTAATAAGTGCATTTCTTGCTTTATTTTCTTCTGTTTCCGGGTTCTGATTTTTCTTCTTATACTGAATAATTATTTGAGAATGAATCACCGAAAGTGTGTTTTGATACAAGTAACATTCATCTAAAATAGTATCAATAATAAAACGATCTTTTATGACTAAATAAGGATATTTCCATTTTAATCGTTTTACGGCTTCAATAGCCTCAATTTTTATGAGGTGTTCCGTTCCCTGTGTCAATTGCATTAATTTTTTAATAGCCTTTTGTGAAGCGTATTTTTCAATAGTTGTAACCACAAAAGGAACATCTTCATTATCAACTAATTCATTTTTAACCTTATTAAATAAAATATCAATCATAGATTCTCCATAAAAAAACAGCGCATCAACAGCTTGTTTACGAGTTTCTTTAATTGACAAATGACTAATGATAAGATCTATAAATTGTTTGTCTAAGGTTTTTGAAGCGCTTAAAATAGCTGTTTTACGTATTTCTACATTTTCAGAATTAAGTTCTGCCCTAATCACATTATAAAAACGTTCTAACCTTGAGTAGCCTATTGCATCAAGAATAGCTTGCATTTTATAGGTTCTGTCAATATCACTTGACATATTATTGAATTCAACTAAGGCATTTTCAATTCTCTGCTCTAAACTAAATCTATTTTGAAGCACCACATTATTTCTTAATTCAGAAGAAAGACCAACAAGTGCTGCATTTTTAATGGTTTTGTCTTCACTTTCTAAATAGGTACTAAAAAGTTCAACCGTATTATTCTTATAATGTTTTACCAAATATCGAAAAGCTGTTGTAGTTACTTCTTGATTATCATCAAAAACCATGGACTCGATACTATCACATAAGTTTTCAGATTTTAAAAAGTATAAGTTTTCAATAGCTAACACCTTTACTTTAGATGAAGAATGGCTTAAAAGATTTTTAATAGCAACAAAAAAACGTTCATCCTTAACTTCTAATGTTTTTTGAAGCATGTGTAAAATTTGATGCTCGTTACCCGAAGTTAAAATACGTTGTACTGTATCTACAATAGACGTAATGTTTACCTCAACTTTACTGCTACTCTTCTCTTTTTTTACGTTGCTTTTTTCCTCAAACAAACCTTTAAAAGCAGTAATATATGCTCTTCTTAGATGATAAATAAAATACAACCAAATTATAATTAAAGCAATTATAATGATACTGATATAAATAGAAGGAATATCCAATCCGTTAATTAAAAATATTAAAATAAAACCAGCTAAACCCGTTGCAATACTATCAACTACAACGTCTGTAAACGTTTTGGTTTTTTTCTTTATTTCTATAGGAATAGGTATTGATAGTAATTCTGTAGCTGCCTTATTTACAGACTGTTTTAAACTACCATCAACTATTTTTATAAATACAACAACCCATAATTGAGGTATTAAGAACAATAAAACAGACCCTATTAAAATTCCAGAAGGCAACCACAATAATGATTTACCTACACCAAAAGTTCCCACAATTCGTTTTGTTAAAAACAACTGTATTAATAATGAAATAACACTTAGCGTAGAAAACCAAAACCCGAAAAAAGACGTGAGTTCTTCTTGGTCTGTAATTAATCTTGATGCATAATCACTATATTGATAATCAACTAGTTTTGCTACCAAGACACTAATACCAATTACAACAGCAATTAAACTTAATAATTTTGATTGTTTAATAAGTCTAATTGGAGAATCTCCTTTTGGTGTTATTCTTAATGATACCTGAAAAGGGTTTAACTTCACCACTTCATGCTTCCAAATATATCTTGTTATGGGAATACAACCCAATAGCAAAACAGCCGCAACAAATAATAAATCTTCTGTTTCTAAAAAATTAGTTAATAAAGATGTTAAATAACCTCCAAAAATACCACCAGCAATAGCACCAGCACCAATAAAACCAAAAACACGTTTTGCTTCGCGTACATTATAAACAAGATTTGCTAAAATCCAGAATTGAGAGGCTGTTAATAATCCAAAAATGGCAATCCACACATAGGGAATGAATAACAACACATCCTTTGCGAGATTAAAATTAAAAGCCACGGCAAATAGAATTAAAGAGATTACAGACCCCATAATTGTACGGTCTATAATAATATTTAAAGCATATTTCTCTAAAGCTCTGTCATAAAAATGATACCCAACAATGGCAAATATGGCTGTTAAAACATAGCCTAATGGTAGAGCATCTGAAGTAAGTTCTGAAAGAAATAATGAATTAACCGTTGGCTTTATAATTAATAGTGTTGTAATAATTATAAATATATTAAGCTGAAGTAAAAGAGTTTTTTTCAACTCCTCTTCTTTTAAATCAAAAACTTTAAGAATGAATAATTTAAGCGTATAAATAATTGACATGGGCTAGGTTAATTCAATTTTATTTAAAAAACTCTGTATAATAATTGGTATACAAAACTAACACATTGCATGAAGATATTAACTAAAATTACTAGTATTTTGTATTATTAGGCAAGCCCATATAAAGATTACTTTTTACTTGAAACCTTTCTTGTTTTTAGTGCTCTTTCTATAGGTTTAACTAATCCTCTTATAATTTGCTCACCATTAGGGTTATCAACTAATGCTACCAAAATATAACGCCTTTTAGGGTCATTTCCCCAAACCAAAATAGAATCTGAATGATAGGTTTTCCAAGAACCCGATTTTCTAAATAATTTTGCATTGGGTGCTATTTCCTCAACCGTATTAACAAATTTATGATGTAATTCTGGGTTACCCATAATTTCTAACATTTGCTTAGAACGCTTTTCATTCACCAATTTACCATGAGCCAATAAATAATAATATCTACAAACTTGACTAACGCTTGCTGCATGACTCAAGTTTTTAAGAGGTTCTCTATGAGTATCTCCACTACCTCCATAACGTTTACCAACCCATAACCCACCACCATGATCTTCATCATAAAACATATATTTTGGATCTGTCATTACGCTTTCAATCTTGTCATACCCAACTCTATCAATCATTTTAGTAGCGGCTTGGTTGCTAGATTTACTAATCATCAATCGCATATCGGCTTTAACCTCAAGTGTTTCATTGAGCTCTCCGTTTTCAATAGCATCCATGGCAGCCAATAGAATGGCTATTTTAGGCAAACTAGCAGCATACATCATATAATTGCCATTTACGCTGGTATATCTTACATTATTTGTATCACTTAAATCAACAATACCAACAGCCATTTTTTTATTAGCAATTAAACTTTTCCACTTAGGATTTGCGTTGAGTTCTTTCTCTAAACTAGCTTGTAAATTCGCATCATTTAGAGACATTAATGGCTTAATATTAGAATCATTTATCTTAATTGGCAAGCCTTTTTGGCCAAACAATGAAAGGTTAAATGTAATAAAACTTAATAGGATTAAAATTCTGTTTTTCATTTAAAGTATAGAATTACAATAAGTTACACAAATGTATTTAATTAATTTCTCCAATTACATTTTTCAATATTCTTTTTATCTATTGAAATAATAAAATAGTTTTATGATTACCCTTAAAATATAAATTTCCTTATAAAGTAAATAAAATTTTACCATCAGAGTACCACCAAAACCAAATGGACATACAAATTTATCTATTTAAAGGAACAGCTACAGCTACTTAAGTAGCATGAAAGTTGAATTAAGAATAATTTAACTAACAAATAGCCACAATTATAATAATGCTGTTTAACCCATTTTTAATGTTATTCTTTATCCAATTGGCACACTAAAACATTGGAGTTTTAATGTAAAGAATAAACATGAATTCTATTTAAGACTTTGATTATCGAAGTACTTTTCTCGGAATATCTCTTTTCGTTCAATACAAGGTTATGAACTGTACAAATAAAAAAAATCATAAATACTAGGTTTTCAATACTTTGAAATACTATTCATAAACAGGCATATTTAGTAAATAGAGGAAATTTATGAAAATTAAAACTAATTGCTCCATTTCTTTAGCGTATTCATTATATAGAATTTAAGTATCTTACCATCTTATTAAAAAAAATAATGCTCAAAAGCAACGACCAATTTTCATTATATAAGCAGGCTTTAATAAACTCTTCTTTTTATAGCAGTTTCAATACTACATCCATTGAAGAATTATTGGAATCCATGACCCCAGAATTTTGGGTTGCAAAAAGTTTTAAAAGTAGTTTAGAAGTTTCCTATACATTTCACTTTATCATTTCCGGAAGACTTAAAGTGTTTAAATCGAATCCTGATACTGGAAGAGAACATACCGTTTTTGTACTATCTGCAGGAGATGTTTTTGATGTATTGTCTTTATTAGACACCAAACCTCATGATGTTTATTGGGAAGCAATAGATCCTTTAGAAGTATTAAAAATACCCGTAGACCAAATGCGACATTGGATACATCAAAATCCGGAGGGACATAAAGCAATAATGCATTATTTAGGCGAAAGAATGCAACAATTAATGAATGCAGCAACTGACGTTACATTGCATAGTACTTTAGTTCGCCTGGCCAAGTTGCTTTTAAAAAACATTAATGGAGAAACTCGAAAATTAGAATTAATCAATAATCTTCCTAACGAAGAAATTGCTGGTTTAATTGGTACTACAAGAGCGGTAGTTAACAGACATATTCAAGAGCTAAAAAAGTGTGGAGCCATTTCGGTAAGCCGAAAACAAATTAATGTTAAAAACTTACAGCTTCTTCTTGCAGTAGCCGAGGAAAAATATAGCGTTTAAATCATTTTATTTCATAAAAAAAGACCTCAAAATGAGGACTTTCTTTATAATTTGTGTACTTATTAAATTTGTTTTACCTCAATAATATTAACAGGGCATGCCTTTTTTGCTTCAATAGAACAATCAAAAATAGATTCATCAAAAGATTTTACGGTAAAAAAACCTTTTTTCTCTACAGAATGTAATAACACAGATTTCCCGTCCTTTTTAGACATTTGAAACTGACTTGGAGCAAGTTCTACACAGTAATTGCAACCAATACATTTGTTTCTTTGTAATGTAATTACAACCATTCCTTTTCTGCGAATTCTGTTTTTACAATCTTGTACAACTTGTCTGATCTTCTTATTTTGAAGTCTAATTTCATGGTAACTTCATCTCCTTTTGTGGCTTTTTCTGAAGGTTTATCATTTACAAACATTTGCTTCAATTCCATTTCTTGCGCACCTGTTGTAGGACCAGTTATTAGAATTGTATCACCAATATTTACATCGTACGCATCAATTTTAAACTGACCAATTTTAGCTTTATCAAAATAATGTTCTCCCTTGCCTACATAGACTTTCTTTTGCGTGGCATGTGAGCCAGATTCTTTACTCCATTCTCCTAATTTCTGACCTAAATAATAGCCATTCCAAAAACCACGATTGTAGACTTTTTCTAATTCTTGCATCCAAGAAATTACTTTTTCTTTATCGTAGGTTCCGTTTGCCAAACTATCAATGGCATCTCTGTAACATTTAATTACTTTGGCAACATATTCTGGAGCTCTTCCTCTACCTTCAATTTTTAAAACTTTGATTCCTGCATCTGCAACTTGGTCTAAAAAATCGATGGTACACAAATCTTTTGGAGACATAATATACTCATTATCCAACTCCATTTCAAAACCAGTTTCTTGATCGATTACCGTATATTTTTTTCTGCAATTTTGCTTGCAAGCACCTCTGTTTGCCGATGAATTATGCGAATGTAAGCTCATATAACATTTACCAGAAACCGCCATACACAAAGCTCCATGACCAAAAATTTCAACTTCTATTAATCTTCCAGAAGGCCCTTTTATTTGCTCTTTTTCTATATCTTCTGTAATCTTTTTTACTTGTCGTAAACTCAACTCTCTACTTAACACAATAGTATCTGCAAATAGTGCATAAAACTTAACCGTTTCTATGTTTGTAATGTTTATTTGCGTAGAAATATGCACTTCCATTTGCTGTTCACGAGCCATAGAAATTACCGCCTGATCCATAGCAATTACAGCAGTAATATTTGCTTCTTTTGCACGTTTTATCAATGTTTTTACTATTGATAAATCATGATCGTAAATAATTGTATTTAGCGTTAAGTAGGTTCTTACATTTTTTTCTGAACATCGTTTAGAAATCTCTTCTAAATCATCTAAAGTAAAATTGATAGATGCTCTTGCGCGCATATTTAGTTGCTCTACTCCAAAATAAATAGAATCGCAACCATTATCCAAAGCAGCCTGCATAGATTCAAAATTACCAGCAGGCGCCATTAATTCGATTTTTTGCATGTCTTACTTCTTAAACTTTAAAACTTCCGATCTTCCTTTTTTAAAGATTTTATTGCTGTTTCCTTTGCCTTTTCTGAGTTCTTTTTGCTCCTCAAAAGACAACTGAATTATTTCTTGACAATCTGTAGAACAGGTATTTTCCATTTTTTCTGAACATTCATCACATTGAATAAATAATAAATGACAGGCTTCATTTGCGCAGTTTGTATGCGTATCACAGGGTGTACCACATTGATGACAATTAGCAACAACATCCTCTGTAATACGTTCTGCTCTTCTATGATCAAAAACAAAATTTTTACCAATAAATTTATTTTCTATTCCTTCTTCTTTTACCTGACGTGTGTATTCTATAATACCGCCTTCTAATTGAAAAACGTTTTTAAAACCTTTGTGTTTGTAATACGCAGATGCCTTTTCACAACGAATTCCGCCAGTACAATACATCAACAAATTTTTGTCTTCTTTGTTGTCTTTTAAGTCTTCTTCTATAATATCTAAAGAATCTCTAAAAGTATCTACATCTGGAGTTACAGCACCATCAAAATGACCAATTTCACTTTCGTAATGGTTACGCATGTCTACACAAACCGTATCTGGATTTGCTAACATTGCATTGAATTCTTGCGCATTTAAATGAACGCCTTTGTTGGTAACATCAAAAGTGGCATCATTTAAACCATCGGCAACAATTTTGTTTCTAACTTTTACTTTTAGCTTTAAAAACGATTTATTATCCTGCTCAACAGCAACATTTAAACGTATATCTTTTAAAAAAGAAATACTGTCTAACTGGTCTTTTAAGGCATAAAAGTTTTCTGACGGAACAGATAATTGAGCGTTTATACCTTCATAAGAAACGTAAATTCTACCTAAAACATCCAATTCATTCCATTCTAAGAATAACTTATCTCTAAATAATTGTGGGTTTTCTATCTTATAATATTGATAGAAGGATATTGTGAGGCGGTCCTTGCCAGCTTCATCAATTAATGCAGCGCGTTCTTTGGCGCTTAACTTATTGTACAGTTGCATGCTATACTAATTAGGTTTAACGTTTTAAACTGAATTTGTTTCAGTTTTTGTGATTGCAAAGTTACAAATTTTAGAAACAAATTTTATGACTTTCATCAGGGATTTCATAGGTTTTACGCAGTAATCAAAGTAGCTAGTAAACAAGTTTAGCTCAGATTGAAGCCTTTGTTTGAGTTCTTTTCTAGTGTCTCTTCGAGTGATTTTTCTGACGAAGGAAGGAAAAATGTATCCAGAACACACTAAAAAAAGCGAGTGCCTTTCGACAGCGCTCAAGATAAACTCCATGCTGGAAATAGCTTCTAAAAAAAATTGAAAACTTGGTTTATTTTAATTTTACATCAACCTGTTTAATTTTAAACAATAGAAAAATTTGTGCTGTAATTTTAAACTTTGGTTTATTTATAGGGTTTTAAGTAATTTAATTCGTGTTTTTTTTTAGCATCTTTGCAGCATAAATATTATAAGTACGTCTTAAAACTATTTTAAGGCACATTAAAAAAAACTTGCCTGAGTAGGCAAAATCAGAAATCTAAATTAAATTATATACGGATGAAAATAGCTGTAGTTGGCGCAACTGGAATGGTTGGCACAGTAATGTTAAAAGTCTTAGAAGAGCGTAATTTACCAATAACAGAATTAATACCTGTTGCATCTGAAAGATCTGCTGGTAAAAAATTATCTTATAAAGGTAAAGAATACACCATTGTAACTTTGCAAGACGCGGTAAATATGAAACCAGATGTGGCATTGTTTTCTGCTGGTGGAGACACTTCTTTAGAATGGGCTCCTAAATTTGCAGAAGTTGGTACAACGGTAATTGATAATTCTTCTGCATGGAGAATGGATCCAACAAAAAAATTGGTGGTTCCAGAAATTAACGGTGATGTTTTAACTGCTGATGACAAAATTATAGCAAACCCTAACTGTTCTACTATTCAGTTAGTAATGGCTTTGTCTCCTTTGCATTTAAAATATAAAATGAAACGTGTGGTAATTTCTACCTATCAATCTGTTTCTGGTACGGGTGTAAAAGCAGTACAACAATTAGATAATGAAGAGGCTGGTATTGATGGTGAAATGGCGTATCCTCATAAAATTGGTAGAAATGCCTTACCTCATTGTGATGTTTTCTTAGAAAACGGTTATACCAAAGAAGAAATGAAATTGGTAAAAGAACCAAAGAAAATTTTACGTGACGATTCTTTTTCTGTAACTGCTACTGCTGTTAGAATACCTACTGCTGGTGGGCATTCTGAGGCTGTAAATATTCAGTTTCATAATGATTTTGATTTGGCTGAAGTACGCCAGATATTAAGTGAAACACCTGGTGTTATTGTAGAAGATGACTTGGCAAATAACGTATATCCGATGCCAATAAATGCTCATAATAAAGATGAAGTATTTGTTGGACGAATTAGAAGAGATGAATCTCAAGAAAATACCTTAAATTTGTGGATAGTTGCAGACAACTTACGTAAAGGTGCAGCTACAAACACAATACAAATTGCCGAATATTTAATAGCAAATAATTTGGTGTAAAATACACATTTTTAATGGCAACATTTCATAAAGTAAGCATACAAGAAGTAATTAGAGAAACCGCAGATGCGGTTTCTCTTGTATTTAAAATACCCGGAAATTTAAAAGAGAAATTTGCATTTCATTCTGGACAATACTTAACACTTAAAAAAACAATTAACGGCAAAGAAGTTAGAAGAGCCTATTCTATCTGTTCTTCACCTACCGATAATTATATAAAAGTAACCATTAAAGCTGTAGAAAATGGTACATTTTCTACCTACGCAACCTCAGAATTAAAATCGGGAAATTTTATAGAAATTTCAGAACCAGAAGGTACCTTTATATTAAAATCAAAAGCACATAAAAATTATATCGCCTTTGCTGCTGGCTCAGGAATTACACCAATTCTGTCTATGATTAAAGATGTTTTAGCAAA
The DNA here is from genome assembly GCF_051251875.1 of Polaribacter sp. Classification (GTDB taxonomy): domain Bacteria; phylum Bacteroidota; class Bacteroidia; order Flavobacteriales; family Flavobacteriaceae; genus Polaribacter. Next base: position 91,790 of record NZ_JBPOGL010000007.1, read on the forward strand.
CGAAAAAACATCTACTTTTACATTAATCTACGGAAATAAAACAGTTGCAGATACTATTTTTAAAGAAGAATTAGATGCTTTAAAAGAAGCAAATCCAGAACGTTTTAACCTACATTACATTTGTAGTAGAGAACAACTAGAAGGTTCATTATTTGGTAGAATAGATAAAGCTCACACTAATTTTTACATTAATAATAGTTATAAAACCACCTCTTTTGATGCTGCATTTTTATGCGGACCAGAAAGCATGATAAATGAAGTTTCTGAAACACTTGCTGAACGAGGTTTTAAAAAAGAGCATATTCATTTTGAATTATTTACGGTTACTGTTGATGAAGAAGCTGTTTCCGAAATAAAAGAAGGAACTACAGAAGTAACTGTTTTATTAGATGACGAGGAAACAACATTTACAATGGAACAAACAGACAATATTTTGGCTGCAAGTTTACGTAATGATTTAGATGCTCCGTATTCTTGTCAAGGTGGCGTTTGTAGTTCTTGTTTGGGTAAAATTACTGAAGGAAAAGCGGTGATGATTAAAAACTCAATTTTAACAGATAGTGAAATTGATGAAGGCTTGGTTTTAACATGTCAAGCACACCCCACAACATCTAAGATAAAGATAGATTTTGATGATGTTTAAAGGATAAATCTAACTAAACATTTATAAAATTTTAATAGTAAAGGATGGTTTTTCCATCCTTTCTTTTTACCCTTCAATTAAAAAATAGTATTTTTAAAAAATGGATATTTACGACTTTAAAAACGCTTTTTTAATAGGATTTTTCATGGCTTTTATGATAGGACCTGTTTTTTTTATGTTGATACAAACCAGTATTTTAAAAGGCGCTAGAGCCGCAATAGCCTTTGATATTGGTGTTCTTTTAGGTGATGTTTCCTTTATTCTAATAGCATATTACGGCAGTAGATCTTTCTTAGAAAAAATTAAAGACGACCCAAGGTTATTTTTTATTGGTGGCTTGGTTCTTATTATTTATGGATTAATTACGTATTTAAACAAACAAAACAAAAAAGAAGCTCTAGAATCTGCTCAAATAATGGAAGTGCCAATTAAAAATAATTATATAAAACTTTTTTTTAAAGGTTATTTCCTAAACTTTATAAATGTGGGTGTTTTGGCTTTTTGGTTGGGTACCGTTTTAGTTATTGGCCCTACTTTAAAGATGAATCAATCTGCAATTTTTTGGTATTTTGCCACTATAATTTTAGGATATGCTGTTACAGATTTAGGTAAAATTTTATTAGCAAAACAGTTAAAAAGTAAAATGACCCCACGAGTAATTTACAGATTAAAAAGATTTATGGGAATTATTCTAATAGTTTGTGGCGTAATTTTAATGCTAAAAGGCTTTATTCCTAATGAGGAAATTGAGGGGTTAATTAATTAAAAGTCTGAACTTTTAGAACGCTACATATTAAAAAATTTGACCTATTATTTTTGGTAAAATTATTCCAATAATAATAAGCGAGCAAATTATGGTGCTATTTATCTTACTAACCTTAGGAATTAGTCTTAAAAAAGTGAATACAGTTATCAACCCTAAAACCATAAGAAATACAGATGCTCCGGTTCCTAAAACGACTTCAATAATAGGAAAAAACTCACTTTCATTACTTTCTAAATTTAATAACAACACACTTGAAGAACCTAACCCGTTAAAAAAAGCAAATAAAACTGCATGCAAAAAAATATATTTCTCTGTATTTTTAAAAGAATGAAAACTTCCCCAAATATTTTTAATCGCCAAAGAAAAAATAGTTAATAGAATTAAAAATTTAATAATAGGTAGTTGTGGCACAACATTGCCATAAACAGCTAAAATAATAGCTATAAAATAACTTAAAACTATTGAAATAACCAACCAAAGTAGCTTTTTCCATTGTTTAAAATTAAATACAATTACTGATAATATAAGAAATAAGATATAATTTAAATAAGAAAACCTTAAAACATGCCTTACCCCTATTTTAAAGTAGTTAAGAAAAGAACTAAAATTGAGTATTAAAGTTTTTTTTTCTCCCCAAAAATATTGTTATCTTTATTAATATCTGCCATTAAACCACTTTTATCAATGGTAACAGATTTAACTTCTTTAGCAACTTTAAAAGAATATGTTGGGTTTGCCCAACCCCAATCTGTTAAGACTGTTGCTGTTGTTGGTTTACTTCCCCTCATAATTTCTAACGGAATATTAAAGTTCTGTACACTTCCATCAACATATTGTACTGTAACGTCTATTGGCATTGGCATTTGACCAATTCTTTCTAATGTAATTTTTTGTCCTTCAACAGATTTTATTCCATAATCTATTGTATGGGTGGTTTCTGTCCATTCGTTTAAATACCAACCTAAATGAATACTAGAAATTTTTTCCATAGTTCTAGTAATATCATTTGGTGTTGGATGCTTAAAACTAAAATCTGTAAAGTATTTTTGCAGCCCTTTTGCAACGTTTTCTGAACCAATTACATATTCTAATTGACTTAAAAATATATTACCTTTAGAATAACTAGCGGTACCATAAGCCCAATTTGTATGGTATCTATCTGCGTGCGTAGTAAGCGTTTCTTCAGACCCCTTTGCAACAATAGTTTTATAGGCCTTATAAGCACCAGAATGCGGATTTTCTTTATTTTCCTGCAAAATTTCATTTTCTGCTTTGTTAGAAATATAAGATGTAAAACCTTCATCCATCCAAGGATGTAAACTCTCATTTGAAGCCAATAAAAACTGAAACCAAGTATGCGCCAATTCATGAGCGGTTACGCCAACAAGACTACCATATTTACGTTTACCTGTAATTAATGTAGACATTGCATATTCCATTCCTCCGTCTCCACCTTGTATAACTGAATACTGCTTATATGGATATTGACCTACATTTTGACTAAAATAAGTCATCAATTCAGCAACTTTAGGCTGAAAATTTTTCCAATTTTTTAAATAGGTATCCTCAAGATCTTTCTTGTATAAAAAATGTAAATCAATTCCATTTTCCATTATTAAAACATCGTGAATGTATTCTGGGTCTGCTGCCCATGTAAAATCATGCACATTTGGCGCTTTAAAATTCCAAGATAATTTATCGCCTTTTGGCAAATTTAACTTTTTAGTTTCATCTTCATATCCATGACCAATTTCTTGTGGATTTTGTAAATATCCCGTACCACCAACAGTATATTTTTTATCAATATGAATGGTTACATCAAAATCTCCCCAAACTCCCTGAAATTCTCTTGCAATATATGGTGGTGTGTGCCAACCTTGAAAATCATATTCTGCTAACTTAGGATACCATTGAGACATAGACAAGGCAACTCCTTCTTTACTATTTCTACCAGATCTACGTATTTGAACAGGTACTTGTGCATCAAAAGTCATTTCTAAAGTAACGCTTTCACCAGATTTAATAGGCTTATTTAATTGTACTTCTAATATTGTACCTACCGTATCAAAAGAAACAGCCGCGCCATTTTGCAATAAAGAATTTACTTTAATAAATCCTATTTCATTTGGCTGTAATTTACTAATTCTATCACCAACTCTTTTGTCTGGATCTTTAATATTTAAAGACCTAACATCCATTTGGGAACCTGGTTGAAAAGCATTAAAATATAAGTGATAAAACACTTTCTCTAAATCGTCTGGCGAATTATTAGTATATACTAAAGTTTGTTTTCCTTTGTATTGATATTTATTTACATCTACATCAATATCCATTTTATAGGAAACATGCTGTTGCCAATACACGTTATTCTTTGAAAAAAACAACTCTTTTAAAGTAACATTTTTTGTTTGGGCACAGGAAAAAAGAAATGCTATTGTAAGTAGTAAAAGAAATTTTTTTCTCATTTTAGTTGGTTTAATGTTGATAAAAGCATGATGAAAAAACATCAATTAATTGATTAATTATTTTTGATTTACAAGACTATCTGCCATTTTTAATGCACTGTAAGCATTTACAATTCTTCCAGAAACAGATAAATCTCCGAAGGGTATTTTTTCATCTTTAGACCCTGGTTTTAATACTTCTAGATTTACTTTTGTACCAGAGTTCATAATAATGTGCTTAACTTGGCTAGCAGATAACTGCGGATAATAAGAACGCACCAACGCTGCAACCCCTGCAACACCAGGAGACGCCATAGAAGTACCACTAATTGCTTTGTAATTATCTGATGGAAAAGTTGCATAAATATTTACACCAGGTGCAAAAACATCTACATTTTTTTTACCATAATTTGTAAAACTAGCAAGTAAATTTTCATCGTAATTTACATTAATTGCTCCTATGGTTAAGAAATTATCAGAAATTTCATTTTCTAAACCAGCAGTATCATTTGGGTATGAGATATCAATATCAATATTTTTATGAGAATTTCCAGCAGCATTTACAATTAAAACATCCTTTTTTGCAGCATATTTTATAGCATCATGTACCCATTTTTTGTTTGGCGAATATGATTTTCCGAAACTAGTGTTTATAATTTTTGCACCATTATCAACTGCATATCGTATTCCTAAAGCTACATCTTTATCGTGCTCATCACCATCTGGCACAACTCTTACGGCCATAATTTTTACATGATCAGCCACACCATTTACACCTTTATTATTATTTCTAGAAGCGGCTACAATACCTGCCACATGTGTACCATGAATTTCTAATTCTTTAGATCCAATGACATTATTGTTTCCATAAAATTTATCATTAATATCATTCATATTATCCCCTAAAGTTTGACGAGCATTAAAATCTAAATCGTAACCTTTTTCACTTTCAATACCAGACTTATACTCTAAAAAACCTTTTTTATAATCTTCTAAACCCTCCTCTGTGATTCCATTTTTCAGTAAATTAATAACATCTGAAATTTGAGATGCACTTTGTATGCCAGTAGGTTTAATATTTTTTAAGTTTTCTATTGAAATAGTTTTATCACCAATTAAATTTTTAACAGCAACAAAATTTCCTTCTATTTGCTCAATTCTTTCTTTTGTTTTCTTTAAATTTTCTAATTCCGTAGCTTTTTTATTAGCTACTTTATCAAATTTTTCTTTTAATTCTAGGTATTCTTGAAATTCATTTTTATCAGATTTAGAAATTTCAGAAGCTTTTTTATCTCCAAACTTATGCATTCCTTTTTTTACAATTCTGGTAATCTCTAATTGATCTGCATGAATAATTTTACCTTCTTTGTTTCCTAAAAAATTCCAACCATGTATATCATCTACATAACCATTTTGATCATCATCAATATTATTTCCTACAATTTCCTTTGGGTTTGTCCAAACAACATCCTTTAAATCTTCATGCTCAACATCAATTCCAGAATCTGCAATGGCAACTACAACTTCTACCCCTTTTTTTCCTTCTAAAAATTGATATGCTTTGTCTATGCTCATGCCAGGAATTGAATCTTTTTCCAAATCTGCATGACTCCATCTATTCATTTCATCTTCAGATAAACTTCCTTTTTTAGCCGTAACATTTACCACAGTTTCCACTCCTTTTGGCACCGGAATAGTCGCTAAAGATGTTGCACAACTAGTAAAAACTAAACATGCAGTGGCAGTAAAAAATATAGATTTTAATACCTTCATAATCTTTTCTCTTAATTAAAAATATCTGTAAATTTGTGTGTTTCTTTTAATCGAACTCCTTTTTCTGTATGCTTTACTGTACAAATTTCATTGTATGCATCATGTTCTAAAAAAAGATAGTAATTGTAGTTTGCTGCTTCATTTAAAAAAGCGGCTTTTTCTTTTATCGTTAACAAAGGTCTAGTGTCATAGCCCATAACGTACGGAAGCGGAATATGCCCAATAGTTGGCAATAAATCTGCCATAAAAATTATAGTTTTCCCTTGGTATTCTATTTTTGGTAACATCTGTTTTTCTGTGTGGCCATTCATAAATAAAACATCAAAACCAATTTGGTCTTTGGCGTTACTGTGTATAAAATTTAGTTGACCACTTTCTTGAATAGGATTAATATTCTCTTTTAAAAATGATGCTTTTTCTCTTGGATTTGGTTTTGTTGCCCATTTCCAATGATTGTCATTAGACCAAAATTTTGCATTTTTAAAAGCAGGTTGCAACAATGTTTTATCCGAATTAAATTCAATGGCACCACCACAATGATCAAAATGTAAATGTGTTAAAAACACATCGGTTATATCATCTCTATGAAATCCGTATTTTGCCAAAGAAGCATCTAACGAGAAATCACCAAACAAAAAATAGTAACCAAAAAATTTATCCGATTGTTTATTTCCAAGACCCGTATCTACAAGTATTAACCGATTGCCGTCTTCAATAAGTAGGCAACGCATAGTCATATCAATTAAATTATTATCATCTGCCGGATTGGTTTTTTGCCAAATAGATTTTGGAACAACACCAAACATTGCGCCACCATCAAGCTTAAAATTACCTGTTTCTATTGGATAAATCTTCATTTTACGAAACTTTAGACTACAAAGGTGACGAAAAAAATATGATTTTTTGTTAATAAAAATCTAAAGATTTCTAGCAAAATTCTTACTCTTTAATAGTTACTTGTTCATGTATTTCATTTCCAAAATTATCCGTTACAGAAATTGTAAAATTCCCAACTTTCGATTTCATTGCAAAATGATGAATTTCTTTTGTTGATGCCATAAATGTGTTGTTTATGTACCAAAAAAGTGTCGCTTCTTTATTAGAATGAGCAACTTTAAGAACGAGTTCATTCTTATTTCCATCAAAGTCTTTGGGTAAAAAAATAGTACTTTTTTCTGTTGGATACATAAATTTCATACTGTTTTGTACGTCACCCAAACAACCATTTCTATACAATGGTAAAGGCTTATAAAATGGATTTTTTTCTTGATAATAATAAGATTGAAGTGGCGGTAACACAAACCATGATTTCTGTTTTATGGCATCTAAATTCTCACAAGAAGTATTTACTTGATATTGTTCATTTTTATCTACATGCACTAAAATATGAAACGGGCAAGGAGCTGTTTTTAAACCACTTAATTGAATAAACTCCAACTTTTTTTCTTCACAAATAAGACTTGCTCTATAACCACTTTTAGTACAAATTTCTACCTCTTGCATTTCATCAAAAGGTTTTTCGAACCATGTTGCATTCGGCAACTTATCAAAAACATCAAAAAGAATAGGCCCCGCAGTTTGCACACCTACTAAACCTGCTCTACCTTCACCATCTGCATTACCAACCCAAACACCAACCACAAAATCTTTGGTAGTACCAATTGCCCAAGCATCTCTAAACCCAAAGCTTGTTCCTGTTTTCCAAGCAATTTGCTTTGATGAATCAAAAAACTCCCAATTTTCTTCTGCATTGGGTCTGTTTACTTCTTTTAAACTCTGAAATGTTAAATAAATGGAAGCAGCATCAAAAATAATTTTATGAGGAGTTTTTTTTCCGAAATCAATTTTTTTATCGGCATAAAAAATAGGTTCACAAAATTCATTTTCAAAATATCTACTCGAATTTTCTGTATAATGATTTAAAGTTCCTGCCATGGCTGCGTAACTTTTGCACAAATCCCAGAGGTTGCTTTCTGCACCTCCTAAAGCCAAGGTTAAACCATAATAATTTGCACTTTTAGTAATGTCTTTTAACTTCAACTTCTGTAAATAATCATAAAATTTTTCTAAGCCAAATGACTGTAACATTCTTACTGTTGGCACATTTAAAGACCTTGATAACGCTAATTTTGCAGGTATTGCACCCGAATACTTTTTATCGAAATTTGTAGGTTGATAAGAACCATAATTTGTAGGAACATCTGCAACTAACGTATTGGGAAGTAAATCTCCACTATCTAACATGGCAGCATATAAAAAAGGTTTTAAAATACTACCTGTACTTCTGGGTTTGTTTATTACATCTACATCTTTCTGATGTTTTTTATCTGTTGGAGAATTGCCAACATAGGTTAAAACACGTCTCGTTTTTACATCTAAAACCAAAACAGAAATGTTAAATACACCATTGTTTTTCAGTATATTATAATTATTTTTAACAATTTCATTTACTTGTTTTTGCAACTTTTTATCAATGGTTGTTTTTACAAACTTTCCGTTTTTAGTATGGTTAATTTTTTGCAGTAAATGAGGAGTAATTTGTGGTAAAGGATATGGTTTTTGGGGTAAACTTTCTAAAATTGATAATTCATAAGTAAGCGTATCTATCACTTTTTTAGTGAGTAACTTTTTTAACAATCGGTTTCTTTTTACCAATAATTTATGTTGATTTTTCCCTGGATAAATTAAGTTTGGCGCATTGGGCAACACCGCTAAAGTTGCTGATTCTGCCCAAGATAAATCGGAAGCTTTTCTATTAAAATAACGCCAAGAAGCCGCATCTAAACCCACAACATTTCCACCAAAAGGAGCATTAGAACTCCAAAAAGAAATAATTTTTTCTTTGGATACTCTAAGTTCCAAACGTGTTGCTAAAACCAACTCTTTAATTTTTTCAAAATAGGTTCTTGGTCTGTCATCTCTACTTAATCTTATTACTTGTTGAGAGATAGTACTTCCGCCTCTTTTTACTTTTCCATCTTGCAAATTTTGCTTTAAAGCTTTAAAAATTGAAACAGGATTAAACCCAGGATGTTGGTAAAAATATTCATCTTCAAACTGCACTAAACACGTTTTAAATTTTTGCGGAACAGCATCGTTTTGTGGAAAACGCCATTGACCATCTTGGGCAATTAAAGCTCCTAATAACTCATCATTATTACTTGTAATTACGGTAGAAGTAGGTTTGGTAAACAATTTAGTTGGTAAACAAAAAGCGTAAAAAATCAACAGAATAACAACAAATATTGTTTTCTTTTTGTTGCGTTTTATGTAATTTGTAATTTTCAATTTAGATTGTTTTATCCCCCAAGATTTTTAAAACCTTGTAGGTATTTATTGTTTTTTTTAGATAGATACCTACAAGGTCTTGGTGGCCTTGCAGCATTTTTCAACTCTTAGAAGTTCTCTTTTTTATGAAGATAGTACTTCGCTTTACACAAAAAATGCTCTTTTACTTTACAACTTGAATCCAACGGCCTTTAGTTCTTACCAAATAATCGTTATCATACATAGCTTCTACCTGAATTCCTGGTAAATAATAGTTGCCTAAATACGAAGCATTTAATAAAACTGAAAAAGTTTTTGTTTCCGATTTTTTAGATTGCTGATTCAAATCAAAATAGAAATTAACTCTATCATCTCTAATATCTGTATAACGCGCTTCACTTTTTGTAGTTGTGCCAAAATCTGTAAAACGTGTATTTACAATTTCCCATCCAGAAGGAAAAACTTGTGTTAACGCAACATCTTTTACAGTTTCATTTTTAGGGTTGCTTACCGTAATCTCAGCAACAAAATCTTGTCCTTGCATTAACTCATTTACATTAATAGCTTTCCCTTTTAAGTCTTTATAACTTACTGATGCGCTAAAACCTCTACTTTCACTAGTTTCATCACCCAAAGGCAATTTTCCAGAATTTATAATTCTTGCAAAAACTACATTGTTTTCTTCATTTTTAATACTGATAGAATTCTCACCATTTTTAACATTCAAATTTCTTTGCGCAATGGTACTGTTGGTTTTTATAGTTTCAGATTTTCCATTTGACGTGTAAGTAATGTTAATTGCCTTGCCACCGTTTTTAGCAACCATTTTACCAATTGCCAACAAACTATACGCGGTACTTTGTGTACTCATCCAACGAGTACTAGAAAGTTCTTTTGCAATAGATTTTGCAACGTCCCTTATATCTTTATGATTGGTAATTAACATGGTTTCTAATGCCATTGCTCTATTTCTATCTACAGAACCATAGGTGTAATAGTTGTACTTAGAACTTTGGAAATTTATAGTTGCTGTACCCATAATTTCTTCACTAGCTTCATTTTGGCCAACCATTGCATACGCAGCTGCCAAACGCCATTTTGCTTCATTAGAAATTTGTTTAAATTCTCTTAAACGATTCATAGCTCCCAAGTCTGGACTTCCTGCTAAAGCCAAGGTATACAATCTATACGCTTGCGCTAAATCTGTTCGATAATTTCTAGCATTGGGACGCCAATCTCTTGCGGCATTTTTCTGATAACGGATAAAATTACTTTTAAACGTTAACGGCAACACAAATCCTTTTTTAGCTGCTTCTAATAAAAAATGACCTGCATAACTTGTTCCCCAATCATTGGCGTAATTCTCACCAATCCAGTAACTCATACCACCGTTTGCTTGTTGAAAATTACTTAATCTCTGAATGCCTTTTTCTATATTTTCTTGAACTTGTTGCTTTTTCTCTGATGATAAGTCAAAAATATCATTCAAAAATAATTGTGGAAAAATACTTGATGTTGTTTGCTCTAAACACCCATGCGGATATTGAATTAAATATTCTAATCTTCCTGTAAAATTAATTGCCGGAATGGTAGACAATTCTATAGTTGCCTTATTAGAACCTGCAACACCAAAAGATTCAAAATTAATGGTTTGCGTTTCATTTGCTTCAATAGTTTTATCAATTATTTTAGAGGTGATTACATTCGGATTTATCACATCCAACTCTACTTTATAAGTAGATTTTTCTCCGCCACCTGCAGCAATAATTTCTACGGTATTTATTCCATTTGCTTTTAAAACATCCAATTCAAAATATAACATTTTCTCATCAGGTTTGTCAAAATTTAGCGATTGCGTTTTATTTCCAACTACTAGAATTCCATCGGTTGTTTTTACCGTTACCGTTACATTTTTTACTTTTTTATCCATCGCAAAAATAGTAACAGGAAGTGTCACTTTTTCTTTAGGAGATAATTTTCTTGGTAACGTTGCCAACACCATTAATGGTTTTTTAACAGGCGTAGTTTTTTCTGCATTTCCGTACGCCTCTTTTTCAATATCTCCAGCAACAACCATAGTTCTTACCGAGCCAATATAATTAGGCAATGTAATTTTATGGTTTTTAGACGCACCTTTTTCTAAATAAAACGGTCCTAAAACCTTTACAACGGGTTTAAACCTATTTGCTTTTTTATTTTTCCCCTTTGCTAAATTTTCATCACCACCAATGGCAAAAACCTGATCTATACTACCAGAGTACGCGCCAATTACGTCATCAAAAATATCCCAAGTTTTTACACCCAAAGCTTCTCTAGCGTAGAAAACATCAAAAGCATTTGGAGTTTTAAATCGCGTTAAATCTAACAAACCTTCTTCTACAACTGCCAAGGTATAGGTCATGGCTTTTTTGTTCTTTTCAGATACTTTTACTGTAAACTCTTTTTCTGGCTGAAGCTCTTCTGGCATTATAATTTCCGGTTGTAAAACAGTTTCTGCATCTTCTATTAACATAGGAATTGTACCATACAATCTTAATGGTAAATCATTTTCTGAAACCTGATGTGGTTGCAATAATGAGATATTTACAAACACATTTGGCGCCATGTTTTTGTTGATTGGAATCTCTACAGAAGTAGTTCCTTTTTCAGTTTTCACCCATTTTGTTTCTAAAACTTCTGTGCCATTTTCTATACTTATTAAGGCGTTTCCTTCTGTACCCGATGGAAAAGTAATTTTTGCTGTTTCGCCAACATTATATTTTTCTTTATCCGCAGAAAAAACCAACATTTTAGCGGCTTCTTTACTACCAGAAGAAGCATTTTGCCACCAATTTTTATAAAAATAAGCCGTTCTACCAGTGGCATGACCACTTATTGGATCTATTACTCTGATTAAAAATCTCCCTCTATCTTGCTCAGGAATCTTTAAACTAAAGTTTGCTTTTCCAGTAGTATCTGTATTAAATTTAAGTGTTTTGTATTTCTTATGATATTTGCTTGAAGTATATTTAGACAGATTATCATAAGAAGAACTCCACCACCAACGCCATTCAATTTTATAGACCTCTACCGTAATGTTATTTCTTTTAATTGGGTTTCCTTTATCATCAACAGACACTACAGAAAAAGTTTGATTTTCATCTGTATAAAAAGAATCATATCTATTTCCTTTTGGAGATTTTAATCCCAAAAACGAAACAAAAGGAGCATACTTTTTACTAAAAGCATCCATAGAAAAATCGCCTCCGTTTTCAAATGCTCTAACTAAAAACTGAACGTTTAACATACCTGGCGCATTTTTGCCTACAGATAATTTAGAATTAATTTTTGCCAATCCGTTTTCATCTAATTTTCCTTCGAAAAGGGTTAATTCTTCGGAAGAAAAATTTCTTGACGGATCTGAAAAAATATAATCTTTATAGTTTTTAAAACTAAAGTTAGTGGTACTAATTTTTGCTTTAATTTCTGCTTTTAAATTTTTAGCAGGAGTTCCGTGCAACCATTTTACGTCTAAAAGTCCGTTTATAGGTTTGTTAGCTGCTAATATTTCATCATCAAAACTGGCTTTTATTTTTAATCTATTTGGTTTAACCGTTTCTACTTTTAAGGTTTGATAAAATTTGGCACCTCCTACTGTAACTTTTGCGGTATAATTTCCTGTTTTTGCCTCTTGTGGCGTGGTAACAGTAAAATTGTAAAAATTATTAAAACTTTCTGAAGACACTTTTTTGTAAACCAATTTACCACTAGGATCTGTAACCTCCATTTTTACCGGATGGTTTTTGGGCAATTTATTTGCAGCATCATTTAATACAAAAGACAAATGCAAAGAATCTCCTGGGCGCCAAACACCACGTTCTCCATAAATATACCCTTTAATTCCTTTCTGCAATTTAGTTCCGGAAACATCAAACTTACTTAAAGACAAAGAATTACCATCTAACAAACGAATATACCCTTTGTTTACACCCTTAGAAACAACGGCAAACTCTGCGTTTTTTGATGATTCTATAGTTGCAAAACCTCTTGCATCTGTTTTTGTTGATAAAATTTCTTGTTGTTGAAAATTAAAAAGTTGAATTGTTGCTCCGGCTGTTGGCGTAGTATTTAAAATATTAGTAACCGCAAAGAAATAGGTATTATTTGTACCTTTTTTAGCAATAATTCCCAAATTAGAACCTAATAAATTCTGCGCAATACCTTGGTTTCTATAATAAGAATCATGACATGGATTGTTTCTTTCTCTCCAACTATAATCGTAATCTTTATAGCTATACAATTTGTTATCCCAATACAACTCTTCTCTTTCTTGTTCGTCTGCTATTTCATTTAAATCGTCCGAATCTTGTTCAAACACATCATCAGAAATGGTTGTATTTTCTGCTAAATTACTATTTTCCGAACAAGAATAAATGGCCTGATTTTTTGAGAAATCTAATTCAATTCTATAAATTGCACCGGGCTCGGTTTCCATCATTTGCGATAAATCTACACTATAACTTTTCCATTCTTGGGTGTTATTTTCTGTGTTATTTATTAGGGTGATGGTTTTTTGCGCAACTTTTCTACCCACTCTTTTTATAGCATATTCATTATCACTATTCAGATTGTTTTCTTGTAAAAATTGCAACACATTATTCTCAAAAATTTTAATAATTCTAACATCAACTGCTTTTACATTGATGGCTTCAAAATTAAATTTTAAATCTTGCGAATTGGGTAAAATTGTTCCGTTACTAATTAAGCGGATTTCTGGTTTTTTTTGTTCGAATGTGATGGTTTCAGAAAAACTAGTTTTTAATTTATAATTATCTTCGTTTCTAATTCCTTGATATACATTTACAACCGTGTTGCCTGTAATTTTAGTATCAGCATACACTTTTAATTCATTCCCATTCAGAATAAATTGTGGGTTTTTTACTCCTTTAATAGTGACCAAACCATCAAAATTTTGTTGCTGTTTAAGCGCATCAGAAAAGTTGATTGAAATGTATTGTTCCGTACCATTTATAACGGATAATTTTACAACCTTAAAATTGTTTTTACCAGGAATTACCAGTTCATTTTCTCCGTTAGCATCCGCATTTATTGCTTTTCCGTTCCAACTTACTGCTAACTTACTGTCTTCGACTAAACGTTGAATACTATCAATTTTAAATTCAAATGTTTTTCCATTTTTAAAAGATTCGTTCCAAACAATATTTTTAACAACTCCGTTTTGCGATGCTTTTATTAATTTTTTAGCATTGTCTAAAGAAACTACATCGGCAGATTTTACAAGGCCTTCTAAATACTGCCATTCCTTAGAATACGATTGCAAATTATTAGTTTGAATAGTAAAATTTGGAGCAATTGTCTTAAACTGAAAAGTATAATTTTTAAAATCTTGAGGTGTATTTTTATATATTTCTTTAAGATTTACGGAAACTGTATATTCTGTATTAGCCGCTAAGTTTTCATCAGGAAAAAATACAAAAGCATGTTTATTTACTGTTTTTATAGCACCATTTACATGTGGCGTTATAGAAATAATTTTAGATGAAATTTCTAAGTTTGGTTCCCAATTTTCTACTTCTTTAGCAAGATTTACTTCTATATTTTTAGCCACAGAAACTACACCAGAAGTTGTATAACTTATATATTCTTTAAATTTGAAAAGATTATTGGGTTCTTTTTTTTCATCACTACAAGAAGTAATTAAAAGAAAAATAGTTAGAATTTTGAGTAGGTTTTTTATTTTCATGACAGAGATTTTTATAAAGACTACTCAAAAGTAAGAATTTAACTGCTTCAAAATCCATAAAATTAGAATTCGTATTAAATTCTATAGAATTTGTATTAAAACCACTGTTAATTGTGCATAATTTCTTTTCCTTAAAGCATCTTTAATGAAAACTCTATTTAGGAAAAGAAAGTATACACAAATTTTTATTTCTGAAGAAAAAGAAATTTAGTACCCAATTTTTGCTCTAACTCTTTGTAAAACCTTATTGGCAACAATTGTAGCTTTTTGCGCACCTATTTCTAAGGCGCTATCAATTTCATGTTTGTTGTCCATAAAATGATTATAACGCTCTCTTATTGGAGAAAACTGTTCAAGAATTAATTCATACAAGGCTTGTTTTGCATGACCATAACCATAGTTACCACCTTCATAATTTGCTCTCATTTCTGCAATTTGAGACTCAGAAGCAAGTAATTTATACAAACCAAAAACATTATCTGTATCAGGATTTTTTGGTTCTTCTAAACCTAAACTATCCGTTTTAATAGACATTATTTGTTTTCTTAATTTTTTATCTGGCAAGAAAATATTTATAATATTATTTCTAGATTTACTCATTTTTTCACCATCAATTCCTGGAACTAATTTGGTGTTTTTTTGAATTTCTGCTTGTGGCGGCACTAAGGTTTCACCCACAATATTGTTAAATCTATTGGCAACATCACGTGTCATTTCTAAATGTTGTAGTTGATCTTTACCCACAGGTACAACTTCTGCATCGTACAACAAAATATCTGCAGCCATTAACATTGGATAAGTAAATAAACCTGCGTTTACATCTCCTAATCTGTCTGCTTTATCTTTAAAGCCATGCGCCAAAGTTAATCTTTGATAAGGAAAAAAACAGCTTAAATACCATGTTAACTCCGTTGTTTGCGGAATATCACTTTGTCTATAAAAAATTGTTTTTTCAATATCTAAACCACAAGCAAGCCAAGTAGCCGCAACACTATAAGTATTTTCTCTTAACAAATTTCCATCTTTAATTTGTGTTAAAGAATGCATATCTGCTATAAATATAAAAGATTCATTTCCTGGGCTATTTGCCATTTTTATTGCTGGCAAAATTGCTCCTAATAAATTTCCTAAATGTGGTGTACCTGTACTTTGAACACCTGTTAAAATTCTTGACATTAAATTATATATTTGAGATCATTTTACGCAAGAGTGTAACTTAAACGCTTTGCGAGCGTAAAAATAAGGTTTTGAATAAGAAAAACAATCAAACAAAAGAATATTACTACTTTTGTCTACAACGCAGAATGTAATAAAAAATATACGTCATCTATTTTTTTTATAATATTCAACTCAATATCAGTTATTTAATTTATATTTTTTTTGTGAAGTTTATAAAAATACCTTTTCTATTAATTTGGCGCTTGTGGTTTTACATTTTAATGATTTCTACAATTATTTTAATGATTCCGTTACTCCTTATTTTTACCTATAAAGATGAATATTACCATTTGCTTTGGAAATTAATACGTATTTGGTCTAAAGTACTAATTTATGGCATGGGTTTTAGGCTAGATATTACGCTAGACCAAGAAATTGAAGCCGATAAAAGCTATATGTTTTGCCCCAATCACACTTCTTTTATGGACCCGTTTGTATTGATAGTTTTAAGCAAAAACCCCATAGTTTTTGTAGGAAAACAAGAATTGGCAAAATTTCCTATTTTTGGTTTTTTCTATAAAAAAGCCGTAATAATGGTAGATAGAAACAATCCTAATAGTAGAAAACGTGTTTTTAAAATGGCTAGAGAAAGGTTGCAAAACGGTGTAAGTATTGCCATATTTCCAGAAGGTTTAGTTCCTCCTGAAAATGTAGTATTAGCACCATTTAAAAAAGGTGCTTTTAGTTTGGCTATAGAGTTTGAAGTACCCGTTGTACCACAAGTATATTACGATTGTAAACGGTTTTTTTCTTGGGATTTTTTTAAAGGAGGTCCAGGGGTTTTAAGAGTGCATCAACATTCATTTATTGAAACCAAACATTTAACACCAAAAGATCTTACTGCTTTAAAAGACAAAACTTTTAACCTTATTTACAGCGACTTACTAAAGGACAAAAAATTTATGAAAGATACAAATAGCACTAATAATGAGTACGAAATTAAATCATCCGTATAGTAAAAAAGAAGAAAACTTAAATGTACTTTCTCATGGTTTAGGATTGCTTTTAAGTATAGTGGCATTTCCTTTTTTAATACTTAAATCTTTCGAATATTCTAGCTTTTGGAAACCTGCAAGTTTTATAATTTACGGAGCCAGCTTACTTATTTTATATGCAGCTTCTACTTTTTATCATGCGGCAAAAAATCCAACAAAAAGAAGAAAATTAAACATTGTAGATCATGCCGCAATTTACGTATTAATTGCAGGTAGTTATTCTCCTTTTTGTTTGGTTGCTTTAGATTCTAACCTGGGTTGGTATATGTTTATTTTTGTTTGGATTTTTGCCATAATAGGCATTGTTTTAAAATTATTTTTTACGGGAAAATTCGATAAAATATCTACTGCCCTGTATCTTTTAATGGGTTGGCAAATTGTTTTTTTTATCAAACCTTTAATGCATAATTTATCAGAAAACAACCTTAATTTATTATTTGCTGGTGGAATTTTTTACACCATTGGTGCCATTTTATATTCCATTAAAAAGCTGCCTTACAACCACGCCATTTTTCACGTTTTTGTGTTGTTAGGAAGTGCAAGTCATTTTTTTGTTATTTACAATTTATAAAGATTTTTAGTATTGCTATTTTTAAAACGGAACAGAAAAATAAACCTTATTTCCAATTTTTAAAAGGATGTTTACTCAAGTTAGAATTGTAATATTTTAAAATTCCTGTAACTTCTTTGCCCAACCAAGTTGGTTTTATAAAATCTTCATTTTCATCCGTTAGCTCAACTTCTGCAACCACTAACCCTTGATTTTCTCCATAAAATTCATCAATTTCAAAAATATGTTTTCCCTTTTTTACTAAGAACCTGGTTTTATCAATTAACGCTGGTTCGCAAAGTAGCAACAAATTTTCTGCCTCATTTTTAGAAATCTCTTTTTCCCATTCAAAACGCATAGTTCCGGCAATATTAGATTTTCCTTTCACCGTTATAAACGCAAGATCATCAGCAATTCTAATACGTACAACCCTATTTTTATCAGAATTTAAAAAACCTTGTTTTATTTTTTGTTGATGATACTTTTCTTTTTTAAAATCTTCGTTATTTACTAAAAATTTTCGTTCTATTTCTAAACTCATAAAATCAGATTCAAATTTGTACTAAGTTGGATAGTTTTGTCGTTATTGTTAAAATAAATAAATATCTTTGATGTATTCAAATTTCAGCATGAAACACCTTTTTACGCTTTATATTTTCTTGTTTTCACTTATTCTTTCTGCCCAAACAGATTACAGTACTTCTTGGGAAGATTTTTATTCTTACAACAATGTAAAAGATTTTGTAAAAGTAGAAAATATAATTTATGCTTTAGCAGATAATGCTGTATTTAGCTACAATACTACCACAGAAGAAATTAATAAATTATCTTCTGTACAAGGTTTATCTGGGGAAACAACAACGGCAATTCATTACAACCAAACTTTTAAAAGGTTGGTTATTGGCTATGAAAATGGCTTAATTGAAGTGGTAGATGAAGACAATACAATTACCATTTCATCAGATATTATTAATTTTAATCAATCCGGACAAAAAAGCATCAATCATATTTCGGAGTTTGAAAACACCTTATATTTATCTACACCTTTTGCTATTGTTGAGTATGATATAGAAAAACTAGAATTTGGTGATACTTTTTTTATTGAAACCGATTCTAATTCTTTAAAAATAAATAAAACAATAATTTTTGAGGGACAAATTTATGCTGCCACAGAAAAGGGCATTTTTTCTGCAGATGTTACTAGCAATTTATTAATAGATTTTAACAATTGGACAAAACAATTTGATGGAACTTTTACTGAGATTACTATTTTTAACAATCAATTATATACCGTAGAAGGTTCAAAATTACATGCAATAAATGGTACAAGTTTAACTGAAATAAGAGATTTTTCGGAAACGATTATGGCTATAAAACCTTCAAGCTCTTATCTTTCTGTTATTTTAAATAAAAATGCAATTATAGTAGATGTAACATTTAATGAAGTTTTTAAATTTGAAACTACAACAGATTTTGATTTCACTTTACACACAGCATTTTTTGAAAACAATACTGCTTTTTTAGCAACGGAAGAATTTGGTATTTTAACTACTACCGCTGGTAATGCCACAAATTACACAGAAATTCATCCGCAAGGTCCTATGTCTAATGATGTTTTTTCTATTGCCGCACAAAATAATTCGCTTTGGGTTGTATATGGTGGTTATGATAGATCTTCTTATGTGCCAACCGGAAAAAGACAAGGTTTTAGTAATTACAATGGCACAGAATGGATAAATAATAAATTTTCTTTAGATTTTCCTTTTCAAGATTTGGTTGATATTTCTATAAATCCCAATCAAGAAAACAGTGTTTATATCAGTTCATTTTCGCAAACAAACGATGGAAATCTACTTTCTGGTGGCGGACTTTTAAAAGTAGAAAACAATGAAATAAGTACATTTTATCATTCAAAAAACAGCCCTTTAGAAGATTTTTTTCCAACAAGTCCTACTAATATAACCACAAGAATTAGTAGTTCTAGTTTTGACAATAGCGGTAATTTATGGGTTGCAGACGCACTAGCATCAACAAAATTAAAAAAATTATCTGCTAGTGGTTCTTGGACAAGTATAGATTTAAGCAGCTTACAAACAAACAAAGACCAAGAAACAAATAATATCACGGTAGATAATAACAATACCGTTTGGATGGGCACAAGAAGAAATGGAATTTATCTTTACAATGAAAATGGTAACCGAAAAAAGGCCTTTATTGCATCTCCAAATATGGGAAATTTACCAGATGTAAATGTTAGAGCAATTGCTATTGATGGAAATAGTAGAGTTTGGATAGGCACACAATCTGGATTGGTGATGTACAGCAATGCTTTTGGTGTTTTTGAAGATGAAACTTTTAATGCTAATTCAATAATTATTGAAGAAAATGGCGTTGGTGAACGTCTTTTAGGTGATCAAACCATAAATGCTATTGCTGTAGATGGCGCAGAAAACAAATGGTTTGGTACAGGTAGCGGTGGTGTTTTATATACAAACCCAAGCGGACAAACTACATTGGCAAATTTTAACACTCAAAATTCGCCAATACCTTCTAATAGAATTTTAGCAATTACTGTAGATGATGATTTAGGAAAAGTATATTTTGCCACCGATAAAGGTATTGTTGCCTACAATAGTAATGTTGCTCCTTTTGGTGATGTTTTAGAAGAAGTGTACGCCTACCCAAATCCTGCCTTAAAAAACCACGAAACAATAACTATTGATGGTAGAAACGGAACACATTTACCAAAAAATACCAACGTAAAAATTTTAGATGTAGCTGGTAATTTAGTGTATGAAACCAATGTGGTAGAAGGGCAAGAATTACAAGGAGGAAAAGTAGTTTGGAATAAAAAAAATCTTGCTGGCAACAAAGTAGCTTCTGGTATATATATTGTTTTATTATCTAATGACGATGCTTCTGAAACCGCAGTTACCAAAATTGCAATTGTAAATTAGCAATGGCAAGAGTTACCACAAAAGCCATTGTATTTAGCTCCTTAAAATATAACGACACCAGTTTAATTGTAAAGTGTTTTACCCAAGAAGAAGGCATAAAATCTTATTTAATTAGAGGTGTATTAAAGGCTAAAAAAGGAGGAATTAAAATAGCGTATTTCCAACCACTTACCTTATTAAAAATTGAAGCCAACCACAACACAAAAAACAGATTAAATTCTATAAAAGAAGTAGAAGTTTTTTACCCATACACATCTATATACCAACACATTGTAAAACAATCTGTGGTTTTATTTTTATCAGAAGTTTTGTCTAATTCTATACAAGAAGAAGAGAAAAACAACAACCTTTTTACCTATTTAGAAAATGGTTTTATTTGGTTAGATACACATGATAAAATTGCAAATTTCCATTTATTATTTTTACTAAATCTAACACGTTTTTTAGGTTTTTACCCAGATGTTTCTGATTCTGAAAAATTAGGTTTTAATTTGTTAGATGGAAGTTTTTCTGATGAAATTCATCAAAAAAATGTAATTTCAGGCAATCATTTTTATCAATTTAAAAAGCTTTTAGGCATCAATTTTAACACCTTAGAACAAGTGTCTTTTAGTAAACAAGAAAGACAATTAGTGTTACAAATAATAATAAAGTATTTTGAATTGCACTTAGATGGATTTAGAAATCCTAAATCATTACAAGTTTTAGAAGCCGTTTTTAGTTAAGTTTCTAATTATTTTTTCTTCTTTTTACCTTCCTCTGTAAAATTCTCTTTCAACTCTTTTTCGGTTTTTATAATACTTACTCCCAAAGAAAGCAATACCAAAACCATGGGTTGCCAGGTTAATTCAGCATTTGTAAAACTAGCCAAAAGCAATCCGCCTAAAAAAGAAATACCTGCGTATAATAACAAGTTTTTATTAAATATGGCATTTGCAAAATCCCATATTTGTTGATTTAGCATAGATTTATAGGTTCTATAACCGTATATTTTATTAATCTTTTTTGGTGGAAATTTAAAAAAAATAATACTTAATAAAAAAAGCAAACCATTGGTGGTTAAAATATATATTATTGGAGTCATTGTTTTTTAATTTTGCTTACTATTTAATGCTTATTGCTTACTGCTTTTTTTGGTCTTAACAATCCTTCTTGGGCAACAGCGGCCACTAATGTACCATCTCTTGTAAAAATATTTCCTTTAGACAACCCTTTTGCTCCAAAAGCATTGGGAGATTCAATAGAAAATAGCATCCAATCATCAAAATCGAAATCTCTAAAAAACCACATAGAATGATCTAAACTTGCTGTTTGCGTATTTCCGAAATTGTAATTACTAGCATTCGGATTAAAAGCGGCATTTAACACATTATAATCAGAAATATAAGTAAGAATTTCTTGTTTTGTTCTAAAATCTATTTTTTGTTGTTCTCCTTTTAAACGAAACCAAACTTGTTCATTTGCAGGTAAATTTTCTGGTTGTAATGGGTTTGGAATTCTAACCGGTTTAAATTCTATGGGTCTTTCTATACTTAAAAAGTATTTCATAGATTTGGGTAAAAAATCTCCAAACTGAACCAACATATCATCCCAACTTAACAGTTCTTCTGGTTGCTTTATACCGGTTTTTAATTTTGCTTGATGCTCAAATCCTTCTTCTTTTTTGTGAAAGGAAGCAGCCATAATAAAAATTGTTTTATCATTTTGACTTGCAGTTACCCTTCTTGTAGAAAAACTACCGCCATCTCTAACCTCTGCTACATGATAATTTATAGGAATTGTTAAATCTCCAGCTTCTAAAAAATACGAATGCAAAGAATGCAAAAATCTATTTTCTGGTATGGTTCTATACGCTGCATTTACCGCTTGCGCTAAAACTTGTCCGCCAAAAACATGCGGACTACCAATGGTAACACTATTACCACTAAAATTATCATTTCCTAAATTCTCTAAATTTAAAAGATCTATTAATTCTTTACTATTTTTCATGAATAAATTCTAAGTTTTTAAACGGAAATTTTTGTTGAAACGGAGTTGGTTGAACTCGCTGTAAAAACAACTTTAAAATTTTATTTGTTATACTTTTCTTATGACGAAGATACATTGTTAGATCTTGAGGAACTGCACCAACAGAACTTTTTATTTCGCTAGCAGTTCTTCCAAAGTTTATGTTTTTTAGTTTTTTGTTGATGGCGATTTCTATATAATCATACAACATTCTTTGGTAAATTGCATAGGGTCTATTAAACTGATAATCTATACCCACAAAGTGTGCGTCTAATGATGTTTTATTAATTACACCAGAGATAAAACCAACTACTTTATCATCTAACCAATACGTTTTTAAAATATAATCTTCGCCCAATTTCTCTTTTAAATCTTTGTAACTTTTTAAATTAAAATTTCCTAAATTAAAACCTGCGTTCAATGCAACTTTTTCGTACAAAGCGGTCATTTTGGGCAACATATCATCTATGTTTTTTAAACTCACTTCCTCTATTCTAATGGCTTGGCTTTGCTTAAATGCTTTTTTTGCTTTTACTCTAAACTTTGTTTTCATGGCTGCCAAATAATCATCAAAAGATTGCCAATTTTCAGCTATTTGAAGCATCATATTTGGTTCTACAGAAAACGGATGATAGCCATATTTTTTTAATTCGTCTGTTATAAATAAAGATTCTTTTGCAAAGTCTTTTATCAGAAAAGCATCAATCTGTTTTTTTAGTTTTTTATCAGAATTTACAAAATGATTAATACTTTCTGCTAATTCTTTTATAACCGCTTTTTTATCTTCATTTTTCTTGATAAAAACACCGTGTTCTCCACTAACAAAAGTGTTGCCACAAATTAATAATTTTAATGGTTTTTTATTTGGAAATACATGTAGTTTTCTACCAATATCTTTTAAAAATTCAAAATCGTTTTTAATAGAATTCAATTTAAAATCAATTATTTTTATACTCGCAAAAGCTTTGGGTTCATTTTTAGTATCTACCAAAACCATGTATGTAAAAATAATTTCTGGATGATTATTTTCTATTGATTTTAAAAAGTTGGGATGAAAATAAATATTTTTTGTACACCCTAACTTTTCCCAAATTTGGGAAGGAATTTCATCAATAGTTGAGAAAAACAATGCGGTATTTGTGTTGGCACAACAAATCAAATTAATTCATATAATGTTTTAAATTTTCGGGGCCTTCTAAAAGAGTTCTCCTTATTTGCAAAGTTCCGTTTTCTAAAGTAATAATATGCCATTTTATAAGGCAAATTTTATTGTTTTCAATTTCAATACCAGTTATAGACCTTGGGTGCACACAACTGCCATCATTAAAAAAAGGAATTTCATTTTTTTCTGGAAAACGCGGTCGGTGTGTATGTCCGGTAATCATCATTTGATTGTTATTTTCTTGAATCCATTTTTCTAATTTATACTCTACTTTTATGCGTTCTTTAAAGTTTTGTGCAGGACTTGTAGGGTCTGAAAACCCCAAAATTTGCAAAGGTTTCCAAAGTACTTTTACCAAGAAACTACTAAATCTCCAAAAAACATAATTAAACCAATCTGCTTGATGACCGTGTAATAAAAATATTTTATTGTTAGTATTTTCATCCTCTAAAATTATGGCCTCAGAAAAAGAAGCTCCTATTAATAATTCTTTTTTGGTGTCAGAAACTGAGTCGTAATAATAATGTAAGTTCTTACGGATTGTTTTAGAATATTTATATTTCATGTCATGATTTCCCCAAATGAAATGCAACCTATCTTGCTCATGAAATTTTTTAAGCCACATATAAATGTGTTTGTTGGCTCTAAAAATTTTTGAAAAGTTTCGGTTTTCCCATAATTCATCACCATCACCCAACTCAATATACGTAAAATTGTTGTTGTAATAATACTCTAAAGCATGTTTAAACATATTTCTATTGTGTGCAAAATCATCTGCAAAACCATTGTCTCCTCTATGAGAATCGCTAAAAAGCACAAATTTAGAATCTGCATTAAAACAAATTATTTTGGCATTTTTAAAAGCACGAGAAATTCTGTGATTAGAGGACATCTGTCATTTTTTGGAATATAAAGATGCATAAAAAATATGAATTCTTAAAATTATGACTTTTTTAACAAAACCTTAATTAGTTGCACATGCAACTAATTAAGGTTTTGTTTATTTTTGCATCGTGAAAAATGAAAAAACACATATTGATTTTGAAAACTCTATTGGACCTTGGTTAGGAAGAACAGGGAAATTGGTTGATTATTTTTTTCAAGAATCATTTAAATCTAAAAAACTAGATCTTACAAAAGAACAAATGATTGTTTTAAAAAGATTACAAGATCAAGATGGTTTAAATCAACATGATTTGGCTTTTTTAACATTAAGAAACAAATCTTCATTAACACGTTTGTTGATTAAAATGGAGAAGAAAAATTATATTTTCAGAAAACAAAATAAAGAAGACAAACGCATTAAAAATGTTTACATAACTAGTTTTGGTAAAGAAATTTATCTAAAAACAACACCTATTATTCAAGATTTAATTACCACTATGGAGAAAAATATTTCTCCGGAAGAAAAACAACAAATAATTAATATTTTTAAAAAAATACAAACTAACTTCTGTTCTAAAGCAGAACATATTTAACTACCATTATATGAGAAAAATTATACTAGCTGTTCTTGGAGTTTTAACTATTGTTGGGGCAATAATTTTAGGAAATTACTTAATTGATAAAAACCAAAAACCCAAACCAAAATATAAAAAGCAAATTAAAACTGTGTATGTAAAAGAAGTAGAGAATACAGAGATTCCTATTATTTTATCTGCCAATGGTAATTTAACGGCAAAAAATAAAATAGAAATATACTCTGAAGTTTCTGGTATTTTAAAATCTTCTAACAAACCATTTAAAGCAGGAACAAAGTATAATAGAGGCGAAACATTGTTAAGCATTAATAGTGATGAGTTTTATGCTAGTTTACAATCTCAGAAAAGTAATTTAAACAATTTAATTACAGCAATTCTACCAGATTTACGTTTAGATTATCCAAAAGAATTTGGCAAATGGGAAACCTATATAAAAGGTTTTGATATGAATACAGCTACCCCAAAATTACCAGAATTTTCTTCTGATAAAGAAAAGTATTTTATTAATGGTAGAGGCATTGTTACTGCCTATTACAATGTTAAGAATTTAGAAGTTCGTTTGTCCAAACATCAAATTAGAGCTCCTTTTACCGGCATTCTTACAGAAGCCTTGGTAACTCCTGGTTCTTTGGTAAGAGTAGGACAAAAATTAGGAGAATTTATAAACCCAAGTGTTTATGAAATGGAAGTTTCTATCAATTCAGAATTTGCAGATTTATTAAAAGTGGGTAATACGGTTGCATTAACAAATTTAGAAAAAACTAAAAATTATACAGGCAAAGTTGTTCGTGTTAACGGTAAAGTAGATCAGGTTTCTCAAACAATTAAAGTATACATAGATGTACAGCATAAAGATTTAAAAGAGGGTATGTTTTTAGAAGCAGATTTGGTTGCAAAATCAGAATCTAACGCCATAGAAATATCTAGAAAGTTATTGGTAAATAATAAAGCAGTGTATACTGTTAAAAACGATAGTATTTTAACTTTAACTACTATTAATCCTGTTTATTTTAATGCAGAAACAGTTGTTGTTAAAGGTTTAGATAATAACCAGAAAATGTTATCACAGGTTTTACCTGGCGCATTTAATGGTATGATTGTAAAAATTAATAAAAAGTAATTGTTACTGAAATAAACTCAGCATAAAATGAAGAAAATAATTACATATTTTATTAAATTTCCGGTTGCAGTTAATATATTTATTATTGCTTTTATTTTGTTTGGTACGGTGGGCGCTTTAAGTATGAAGTCCTCTTTTTTTCCACTAACAGATTCACAATTAATAAACATTTCATTAACATATCCCGGCGCCTCTCCTCAAGAAATGGAAGAAGGTGTAGTGTTAAAAATTGAAGATAATTTAAAAGGTATTGTTGGCGTAGAAAGAGTAACTTCTGTTTCTAGAGAAAATTCTGCCACCGTAAATATTGAAGTAGAAAAAGGAAAAAATATAGATGTTGTTTTATCTGATGTAAAAAATGCAGTAGATAGAGTTCCTTCTTTCCCTTCTGGTATGGAGCCAGCGGTTATTGCAAAAGTAGAAAACATTAGACCAACAATTAGTTTTACCATTAGTGGAGACCATCTTAGTCTTAAATCTATAAAACAATATGCTAGAAATGTAGAAAATGATATTAGAGGAATAGAAGGAATTTCGCAAGTTTCATTATCTGGGTTTCCAGACGAAGAAATAGAAATTGCAGTACGAGAAAATGATCTGTTAGCCTATAACATGTCTTTTTCTGAAGTAGCAGCAGCAATACAAAATTCTAATCTATTAATTACAGGTGGTAATATAAAAACCCCACAAGAAGATTATTTAATTAGAGCAAGTAATCGTTTTTATTATGGTAGCGAACTTCTAAATTTAATAGTTAGAACCGAAACGAACGGAAATATTATCCGTTTAAAGGATGTAGCACAAGTAAGAGATACGTGGTCAGAAACACCAGACAGGTTATATTATAATGAAAATTTAGCCATAGATATTACCGTAAGTAATACTAATAATGAAGATTTAATTTCTTCTGCTGATAAAATAAAAGAATACATACATAAATACAACCAAGAAAACCAAAATGTACAATTAAATATTACCAGTGACAGAAGTACAACATTAAACGGAAGAACAAAATTATTAATAGAAAATGGTATTGCAGGTATTTTGCTAGTACTTTTCTTTTTAGCATTATTTTTAAACTTACGTTTGGCCATTTGGGTAGCTTTTGGTTTGCCAATTTCCTTTTTTGGGATGTTTATTTTTGCCGCTCAATTTAATGTTACTATCAACGTATTATCATTATTTGGTATGATTATCGTTATTGGTATTTTGGTTGATGACGGTATTGTGATAGGAGAAAATATTTATCATCATTATTACGATTTAGGAAAATCTAAAATACAGGCAGCAATAGATGGTACCATGGAGGTAATTCCGCCAATTGTATCCGCTATTATAACCACCATAATCGCATTTTCTACCTTTTTCTTTGTAGACGGAAGAATTGGAGATTTTTTTGGAGAAGTTTCTACCATTGTTTTGTTAACCTTATCAGTTTCATTAATAGAGGCGTTAATTATTTTACCCGCTCACATTGCACATTCTAAAGCTTTAGATAGAAAACGTTTAGAGAACGGTGTAGAAGTTAAGAAAAATGCTATAGATACTTTTTTTAATAAAATAAATAAAGCAGCAGATATAGGTTTAGGTAAATTAAGAGACAATTATTATGTGCCCTTTTTAAAGTTTTCTTTAAAGAATAAAATTTTTGCATTTTCTATACCTGTTGCCTTTGTCATTTTTAGCTTTATGGCAATGAGTGCTGGAATTGTAAAACAATCCTTTTTTCCAAGAATAGCAAGTGATAGTGTTAAAATAACACTTACAATGCCACAAGGTACAAATGAACAAATTACAGATTCTATTATTTCATCTATAGAAGAAAAGGTGTGGTTGGTAAATGAACAATACACTAAAAAACAAACAGGTAATGTACAAGTTGTAGAAAATGTAATTAAAAGAATTGGCCCTGGTAGTGCAAATGCATCCTTAACGGTAAATTTATTACCAGGAGAAGCAAGAGATTTTTCATCACCAGAAATAACAAATACCATTAGTGATAAAGTTGGAAAAATTACAGGTGCAGAAAGTTTAATCTTTGGTTCTGGTGGTAATTTTGGAGGAAGCCCTGTGGCAGTTTCTTTATTAGGGAATAATATTACAGAATTAAAAGCGGTAAAAGACGAGTTAAAACAAATTTTAGAGAATAATCCGTTGTTAAAAGATGTAACAGATAATGATCCGGCAGGAATTAAAGAAGTAAAAATTACTTTAAAAGACAATGCGTATTTATTAGGATTAACTTTACAATCTATAATGAACCAAGTACGTTATGGCTTCTTTGGTTTTCAAGCACAACGTTTTCAAAGAGGACAAGATGAAATTAAAGTTTGGGTTCGTTATGACAAAAAAGACAGATCTTCTATAAAAGATTTAGATGATATGCGCATTAAAACGCCAACAGGAACAAGAGTTCCTTTTTCTGAAATTGCAAATTATACTATAGAAAGAGGAGATATTGCTATTAATCATTTAGACGGTAAAAGAGAAATTCAAATTACGGCAGATTTAAAAGATTTAGAAACAAGCGAAACGGAAGTTTTAGATGATATTAAGTTAAATGTTATGCCAGAAATACTTTCTAAATATCATAGTGTAACTCCTTTGTATGAAGGTCAGAATAGAGAAGCCAAAAAAACAACAGATTCTGTACAACTTGTAGGGCCTATTATTTTATTACTAATTTATATTGTTATAGCCTTTACATTCCGTTCTTACAGTCAGCCAATTTTATTAATTGTAATGATTCCTTTTAGTATGATTGGTGTTGTTTGGGGACATTTTTTTCATGATTTTTCAATTGGTATTTTATCATTTTTGGGAATTATAGCACTGGTAGGAATTATGGTAAATGATGGCTTGGTTTTAATAGGGAAGTTTAATAACTATTTAAAAGAAGGCATAAAATTTGACGAGGCATTAATTATGGCAGGTCAATCTCGTTTTAGAGCCATCTTCTTAACTTCTTTAACAACAGTTGCAGGTTTGGCTCCGTTATTATTAGAAAAAAGTAGACAAGCACAATTTTTAATACCAATGGCAATATCTATTTCTTACGGAATAGCAATTGCTACTGTATTAACATTGGTAATGTTGCCATTATTGTTGTCTGTTTCTAACTCTATTAAAGTTGGAATTAAGTGGTTAAAAACAGGAGAAGAAATAACAAAAGAAGAAGTAGAAAGAGCAATTATAGAATCTAAATTTGATGAAAATGAAGATCATTAAAAATATAGTATTAGTAGTGAGTTTTTTATCGACTTTACAAGGATTTTCACAAGAAATTCTAACAAAGAAAGAAGCACTAGAAATTACCTTAGAAAATAATTTTGGTATTAAAATAGCCAATAATAATTTAGACATTGCAAAAAACAATAAAAGTATTTACAATACTGGTTTTTTGCCAACAGCTTCTGTTTCATCAGGTGCAAATTACAGTAATAATAATCAAACTATTTCTAGGCAAGACGGAACTTCTACAAGTATAGATGGTGCGGTTACAAAATCTTACAATGCATCTGTAGGTTTAAATTATACCATTTTTGATGGGTTGGGTAGAAAGTACAATTATCAACAATTAAAAGAAACTTATAATTTAACAGAACTACAAGCAAAAGAAACCATTGAAAACACCTATCTGCAATTGTTTACAACGTATTTTCAAATTGGTAGGTTAACAGAAAATAAGAACAATTTAAACCAAGCCTTATCCATTTCTAAACAACGTTTACAACGGGCAAAATATCAATATGAATATGGGCAATCTACCAAATTAGAGTTGTTAAATGCAGAAGTTGATGTAAATAATGACAGCATAACTTTAATAAATGCCAAACAACAACTAAGCAATGCCAAACGTGGTTTAAATATTATTTTAGGTATTGAAAAAGAAGTAAATTATGTGGTAGAAACAAATGTTGAATTTATAAACGCAATGAATTTTGAAGCCCTTCAACAAAAAACAATTGCAAATAACACCGCCTTAAAACAAAATGAAAAAAACATTGCTATTAGCGAGTTTAACATCAAAATAAATAGGGCAAATTATTTACCAAGTTTGGATTTAAATACTTCTTATGGTTGGAATAAAAGTGAAAATCCGGCAACTTCTTTTTTAGCCGCTTCTACTGCTAACGGATTAAATGCGGGGTTAAGTTTGTCTTGGAGTTTGTTTGACGGAGGAAGCACAAAAACAAGTGTTGCCAACGCAAAAATAGCATTAGAAAATCAGCAAATATTATTAGAACAACAAAAAGTAACCATTCAAAATAATCTAAAAAATACTTGGGAAAATTATCAAAACCAATTATTTATTTTATCAGCACAAGAAAAAAACGTGTTAACTTCTCAGAATAATTTTGACAGAAGCACAGAAAAATACAAATTAGGACAAATTACCTCTATAGAATTTAGGCAAGCACAAATTAACTTAATCAACTCTAAAACAGCATTTAACAATGCTAAATTTGATGCAAAACTAATAGAATTACAACTCTTACAATTAAGTGGAGACATTTTAAATGTAAATTTTTAAAAACTGATTTTTGTCATAATTTAACATTGTAATATATTCTAATTTTGAAATTGTAAATTATTAGCTTATGAATTTTTTAAATATTCCACAAGTTTCTTGGGTAAATGGCACAATTATGATAGGCGTTTTTGCCTTAGTAGTTGTTGGCTTAGTTGTAACTATTTATTTATTGATGAGCACAGATAAAAAAGCAAAATAATCCCTATATAAAAACAAGATCCCGAGTTAAATCTCGGGCTTTTGTTGTTGTAATAAATTTGAAAATTCATTATTCTTAAAAAGCATTTCACTATTTTTATAGATGTAAAATAGTAAGAAATAATGACAAATAAATTAGACTTTAACTTTGGCTATCTTTTTGAAGAAGAATTAATTTCAGAAATAGAAAAACTAGGAATTTATAAAGATTTTTTAGAAGACACTACTATAATTGAAGTTGGAGACTATATAAAATCCATGCCGCTATTAATTTCTGGTGCTATTAAAATTCTTAGAGAAGATGAAAATGGTGAAGAATTAGTTTTATATTATTTAGAAAAAGGAGATACTTGTGCCATGACACTTTCTTGTTGCATGGGACAAACAAAAAGTAAAATTAGAGCAGTTGCAGAAACAAACGTAGAACTAATTATGTTGCCCAAAGAAAAAATGGCAGAATGGTTAGGGAAATATAAAACTTGGCAAGCTTTTATTTTACAAACCTACCACAATAGAATGGACGAACTTTTAGAAGCCTTAGACACTATTGCTTTTTTAAAAATGGACGAACGCCTATTTAAGTATCTAAAAGACAAAGCAATGGTAACACATAATGATGTTTTACACGTTACTCATAAACAAATTTCTGAAGACCTACACACTTCTAGAGTAGTGGTTTCTAGATTATTAAAGAAATTAGAAAACGAAAATAAAATTCAATTATATAGAAATAGTATTAAAGTTTTAGTACTGTAACATTAGTTACTTTAGATTTTAAAATAGCGTCTTATTTTTGTAATAAAAATAATGAAATCACTTACAATTATCCTCGCAATTGCCTTTCTATTTGGTTGCCAAGATTCTAAAAAACCCACTTATTCTAAGAAGAGTAGTGTTTTAGAAACTCAAGAACATGCTGGTAAAAAGTTACTAGAAACAAACTGTTACGTGTGCCACAACCCAACAACGCCAGAAGAAAATAGAATTGCGCCACCTATGATTGCTATAAAAAAGCGTTATTTAATGGGCAATAGTGCTAAAGAAGCATTTATAAAGTCGATGCAAGATTTTATTAAAAATCCAACTGAAGAAAATGCAATTATGTACGGTGCTGTAAAACGTTTTGGTGTGATGCCCAAACAAGCTTTTCCTGAAGAAACTATAGAACAAATTGCAGATTATCTCTTTAATTTTGACATTGAAAAACCAGCGTGGTTTGAAGAGCATTATAATAAACAGCACGGAAAAGGTAATGGAAATGGAAATGGAAACCGCAAAGGAATGGGAAATAACAAGGGGCAAGGAATGCAAAAACAGCTACAAGGAAATAATTTTACAAATTTACCTTATAATGAAAGAGGTTTAAAATATGCTTTATCTACAAAAGCAGTTTTGGGCAAAAACTTAATGGGAAAAATTCAAAAAGAAGGAACCTTGGCTGCCTTAAAATTTTGTAATGTACAAGCATTACCTTTAACAGACAGCATGTCTGTTGCGCACAAAGCTACCATAAAACGAGTTTCTGACAAACCTAGAAATACAAAAAACAGAGCAACTACAAAAGAAAACGAATATATCACTATTTTTAAAGAAGATATTAAAGCAAACCAAGAGTCAGAACCAATTGTTGTAGAAGCTACTAATAATGTAAAAGTGTATTACCCTATTAAAACAAATAATATGTGTTTGCAATGTCACGGAAAACCAACTACAGAGATTAAAACCAATACATTAGCGCAACTAAATACCTTATATCCAAAAGACATGGCAATTGGTTATAGCGAGAATGAAGTTAGAGGAATTTGGAGTATTACTTTTCAAAAATAATTATATAAAAGCACTTAGGCATGAGCAATTTTTCAGAAATTATACATCAAGACAAACCGGTTTTAATAGATTTTTTTGCAGAATGGTGCGGACCTTGTAAAACTATGAGTCCTATTTTAAAAGAAGTTAAAGATGCTTTAGGAGACACAATTTCTATTATTAAAATTGATGTTGATAAAAACCAACCTTTAGCAGCAAAATATCAAGTTAAAGGTGTACCAACTTTAATTTTATTTAAATCTGGCAAACAAGTTTGGAGACAATCTGGTGTTGTTCAGAAAAAAGATTTGATTTCTATTGTAAATAATAATCGGGGGATTTAATTATTTTCAATAGCATTTAAGGAAAGCATCTGAATAATACCAGGTGCTTTTTTTATTCAGCAATACAGTCTAAACTATAAAAACCACCACAGTTTTCAGTTCTTTTTTTAGAAAATTGCGTAATTAAATATGCCGTTGTAATTAAGTTTCTTAATTCGCATAAATCTACAGAAAGCTCAGAATGATCATACAAGCGTTTGTTGTCTTCATAAAGTACGCGTAATTTTTTTTCGGCACGTTTTAAACGTTCGTTAGAACGTACAATACCCACATAATTAGTCATAATAGTTTTCACTTCATTTCTATCATGAGTAATTAATATTTTTTCCATGTTTTTAATAACACCTTTGTCATTCCAAACAGGAATATCTTTGGGCATTTTAGCTTTATTATATTTTTTAGAAACATTTAAAAAAGCGTTATGGGCATAAACAAGTCCTTCTAATAAAGAATTAGAAGCCAATCTATTTCCGCCATGTAAACCCG
This sequence comes from Polaribacter sp., assembly GCF_051251875.1. Taxonomy (GTDB): domain Bacteria; phylum Bacteroidota; class Bacteroidia; order Flavobacteriales; family Flavobacteriaceae; genus Polaribacter. The sequence continues at coordinate 125,284 of NZ_JBPOGL010000007.1, forward strand.
ATCTGGTTACCTCGCCACAAGCGTATAATTTCTTAATAGATGTTTTCGCTTTTTTGTTCACATTTACACCTCCACAAATATAATGAGATGCTGGTACAACCGGAATATAATCTTTGGTAACGTCTATATTTAAAGAAGCACATTTTTCTGTAATATTCGGAAAATGCTCTTTAAATTTATCCATATCTAAATGCGTACAATCTAAATACACATGTGGTTTTCCACTCTTTTTTAATTCGTTATCTATGGCTCTTGCCACAATATCTCTAGAGGCCAATTCTTCTCTTTCGTCATATTTATGCATAAAGAAATTACCATTGTAGTCTCTTAATTTAGCACCAAAACCTCTAACCGCTTCAGAAATTAAAAAAGCAGGATATTCTCCAGGATTGTATAATGCCGTTGGATGAAACTGAATAAATTCCATTTCAGAAATTTCTGCTTTTGCTCTATAAGCAATTCCTATTCCGTCTCCTGTTGCCACAGCAGGATTAGTAGTTGTTTCATACACTTGACCATTTCCTCCAGAAGCTAAAATTGTAAACTTGCTTATAAAGGTTTTTACTATCTGATTTTTTTCATCTAAAACATAAGCACCATCACAAGATATTTTACTATTTCGTTTTGTTTTTCTCTTTTTTGTTTGATGCTCTGTAATTAAATCAATAGCATAATGATAGGTTAAAAAAGAGATATTAGAAAGCGCATTCACTTGGGCTAATAAAGCGCGCTCAATTTCTGCACCAGTAATATCTGTATGATGTAAAATTCTATTTTGAGAATGACCTCCTTCTCTACCTAAATCATAATCACCGTTTTTGTTTTCATCAAATTGTGTTCCCCAATTTATGAGTTCTTGCAATCTGTCTGGTGCGTCTTTTACAACCATTCTTACAACTTCTTCATCACACAAACCATCACCGGCAATTAAAGTGTCATTGATATGCTGTTCAAAAGTATCTACGGTTTTATTGTAAACTGTTGCAATACCGCCTTGTGCATATTTTGTATTAGACTCACTTTGTTCGTCTTTAGTAACAATTGTAATTTTGGCTTCCGGAAATTTTATTGCAGTTTTTAAAGCAAAAGTTAATCCAGAAATACCAGAACCAATTACTAAAAAATCGGTAGAAATTATGTTTTTATCGGGTAACATTTTAAGGCGTTATTTAGAAAGTTCTAACATTCTGTTGATTGGAATAATTGCTTTTTTTGCCAATTCTGTTTCCACTTCTATGTTAGGTAATTCGTGTTTTAAACACAAATACAATTTTTTCATTGTATTCATTTTCATGTATGCACACTCGCTACAAGCACAAGTATTGTCTTCTTTTGCTGGCGCAGGAATAATTATTTTATCAGGATTTTCTTGCATCATTTCAAACAAAATACCAGCCTCTGTAGCTACAATAAATTTGTTTTTATCGCTGTTTTTTACATGATTTAAAAGTCCGGATGTAGAGCCAATATATTTGGCAACTTTAAGCATGTGTGCCTCCGATTCTGGATGCGCAATTAACTCAGCATCTGGATGTTCTTTGTACAAATCTATCAATTTTTCCATAGAAAAAGCTTCATGCACCATACATGCGCCATCCCAAAGTAACATTTCTCTTCCTGTTTCTTTATTTAAATAAGCGCCTAAATTTCTATCTGGTGCAAAAATAATAGGTTGGTCTTTTGGCAATGAATCAATTATTTTTCTAGCGTTAGAAGATGTACAAACGTAATCGCTTAAGGCTTTAATTTCTGCAGAACAATTTATATAAGTTACAACAATATGATCTGGATGTTGTTTTTTGAATTCTGAAAAAGATGCTGGCGGACAAGAATCTGCCAAAGAACAACCCGCTAATAAATCTGGTAAAAGCACCTTTTTAGTAGGATTTAAAATCTTTGCCGTTTCTGCCATAAAATGAACTCCTGCAAAAACAATAATATCTGCATCCGTTTTGGCAGCTTGCTGCGCTAACGCCAAACTATCACCTACAAAATCTGCAATTTCTTGAATTTCATCTATTTGATAATAATGCGCCAAAATAACTGCATTTTTCTCTTTTTTTAGCTTTAAAATTTCTTCTAAATAATTAATATTAGGAGTTTCAATATCTAAAAATCCTTTTTTAGTTAGATTTTTCTTTGCAGCATCTAAAGTTTCCATAAAAAGTGTTTATTTTGAACTAGACTACAAATATAAACTCTATTTTGTAGCTAGTAAAATGATTACCGTTATTCTATGAAATTATAACTATAATGCAAAAAATGTTGAATTTATCGGAAAATTTTTGGGAAAATAAGTACAAAACAAATAAGATTGGTTGGGATTTAGGAGTCATTTCTCCGCCTTTAAAATCTTATTTTGATCAATTAACCAATAAAAATTTAAAAATATTGATTCCCGGTGGTGGAAATTCTTATGAAGCAGAGTATCTTTTTAGCAAGGGTTTTAAAAATATTTTTGTGGTTGATGTTTCTAAACTGCCTTTAGAAAACATCTTAAAGAGAGTTCCTGGTTTTCCATCATCGCAATTAATTCATGCTAATTTTTTTGATGTTTATGATTCTTTTGATTTAATTATTGAACAAACTTTTTTTTGTGCAATACATCCTGATTTACGAGAAAAATATGCTTCTAAAATAAATGATCTGTTGCATAATAAAGGCAAATTAATAGGCTTATTTTTTGACGCAAAACTCAATGAAGATCATCCACCTTTTGGTGGAAATAAAAAAGAATACGAAACGTATTTTAAACCTTATTTTTCTTTAGATGTTTTTGAAAAGTGTTACAATTCTTATCATAACAGACAAGAAATGGAGTTGTTTGTAAAGTTTGTGAAGAAATAGAAATTACATCCTTTTTTTAGAGTTAAATTTTAAACAAAACCTAAAAGATTTTTTAAAATCTTTTAGGTTTGTATGTTCCTTTTTCCTAAAACTTATACTGTAAAAAAGCAGAGAAATTACGTCCTGGTTCTGTAATTGGAGTTCTTCCAAAATTGGCCTGATTTGTAAATGAAAAGTTTAAATGACTGTTATATCCTTTGTCAAATACATTTAAAACAGCAATACCTAAAGTAACATTTTTAATAGGTATTCCTCCAAAACGAAGGTCTAATGTTTGGTAACCTTCGGTTGATGTTTCTCCAAAACTTTCAGAAATATTATCTTGCTTAGAAACCAAATTATATTGCGCATTTGCCCAAATATTTTCCTTCTCAAATCCTAAAGTAAAATTGGTGGTAAAAGGCGGAGTTAACGGTAAAGATTCATCTAAATCGTTATTTTTTGTATACACATAAGAAAACTCCGTTTTAAAATTATAATTGTCTAAAAAATCTACTCTAGCCATGGCTTCGAAACCAGTTTTGTAAGCTACGTCTAAATTTTGAAAAACTTTTACATCTGTTGGTGCTACAGTAGGATTAAACTTTTTTGTAATGGTTGGATCTACAATTCCTACAATATAGTTTTCGAAATAAGAATAGTAAACAGAAGTATTAAACTGAAAACTATTAAAACCATTTTTAAGTTCTTCAAACCCTTTAATTCCAACTTCAAATTGATTGTTTACTTCTGCTTTTAAATCTGGGTTTCCTACATATTCATACGGATCTTGTCCCACAGTAAAATGGTTTATAAAACGCTCTATCATGTTTGCCGTTCTAACGCCACGGCCATAAGCAGCTTCTAAAGTATAAGTGTCTGAAATCATTTTTTTAATAGAAATGTTTCCGCTAAAAGTATGTTCTGTACGTTTTTTTAAATCATACATGGCTGCAAAATCTGCTTCTGGGTCTTTAATGTCAGACGTTACATTGTCATATCGAATACCTGTTGTAAGAATGGTATTTTCTGCCAAACTATATTTTGCTTCGGTAAAAAAACCAAGATCTATAATTTGTGAATCTTGCCAAGTTTTATCGTTAAAAACCATTGGAGTTGGTAACGTGGTTCCATTCATCACCTTTACCGTTCTTATTCTTCCACCATCTCTTGCAATACTCATTACATCTATTCCAGAATACATGTTTAATGCTTTAGAAGGTTGCCAGTTCAACTCAATTTTACCACCAATTGTTGTAGCTTCAACAGAAGAAGCGGCTTCCATCATCATAAAAGAAGGTCGGTTGGTATTGGTCATTAAATGATCTACATAACTATGGTATCCTTTTACCGAAATAGATTTTAGAACCTCAGCAATATTTTCTATTTTATAATCAACAGAAAGAATACTACTGTCGTCATATTCAGTGTCCATTGGTAAAGCAGCGTGTAAAACATCTCGCCCAAAAGATTGTCTCCAATCTACTTTTAAACGTTGGTTTTGAGTGAAATTATACCCAACTTTAATTCCATAATCTGAGCTTTTAAAAGAAGACGGAATGGTGGTTCCAAATCCATCTTTATAGTTTCCGAAATCTCTGTAACCAACATTGGCAACAATGTCAAATTTTTTATTGATGTATTGCAGTTCTGCCAAATTAACCAGCGAGTTTCCATTACTTTCAAATCCTGCAGAAACCTTACCATGAAAACCATAATCATCATAATTTGGTTTTTGAGTTACCAAGTTAATAATTCCACCAAAAGTTGCTCCATATCTAACCGTATAAGGTCCTTTAATAATTTCAATTTTCGAAATATCTTCCGGAATTATATGCGTTGTTATCGGATCCATTCTGTTTGGGCAAGCATGCATTGCTTTTGTACCACCATCATATTGAATGTTTAATTGTTCGTATTGGGCGCCTCTAAAAGAAGGGTCTATGGCATAATTACCTCTTTTAATTACCGAGAAACCATTAATGTTATTAAATAAATCGGCAACATTTTTAGGTTGCACTATTTTTTTAGCATATCTATTAGCTATAGAACTAAATACAGGGTCTTTTTTGGTTTTTCCTGTAATAATTACTTCATCTAGTTGTACTGTTTTTTGTTTAGTACTATCTTTTTTAGACATTACTTTTTCTTGACTATATGATGTAGCCGAAATTAGCGCGCATAAAAGCACACTGTAAAATATTTTCATCTTTAATTGTTTTATTTTTAAGTATTTATTTTTTATAGAAGTTCTATAAAATGAAAAAAACAATTATGCGTTTGGCGGATGAAAACAGTTAGTTAATAATTTAAAATTATAGAGGTTTGAATATTGAAAAGTAGGTTTGTTGATAAAGATATTTTTAGTGAAATGAAAAGATGATATTTTTTGATTGTATACTAATACATCTTTAAAATCGATACCTTGAATGGGTTGATTTTTTTCTTCGTTTGTGGTTTTTGTAACCTTCTTTAAATGACACTTACCATTACATTCTAAGGCTGGTTTGTCTTTGTTTTCGCAAAAAGTTTCAATAAACCCTTCGGTATCTATATTATAATAGATGTATGTTAAAGATACTCTTAAACTATTATAGAGTATAAGAGTGCTGAATAATATAGAGAAAATGAGTTTCCAATTTTTCACAAACACAAAATTAAAAGATAAAAGTATCTTTTTTTATGATTTTTATCATTAAAAGCTGCTATTGCTTTTAATCTAGATTAACACCGCAAAGTAAATCAATATTTATGAATTCTGTGCTACTTCTGTTACAAAAAAGAAGCTAAGTATTGCATAATTTTACGGTATAAAAGTTAAAATAATATCATTATGAATACTCAAGAAACAACGCTAGAACAAGAAAAATTTGCCATGCCAAGAATTGGTGATAAAGCACCTCAATTTACAGCAACTACCACACAAGGAGAAATTAATTATCCTTCAGATTATAAAGGCAAATGGTCTATATTATTTAGCCATCCAGCAGATTTTACACCAGTTTGCACCTCAGAATTTATGACATTTGCGCATTTAGAAGAAAAATTTGAAAAAGCAAATTGTAGTTTAATAGGATTGTCTATTGATGGTTTATACAGCCATATTGCGTGGTTAAGAACCATTAAAGATAAAATTGAATTTAACGGAATGAAAAACATAGAAGTGAAGTTTCCTTTAATAGAAGATATTTCTATGAATGTTGCCAAAAAATACGGAATGATTCAACCGGGAGAAAGCAAAACACAAGCCGTTAGAGCCGTTTTCTTTGTAGATCCTAATGAAACCGTTAGAGCAATAATTTATTACCCATTAAGTTTAGGACGTAATTTTGATGAATTATACAGAGCGCTAATTGCCATGCAAACTTCAGATAAATTTAATGTGGCAACACCAGCAGATTGGAATCCTGGTGATGATGTAATTGTATCTCCTGCCGGATCTTGTGGTGTTGCAGAAGAAAGAATGTCATCTTCCGAAGAATTAGATTGTAAAGATTGGTTTTTCTGCACTAAAAAACTAGATAAAGATTTGGTACTGAGCAAAATTCTTAAAAAATAATTCTCCATTTTTTTTAAAGAGGCTGTTTTGTTTAAGACAGCCTCTTTTGTAATATAAGTTACAGATAGCTTTTATTAAAGGCTATAAATTTGACCTATAATTTTTTTATAATGGGAAAAGAACATTTTTATCAAGTAAAAGTAAATTGGGAAGAACAAAGAAAAGGATTGCTTTCTTCTGATGTTTTAGATGAAACGATTACAATTGCTACACCCCCAGAATTTCCGAAAGGAGAAGCAAATATTTGGACTCCAGAACATTATTTTGTGGCAGCAATTAATGGGTGTTTAATGACTACGTTTTTAGCGGTAGCAGAAAATTTTAAACTCAATTTTGTAAATTTTGAATCAAATGCAGTGGGAAAACTAGAAATGATAGACCGTAAATTTATGATGAGTGAAGTGGTTTTAAAACCAATAGTTACAATTTCTAACCAAGCCGATATTGCCTTGGCTAAAAAAGTGGTAGAAAAATCAGAAAACGTCTGTTTAATATCTAATTCTGTTACCTCAAAAATTACATTAGAAATTACAATTCAAGTAAAAAAAGACTAAAAACTTATGTAAAAACAAGATAAGTTAAGGTCTAAATTACTTATTTTTATTGCATTTTTAAGAAACAAAAATAATACTACAATTAATAAGATTTTCTATGGAAGATATGCTCTTTTATGATCGATTGCAATTTGCATTCACCATTACATTTCACTATATATTTCCGCAATTAACAATGGGTTTATCTTTGTTAATTGTTTTTTTTAAATGGAGATATTTAAGGAATAATAATGAACAATATAACAATGCTGCTAAATTTTTAATGAGAATTTTTGCTATTAATTTTACCATGGGTGTTGTAACTGGTATTCCGATGGAATTTCAATTTGGTACCAATTGGGCAAAATTTTCTGAATTAACAGGAGGTATTATTGGTCAAACTTTAGCAATGGAAGGAATGTTTTCTTTCTTTTTAGAATCGTCTTTTTTAGCACTCTTTATTTTTGGTGAAAAGTTAATGGGACAAAAATTACACTTCTTAACAGGGTTTCTAGTTTTTCTTGGTTCTTGGGCAAGTGGTTGGCTAATTTTAGCAACCAATGCCTGGATGCAACACCCTGTGGGTTATGAAATTTTAGAGAACGGTAAATTTGTATTAGAAAACTTTTCTGCACTTTTTACAAATCCTTGGTTGTTACCTGCTTTTTTACACAATCAATTTGCATCTGTGGTAACATCTTCCTTTGTAGTAGCCAGTATTGGTGCTTTTTATATTTTAAGAAAAAAACAAGTAGAATACGGGAAATTATTTTTAAAAACAGGCGTAATTTTCGGATTAGTATCTAGCCTTTTAGTTGCTTTTCCAACAGGAGATTGGAATGCTAAAAACGTTGCTAAATATCAACCAGCGGCTTTTGCAGCAATGGAAGGTATTTTTGAAACCGAAGAAGCTGGATCAGAAATTGTATTAATTGGTCAGCCAAATATGGTAGACAAAAAGCTAGACAATAAAATTGCGGTTCCTAATATTTTAAGTTTTTTAACGCATCAAGATTGGAATAAACAAATTCCTGGAATGGATCAATTTAAAGAAGAAGAATTGCCAGACAATATTCCGGCTCTTTATTATTCCTATCACATAATGGTGGGTTTAGGCACCATATTTATTGGTGTTATGGCTTTAGCGCTATTCTTTCTATGGCGAAAAAAATTGTACTCATTTAAACCATTACTTTGGTTTATTATGTTTTTAGTTCCGTTTCCGTACATTGCAAATCTTACAGGATGGTACACGGCAGAATTAGGAAGACAACCTTACTTGGTATATGGCTTGTTAAAAACAAGCGATGGTATTTCGCCAACAGTATCCTCTGGTAATACTTTATTTACCTTATTAGGTTTTGTTGCATTATATATGTTATTAGGACTCTTATTTTTAGTTTTAGTTGGTAAAACAATTAACGAAGGTCCAAAACTTCAAAAACATTAAACTATGGAAATATTTTGGTACATTACAATAGCAACTGTTTTAGGTATCTTTTTTGTATTAGACGGATACGATTTTGGAACAGGAATTATTCATTTATTTTTTGCTAAAAAAGAAAAAGACAAAGAAGTAATTGCAAAATCTGCAGGTTTATTTTGGGATTCTAATGAAGTGTGGTTAGTGGCTGCAGGTGGCATGCTTTTTATGGCTTTTCCAACATTTTACGCGTCTGTTTTTAGCGGTTTTTATCTGCCATTAATTATTGTGTTATGGCTAATTATTTTTAGAGCAATTGGCTTAGAATTTAGAAGTCAGTTTAACTACCAAATGTGGAAAGACATTTGGGATGTTTCCTTTGGTGTTTCTAGTTTATTATTGGCTTTATTTTTTGGTATTGCATTAGGTAATATTGTAAGAGGTGTTAATTTAGGTGTTGTAGAAAACGGAATATCTGCGCACGAACGACATTATTTTTTCTTACCATTATGGGATAGTAGTTTTAGCCCTTTATCTCAACACCCCGGAATTATAGATTGGTTTACCATTATTATTGGGTTAATTTCTGTGGTTACTCTTACCATTCATGGTGCTAATTGGGTTATTTTAAAAACCAATTCTACCATAAACAAAAAGCTTAAAGGTGTTATTTTTAAGTTGAATATTGCATTGGCATTACTTACGGTTTTTTCTTTATTTGTTTGGCAAATTGTGAATCCTAATTCTTTGAATAATTTTGTAGACAAACCTTATTTACTTGTATTTCCGGTAATTTATCTTACAGGATTAATTGGCTTGTTTTTTATCAAAAAAATTAAAAAAGATATTCATGCATTTTGGTTATCAACTTTATTAATTTTAGGAGGAATTACATCTTCTTTAGCTTCTTTATTTCCGGTAATTTTACCGTCTGTAAATTCTGTAAACGACCCATTAACCATCTACAATACTGCCGCATCAGAATATGGTTTATCCGTTGCGATTACGTGGGGAATTATAGGTTTTATTTTACTTATAATTTATGCAATTATTCAAAAAAGATTAATGGGTGGTAAAGTAGATAACATGGATTACGGACATTAGTCTAAACCTATTCTTATGACAGAAACATTCATTTCATTACTGAGTATTGTAATAGGAATAATTGGAGCAATTTGTACCCCTATTCTTTTTAAAAAATATTCATTTGGAATTGTAGGAAACACCATTGCAGGAGTTTTTGGAAGTATTTTTCTAATAAAGTTTTTTGGAAGATTGGGTTTTAACCCGCAATCAATCATGCAAAACGGTACATTTCATGGTTTTCTTTTTAGTATAAATTGTGTAGTTTCGTTTTTAGGAGGCGCACTAGCACTCGTTTGTATTCATCTGATAAAAAGTAAATTAAACAAATAATAAGTTCTATTATTAATAGTTGGGGGTAATTAAAATGAGAAAGAAACTTCACATATTAACAATTATATTTTTAATCCTAGCTAGTAAGTTAATTGGACAAAATTTAGATGGAATTTGGTTGTCTTCTCACTTCCTAGAAACAACAAAACGAAACATTCCATATAAATCTGATTCAATTTTCACAAAAGCATATTTACTTTTAGATTTTATTGACAAAGAAAATGTAATAATTAAAGGTTTAGGGAAAGATAAAGAATTTGGAAAGTTTTCGATTACTAATAATAACATTAGAATTAAAGTTGGCAATGATTCAATAGAAGGAATATTTACAGAAAAGGATTTAATATTTACTCTAATGGATACTCTCAATTCTATTAAGCAAATTTATCTTAGAAGAATAAAGAATTCGAAATTAAGAAAAAATGAAATCCCAGACAGATCGAGATTCTTTAATTCCAGTTGGAAAATTGAATCAGCATCTAAATCCAAAAACTATGGCATAAATTTTAATTTTGCACATAAAGATAGTCTTGATTATTTAGAAAAAAACATCGTCTTAATTACAAAAAATAAAGGTTTATATGGCTATACAGAAATTGGAAATTACACTCTTGATTTTTATAAAAATCATTTATTTTTAGGTGTTTCGAACAGAGATAAACTTAAAGAAAACGTTTATCATATTTATAAATTAGAAAATGAAATATTTTATGCAGAGACGTATGAAGATTCCTATTCGTTTACAAAACCTCTTATAATCAATAATATTAAAATCAAAAAATTAGAATATCTAACAATAAACCAGCAAAAAGATATAAAATCTAAATTAAATGGAAAATGGAAAGCAATCAATAACCCAATACCATTTGATACAATAGGCTCACAATATGAAAAATTTGAAAACCAATCATTCGAATTAACATTCCAAAAAAAAGGTAAATTTAAATTAATGAAAAAAGGAATTTTTATTAATGAAAATTTAAAAGAAGTTTCTAAAACTGTTATTACAAAAGGTAAATGGGAAATTAGTAAAACTGGCAATTATATTAAAATAAAAACAAATAATGGTTGGGAAAAATACATTACAATTGAGAAATTATCAAATAACCGTTTGAATATATTTTATGACGTAAAAGCTTTAGAGGAAAAATCACACTTTTATTACAGAACATTGATTGAGTTAATAAAATAAACTACCCCCAACACCTTGTAAAAAATTGCTATATTTGGTTTAAACTAAAACTTGTTGCTTTTCTGCACACTTCTGAATTTCCGCTGAAAATTCCTCGTTCACAAAACCGCAACTTTCCATACAAAACAACGTTGTCATCAAGCTTAAAAATGTACTACGAACTACATAAAGAATTAAGTATCCAAACTGCGCTGCTTCAGTTCTATTGTTTTTTAACAAGAGGCTTCTTTTCTGAAACTGAATTTATTTCTCATTTTGATTACGGAAATGAGAATATTGAACAGATTCATAATATGGCTAATCCCGAAAAATGGAACGGTGATTATTCGGTAATAACTAATCGGATTTCTAAAACTAAAGAAATAGTAATAGAAGCAAAATCCTATCTAAAATGGTCTCAAATATGTCCTGACAAAAAAATAGCTGAGTTTATGAATAAAAATCCGGATTTTTATGAAGATGGTATTTCTGTCAAGGATTTAAATGAAATATTTGATATTAGTGAGGTTCTTGAAAATGGCTATATGTTTCACGATAGTTTTCACGGATATCCAAAAAAACACCTTTATCGCTTCGGAGTTGACTGTTTAGATTTTCTTTATTCAGCAAGTTATTTCTACAACGAAGGTTTTGATTATTTCAACAATCGCTTAACCAAAAAATCCTTTTCAGAAATGAACAAATTGCCTTCTGCGGAAATGAAAAGAATTCAATCAAAAGAAGAAATGATGTTTCGGAGTTTTAGAGAGTCATTTATCAATTTTATATTTTTTGTTGAAAGCTTTATAAATTCTGTTGGTTATGACGCGTATCTTAAAGGAAAAGGAACTGATGAAACAGAAAAGGACAGGCTGAAAGGAATTAAATCTGTTAATCAACGAAATGGATTTAAAACTTATTTGTCAATGAAAGATAAGATTAAAGAGTATTCAAGAATAATAAGCGGAACGGAATTAGACGTAAATAATGATATATTTAAGAATTACATAAACGATTGTGTCGAATTAAGGAATCAATATGTTCATTCATCACCTGCAAAAGGTAAAATCAAAATCAGTTTAGACGAATGGAAAAGAAAGTGTGACTTAATGATTGACAAACAATGTTTTGAGGTTTTAGAAACTTTTTGGAATGGTTGTTATCCTGAAAAACAATTTCCAGTTATCATTTTCAACGAATTAAATGGGAGTTCATTTAAAGGCAGGTTAGGAAAAATGATGATTGTGAGAAAAGCCAGATACCAATAACTAAGTATTCGGCTCGCCGATAGGCCAGAGCTGAATATTGTGTTGACGAAGTTGGCAGAATATGTCTCTTATGGGGAAAACACGCTCACTCAACTGGAAATTATTGAGCAGCTTTTCTTGATAGTTTTTCTTGCCTTGCATTACTAAATATACAAAATTTCTGTATCTTTAACAAGTAGTTGTGCAACAGCACCCGTGTAAAAAAAATTGATAAATTTATTGCTTCACCAAAGGCAGCTGCTTTTTTGCTCAATTCAGATTTTCCGGTGGAAAATCCTCGCGAACAAAACCGCAACTTTTCCTACACAAACAGGTTGGCAGTAATTAAAAAAAAACCGAGCTAACTTCAAAAAAACAACCATAATACAGAAAACAGTAAATCAAATTAAAAAAAATAACCGAAATTCACAAAATCTAAAAAAACTGACTATGGCAACATTTGAAATTAAAACAAAAGAAAAAATGAATGTAAATGGAGAATTCGTAGATAAAGGATTGTCCATACAAATTAGTACAATGAATTCAAATCCATTTGATGACGTTGAAAAAATTCATAAAGCATTTATGAGAGTTCACGGATTAGATTTAAAATCTGCTGGATATTTAAATATGGGGTATTTAAGCTACAAGAATATTTAGCAACTTAAATAAAAATTACGAAAATTTTCTACTAAATAAAATCAACATTTTATGAATCATAAAGAAATAACACAAACCAACATAGATAATAATTTTAAAAATATTATAGATTGTATTATAAAAAAAGCTCAAGTGCTTTCAGTGAATTCTACAATAATAAACAGAAGAGAATTAGTTGATTATATAAATTTAACCCTTAATATACATATTAAAGAAAGTGCTCACATAAAGAAACTCATTAAAACTGCATACGAAAAATCTTCTTATTCGAAAAGTATCCAAGAGGCTTTAGTAAATAACATACTAGAAAATGACGAAAAAAACAGTGTTTACAATCCTGCTAGAGTTGATGATAATACATTTTCATTAGACATTGAAAATCCGAATATTAATATGAACAACTTTACATTAATCACTCTTCAAAATGAAAAGATAAATGATATTGATGGGGTTAAACTAACAGATGATGTTGTTAGGGAAATTGAGTCAATTGAAAGAGAAAAAACTATATCAATTACGGGTAGCTCAAAAGTGGAATCATATAGAGAACACGCTTTTAACATAAAAAATAATTACGAAAAACTAATTCAAACTTACGAATATGTTAAAAATATTAATTTAGATTTAATTTCTGATTTTGAGGTAACTAGAAATAGGTTAAAAATTATTAGAGAAGATTTACTAAACCTATTAATAGATTTATTTGGAGACTCAATTAAAACAACTGAACCAGATATGTTTAATTTTTCAGAAATTAATTGGAATAATTATGAAGACTCTTACCCTAAACTCGAACTTTTTTATAATGGTATAAATAACGAAATAGAAATTTTTAAAGAGTTTCATTCAGTACAAATGAGAGCAATATCTGTCGCTGGAAAAGACGGATTTAAAAGTTTTCTAAATTCAGCAGATAATATTTCTAAAACAAATGGTAGATTAACAAAATCAGATGTTAAAGGTGCTGCTGCATTTGCAGCAGGAAATATTATGCTAGAAGCAGGTCAAGCTATCTTTAAATCAAGAAGTCAATCAAAAAAAACAATTGCCCAAATTGAGCTAGATATTGAAAAGCTAAAACAAGGAATGCAATCAGATGTCGAAAAGATAATGAATGACATTTTAAAATTAGGAGAATTACACACGGAAATAAAAAATAAATTAATTCCTCAATTAGAATTATTTACAAATAGAGTTTCTGAAATTGTAATAAATAAAATATCACCTTATTATAAAAAAATTATTGAAAATAAAGAATTAAAAGAATTAAGGAATAATAATTTAAACTTAACAATTGAAAAAAGAGAAATAAAAGAAGAATTTATTGATAAACATAAACAAGTTAAATATCATGAATATATGTTTACTGAACTTTCAACTTTAGTAAAAAATCAAGTATATGAATACAATTATGTTAATTCTTTATTTCCAGAAGAACCTAATTGGTTTTATAAAATAGTTTCGCCTACCAATTCAAAAAAATTATATAATCAAACATTAGAAGATTGGAATATATATTGCAAACCTTTTATTGAAAATCACATTTTTTTAAAAGAAAGTATAAAAACAGAAGTTCAATTAAAAAACACGGCTAACGAAGATTTACAAAAATTATCTGAAAGGGAAAATTTTATAACAATTGAATTAAAACAAAATTCTGAAAAAATTAATAATATTTTTAAAAGTTCAAATGAATCAAAAGAGGAACTAAAAAATTTATTAGAAGCTGTCAAAGAAGTTTCTGTTAGTTCAAAAAGTGTTTTAGAAATAAATATTTCAAGAGATCTATTTTAATATTATGGAAAAAAAAATAATTTCATCAAAAGAAATAGATTTCTTGAATATAGATAAGAACAAGCTATTATTATTAAATAATATCAATAGTATTGCAAATGAAGTTATACTTAACAATGAGAATAAAGAAAAAATCATTGATTTACTTATGCAAAAGATAAATAATAAAGAAAATTTAAAATCTTTTAGCGATAATCAAAAAAGAAGTATTATTGAAACAGGTTTAACAATTATACTAAATATAATTAGTACCGAAGCTTTAAAACAAGAAAAAAAAATCATCCAAAAGCAGAATATAATAAATCAAAATATATTTTTAAAGAAATACACTGAATAGTTTAGCCCCTTAATAGTTCGGAGTGATATTTTAAATTTCAAAACTAATATATTTGAGATATGAAATACAAGA
>NZ_JBPOGL010000008.1:0-123754 GCF_051251875.1 Polaribacter sp.
GATCCAATGTCTTTTTTTATCACAAAGATCTAATTATTTTTACGCTTCACACACAACTTTTGAGATTGATCCATTTTGTCCTTTAAATATATTCATAAAAAGAATGTATTCATTGACTTAAAAAATATGATTTTGATTACTGACATGTAAAAATTTATATTCTATTTTCAAACATAGATTTATGTAACAAAAACATAATTAAAAGAATATAAGAAACTTACACTTCTTTTTTAGATAATCTAGTGTTAGTAACAGGTAATATTTAGCAAGAATTAACTGAACTTATACTTTAATTTTATAATCAGAAATAACTAATAAATTAATTACCATAAACCTTTTATTATGAAAAAAAAATACGTTAAAATTTTATTGATGGCTGTTGTACTTTTTACAGCAGTAGCTATGTCCGCTCAACAAGGGCCAACACTTTACCAGTTTACCGCAGATGCAGAGTCTTGGGTTAAAGGTTATGGAAATGGAACTGTTGGTTGGGATGATGGAACTTCTACACCTGCTTCTGATGGTGCACTAACACTTGACAGAACAGACCCTACTAATGGCACAAACAACAATGCCAATATTAGAAGAGGACAAGGTGGCGTAGATAGTTTTATTGTTTTAGATGCAGATGTTTACAACTATATTAAAGTTAGAGTTTTTAACCAAACTGAAGCCGTAAATATTCAAGTTCAAGGCCAATCTAGACCCGCAGGAACTACAGATACACCTGTTAGTTTTGACGCTCAAAATAACAATGGTGTCTTAATAGCAAAAGAACCTGGAGGATTTCAAACCGCTTATCTTGATATATCTGCACTTACAGGAGAAATAACGCGTTTGGATTTGTTGTTTAAAGCGAACAGTGCTTTAACAGACCCAACAGGAGCTAAAGTATTTATTGATGAAATTGAATTTTTAACAGATGTACCTGCATCTACTTATTCAGAATTTATTAAAAACCCTAGTTTTGATGACGCTGTAGGAAGTTATACTTTTAAAGGGAATACAAATCAATTAGGAAGAGAATTAACTTTTGATTTTGCAAAAGATGGAAGCAAAAGTTTTAAAAGTACTTTTGCAAAAGATCAAGATGCTCAATTTTGGTATTTTAATGATTACTCAAAGGCTTATGATGCTGGAGTTATAACGGATACTAAACAAGCTAAAGTTACCATGTGGGTAAGATCTGCTAGAACAGAACCAATAGGAATTATCGTAAGATTAAAAACTACAAACGCAGCCGGAGATAACCTTCAAATAGCTGGTTTTCCATCTAAATTTGTTAACACAAGTGGTACCCCAAATGTGTGGGAAGAATTAACTTTTGAAATTCCACTTCCTTTTGATCATACAGATGTTGCAACGGAAGTACGAAACATTGAAATGTGGCTTGGTTATGATTTTGATGCAGAAAATGCTGCTTTAAATGGCGCTAATGGAGATGTAATATACTTTGATCAAATGACCGCAGTTATTGAAGATGCACCCACTGCAAAAGTTAATTCACAACAATTAGAAGATGTAAAAATGTATCCAAATCCTGTAGAAAATCAATTATTTTTTAACGCGAAAGAAACTCTAAATAAAGTTGAAATCTTTAATTTATTAGGTAAAAAAGTACTTTCTACTACCAATACAAATTCAATAGATGTTTCTTCTTTAAGCAAATCTGTTTATTTAGTAAAAATATCTTCAGACAAAGGAACCTCTACAAAGAAATTAGTCAAAAACTAAATGTAATTACACCAAAAATTACCAATTTTATAAAAGCTAGCAATTAAAGATTGCTAGCTTTTTTTTGTTTATCAATGAACAGAAGAAACCAAATAGTAGCACTCATATTGTATTTTTTTTTCTTATTTGGTTTCTACTAAAAAAGGTATAAGTTACAGTTTTATTGTCCATATATTTTTCTCTTTATAAACAAAAAGAGAAATTACAAGGAGTATTAATTATATTCTACTATCACTTTTACTTGACTTCCATTCCCTAAAGCATATAGATTTCAATTGCGAATAACCTTTCAACTAGAGTAATTATATTAAATATTATAAACTTAATCTGATTCATTAATTTGAAAGCAAAAGAAAACCCTGTAACTTTTCAGTTGCAGGGTTTTCTAATTTCTAATATGTTTTACTTAACTTTTCAGTTGCGCTGTAATATCTTTAAAAGTATTCATTATTAAACCAACATCTACTGCATAAGAAATATATTGTACTCCAATATCTTTCCACATTTTTGCTTTTTCTGCAGATTCTGTAAAAGTACCTACAAACTTACCGTATTTTTTTGCAGTTGCTACAGCTCCTTTCATAGCATCTACTACTTTAGGGTTGTTAACATCACCCGGAACTCCACAAGATTGAGATAAATCATAAGGACCTAAAAAGATTACATCAATACCATCTACTTGTACAATTTCTTCTAAGTTATTAATACCTTCCATTCCTTCTATATGAATAATGGTAGTAATATCATTATTAGCTTTACCAAAATGATTTACGGCACTAATATTAGTATACTCTGCTGCTCTTACGTAACGGCACATACCTCTTTCTCCCTTCGGATAAAACTTGGTAGACTTTACCAGTCTATCTGCGTCTGCTTTTGTACATATTTGAGGAACCTGAATACATTTTGCACCAATATCTAAAGTTCTTAAAATTAAAGTTTCAGAATTTTCGGTAACTCTAACAACTGGTGTAATACCTCTAGCTTCTGCAGCCCTAATCATATTCTGAAGAGACTCTATGCTATAAGGACCATGTTCCATATCTATAATAACAAAATCAAAACCACTTAAGGCCGCAATTTCAACAATTGCTGGATCTTGTATTTTACAAAAAGGACCATATAACGTTTCTCCTTCTTTTAAACTATTTTGCAATAAATTTTTTGTCATAACTATAATGCTGATGTTATACGTTTTTTAACTAAATAATCATGTAACGCAAGGTGAGAACAATCGTGACCTATTCCACTATTCTTAAATCCACCATGTGGCAAATATATAGCATATTTTACACCATTTATCTGAATTTCTCCAAAATCTAGGTCTTCTGTAAATCTTTCTATTCTTTTGTTATTATTTGTAAAAATGTAAGAAGCTAATCCAAATTCTGTATCATTTGCTAATTCTAAAACTTCATCATCTGTATCAAAAGACATAATACCTGCTACCGGACCAAAAGTTTCTTCTCTAAACAATTTCATCTCTGTTGTAATCCCAGAAACAACTGTTGGTTGCATCCAATATCCACCTTCCGGAAAACCTTCAGGAATTTTACCTCCATATTCTAAAGTTGCTCCTTTGCTAACAGCATCTTCTATTAACTCAAACATTCTGTCTCTAGATTCACTAGAAGCCAAAGGTCCCATAAAAACATCTTCGTTTTCTTTAATTCCAAAACCTATTTTTAGTTCTGAAGCTCTTTTTACATAAGCCTTTAAAAATTTATCATAAATATTTTTGTGCACAAATATTCTATTAGCTGCTACACAAATTTGACCTGTATTATGGAATCTTAAGATGATTGCTAAATTTAAAGCTGTTTCAAAATCAGCATCTTCAAAAACAATAAATGGCGCGTTTCCGCCCAATTCCATTCCTAATTTTTTGATAGAAGTTGTACTGTCTGCAATTATTCTTTGACCTGTTTGTGTAGAGCCAATCATTGTAATAACAGCAGGAATTTTACTTGTAGTCATTGGTGTTGCCACCTCTCTACTAGAACCTGCTAAAATATTTACAACGCCTGCAGGAAAATTAATACTGTGTAAAATTTCACCAACCATATACGTTGATAATGGTGATAATGTTGATGGTTTAATGATTAAAGAACAACCAGATGCCAATGCTGGCCCTATCTTATAACCAACATTTAATAATGGAAAATTCCATGCTAAGTACGCAATTGCCACTCCTGCTGGTTTAGAAATCATTTTATGAGTATGTGTACCCTCATAATCTGGAATTTGTTCTTCTCTTAAATTTTTCATGGCATTAGGATACCACTCTAACGCTTCTGTAAGTCTATCTATGTCTTCTTGCGAACCAGCATAGGTTTTCCCCATTTCATGCACCATTGCATTTCTTAATTCGTCTTCTTTTTCTAAAATAGCCAAACGCAATTTATTCATCCAAACGGTTCTTTCTTCTAAAGAAAGTTTAGACCAATATTTAAATCCTTTTTGTGATGATATTAAAGCTTTTTCTGCATCTGCTTTACCCGCTTTTGCAACCTGAGCAATTACTTCTCCGGTTGCCGGACAAATAACATCTTCTCTCTCTCCACTATCTGCATCGACTAATTTACCGTCGATGTATAACTTTTTGTATCCGAAGTTTTTAGTCTTCATATATTTTTTTATTTATTTAATAATTTTTCAACTCTTTTTTCAGTAGAAATATTGTTCACAGAATACTTACGTAACATATCCTCATCTACATCTATACCTAAACCAGGTCTGACTGGTACTTCTAACATACCGTTTTTCATTTCTAATTTTGGGAATGTTAAATTGTCTCTAAGTCCGTTTTCTGTTTGATCAAATTCCATTAAGTAATTTGCTTGATACATTCTACCAGGAATTGCTTCTAAATTTGAAATAAAATGTAAGCCAACATGTAAACCAATAGATGTTCCCCAAGTATGCGGTATTAAATCGATACCATTTGTACTTGCCAACGCTGCAATTCTTTTTGCTTCTGTTAAACCACCACTTGCACAAATATCTGGTTGCAAAATATCTACAGATTTATTTTTGATCAATTCATTAAAACCAAATCGTAAATACTCACATTCTCCACCTGCAATAGGAATGGTTGTTTTTTCTCTTAATTCGCTATATTGTTCATAAAACTCTGGTGAAATAGGTTCTTCAAACCAACCAATATCATATTTTTCAATTTTTTTACAAAGCTCAACTGCTTCTCTAAACGTATAAGCGTGGTTAGAATCTACCATTAAAGCAATATCTGGCCCAATAGTTTCTCTAATTAATTTTACATTGGCAACATCTTCTTTGATACCTAAACCAACTTTCATTTTCATGGCTTTGAAACCCTGAGAAACATACAATTTTGCTTCTTCTACAAATCCATCTGAAAAATTATTATGATTTGTAAAATACAAACCTGTTGCATAGGGTTGAATTTGTTTTCTATGTGCGCCACCTAATAAAGTAGATACGGGTAATCCTAATATTTTACCTTTTAAATCCCAAATAGCAATATCTATTGCACTAACAGAAGCCATATAAACACCTCTTCTAGAAAAGTCTAAAGTCTTTCGATACATTTTGTTCCAAATCACTTCATTTTCTAAAGGGTTTTCACCTATAACAGTTGATTCTAATAATTTAATACCTGCTTCTACCATTGTAGCAGGTCCATAAGCTTCTCCCCAACCATGTTGTCCGTTAGATGCTGTTATTTTAACTACACATATACAACGTTCTGCATATTCCCATTGCGAAAAGAAAAAACTTTTTGATAAAGTATCTTTAAGAACGAAGGCTTCTATTTTTTCAATTGTCATTGTTTTGATATTTAGTTGACTTAATAGCATTTACAATTTACTGAAGTCTAATTTTGCTAAAGCATAAAAATAATTAATAGGTAGTCTTTTGTCGTCTCCATTTTTATCTAAAACAAAGCGAATATTACCTTTAAATTATTTTAATTTTGATAAAAATGATTTAAAAAAAATACTGCTGTCATACATTTTTATTAAAAATGGAAGTTCGTTTTAAAAATATTTAAAAAGTATCAACAGAATATAACTCCCTTATAATTAAAATGTAATATAATATTAAAAAGTTAAAATAGATTGAAAACAAAAAAAGGACTGCGAGTAAATGCAATCCTTTTTTTAATTTAAAATTACTACTAATTAATTATACACTTCTTCTTCAGAAACTTTCACGTTAAAAACAGCTGAACCATCAATGGTAAGTGTTCCTTGGCCTGTAGTTTTATCCGCAGATAAAACAAAATTTATAGTAGCATTATTTTCTAATTTATTTACAGTTACTTCATAATTTGTATCTGTAGAAGCATCTATAAAACCAGAAGAAGCATAACTATCTAAATTAAATTTGGTAGTATATACAGTTATTATATTTTTTTGCTTGTATATATTTACTTTAAAAGGTGCATCTGTTCCTGTAATATCTGTAATTGAATACACTGCTGTTAAAGCAATATCTGAATCCTTAAAATTACTATCTTCTTCGCAAGATGCAAAAGCAAATACAATTGCGAATACAGCAATATATTTTATTATATTTTTCATCATTATTTCTAGTTTTAATTTTAACGCTTATATTCTTTCTTCAATTACTACTAATTGAAAATCATCAACCCAAAGTAATTGAGCTCCTGATACACCCACATTTTCTAAATGATGAGGTCTAAACGTATGTCTTACACTTGTTGGTATTTCTTTGGTTGAAAAAGTATTGGTTATTTTAACCCATTTTCCTTTTTCAACATTTTCTATATCCCATACTTGTCTAGTAAAATCTGGTTTGTTCCATTCGGTTCTAAATGTTTTTAAAGTAGTACTTGGGTCTATCCAAATCATATAAGACATTCTGTAAGTTCCTTCAGGAATTGGGTCTACTGCCATACCAAAACTCCATAAATTTGCATTTGGTAAAGGGTCAGAAGCTAGTGTGCTATATTTCATACTTGCTGAACCACCATCACTTGGAGAAAATTTAGATGTAATTCTTTCATACACTAAACCTCCATCTGATTTATTATTGTTAGCTCCAACAAAATAACTTTGAGCATAGGCGTTATTAGAAGAAGGATTAGCTTCTTCATAACTTGCATGCCCTTTAGCAGGTAAAACACTATTACCATAATGCATTTGAACTATCTTGTCTGTAAATGATTCTAAAACTCTTTCATCGGCAGATTTTAAATTTCCAGAACTGTTATAAGATATACTAACTACATCAGAATTATAAATAGGTGCACTTAATTGTAAGTTTATAAATGTAGCATCTGTAGGATTTATAGAGGCAGAAGCAACTGATATTGTTGTTGGTCCAAAGCCTGCTGCCGTATTTGTTACATTTACTGTAAAATTTGCTGCTTCTCCTGCAATTTCACTTACTTCTCCATTTACTCTAAAAGAAATAACCTCTTCCTCATTTTCTGTTAAAGCACCATCATAAACAAATGGCTGTGAAGATTTTACAACTTTTACTTTTAAAGGTATTAGTTTATCTATGGTTTCTCTAGGTAATTCATTTAACCTTAAAGATCTAAAACTCCCTACATTAAAAGTACCTAATTTATAAAATTTAATATTTGCTATTAGACCGCCTGTTTGACTTGGCACACCATCTTCTGCAAACCAAGACCTTCCGTTTGGTCTACCAATTGTTGTTAAATCTTCGAATGTTAAGGCCGTAGCTGCTTCTATTTCTACCACTGGCCAGGTGCTTTCATCAGCAATATTTGGCATGTCTGTAGCGGCAACATTTAAAACTTCATCGGTTCCTTTTAAAACTCTAAAAGCGGGTTGAAGGTGCGCATAAACATCAAAAATAAATGTGGTATCAATAACGTAAAACTCTCCTTCTTTTACAGAGGTTTTAATCCCTGTACTAGATCTATACGTTACAGGTGCATTAAACTTGTTTAAAAGTCTTACTTTGTTAATTCCGCTATTTGCGAATAACACATGTGCTTTTGCTTTATCTATTGATAAACCTGCACTTTCATTAATAAATTTAAATAATGAGTCTCCTTTAGGACTAAACCCTTCTTTTAAAAAGTTGTTTCCTTGTTCTATGCTCCATTCATGACTTGTTGTTCCTTGAGATAAATCGAAAAAAGACAAACTAGTATCTTGATTTAACCATGTTTTATTTTGAGCAAATTGATCAAAACTAATAAGCCAAGAAACATCTGACAATTCGTTTGGGGCAGTATAATCTTTGTACTGGTCATCATTACAACTCCATAGAAGTATAAGACCAAAAAAGAATGCTATAAATTTTATGTTTTTCATTTTAAGAATATTTTTAGTTTATGTATGGATTTGCATTCACCTCGTTAAAAGGTATAGGATAATACCCATTTTTTTCTTCAGAATAATTTAAATATGGAATATCATATTCATAATCTACTACAATATAATTACCTGACGGTTGGGAATACTCTAGCGTTGGATAGTTGTTTTTAGTTTTTGTTTCACCTAAAGCATTTACATAACTATAACTTATAGGAGCATAATATTCTTCATTTGACAACTCTTCTAACCTTTCTTTAAAACCATAATTATCAGATTTTTTCCATCTTTGGAAATCTAAAAAACGAATAGAATGACCTTCTGCACCTAATTCTAAAGGTTTTTCTACCTTCATTAAACGTTGCATTAACTCATCTGCTGTATATTCTGGATCTGTTTGATCTCTATCATACGTATGTGAAATGTCTCCATTTGGTCTTCCTAAAAGCACCAAGCCCCATCTTTGTCTAATATCATTTATAAGTTTTAAAGCTCCGTCTATATCACCCGTTTTAATCATGCATTCTGCTTGCATTAAATATACTTCTGATAATCTGTTTAAAGTAACATTTTTACTAGAGAAAACAGCACCACCAGGTAATTCACTTTCGTTAGAAACAATATCGTGGTTTTGAAATTTTTTCCACCATGCAAATCCCCAAGTTTTACCTTGAAATCTTCCGTAATCGCTTGTAGTTCCTTCTAAATAATACGTAGTTTGGTTATCTTCAACAATCGCAATCATTGCAGAAGCTCTTAAGGGTACATTTCTTCTAGTTTTCTGATTATTGTTATTCACATCTTCATAAAAGTTTCTAGGATCTTTTGCATCCATAGGTTCAGATTTATAGGCTAATGCTATCCACGCTGGCCCAACGGCACCTCTTGTGTTTGATGTTTGTTGATTTAACCAATTGGTACCTGAAGAACCATCCCATTGAGATAAATCAAATTGAATGTTGTCATTTGAAAAGTTAATTTCAAAAATAGATTCACTATTAAACTCTCCATTTGCAGAAGTAAACATTTTTGTTAAATCATCTTCTAATTCGTATCCTTGATTTTTAATAACATCATTAAAATATGGCATTGCTGTTGCGTAATCTAATTCTTGAAGATATGTTGTTCCTAGAATTGTTCCTGCTGCGCCTGCTGTAACTTTACTGATATCACCATCTGGATATTCTCCTTTTTTATATAAGTTTTTATAGGCATACTCTAAATCTTCTCTAATAAATTTAATTACATCTGTAGCAGAAGATAGTGGTTGTCCGTAATCTGCTGCTTCCTTAGGTACAAAATCTCTTATAATAATACTCCCTTCATTAAAGCTTGTATATAGATAATAGTGAAACAAACCTCTAAAAAATCTAGCTTGCGCCATTTGTGAAGTCCATTTTTCTAAATCTTCTGCTTCTGTAGTGGCTTGTATTCCTTCTAAAGCTTCTATTACTTGATTTGCTCTAAATATTCCTTGATAATTTGTTTCCCATTTTAATACAATTTCCTCTGTACTACCATTATAAGTATGTAAGTAAAACTCTTCGGTATTTTGAGGAATTGGTCTTCCATACCCGGGATAGCCCATATCTGAACGCAACATTTCACCAATTTTATTGATAACTCCTGGTTTGTGCAATGTTTGATATACAGCATTTAAGCCTAATTGCGTTTCGCTAAGATTTCTCCAAAATTGGTCTCTAGCTATTTCATTCGGATTTTTGATCTCGAAATAATCATCACTCACACAAGAGTATGCAACACCAAGTGTAAGAATTAATATACAAATTTTTAAAATTCTTTGTTTCATAATATTTATGTTTTTCTAAGTGTTCTATTAAAAGTTAAAGTTTACCCCTAGCATCCATTGAGAAGAAATTGGGCCAGTATCTTTATCAAGACCTCTTGCAGAAATACCTCCTCCAACTTCTGGGTTATAGCCAGAATATTTAGTAAAAGTTAATGGGTTTTGTGCTCTTACATAG
The DNA here is from genome assembly GCF_051251875.1 of Polaribacter sp. GTDB lineage: Bacteria > Bacteroidota > Bacteroidia > Flavobacteriales > Flavobacteriaceae > Polaribacter. The sequence goes on from NZ_JBPOGL010000008.1 coordinate 10,019, forward strand.
AATCTTAATCTATTTAAACCCCATTTCTCAACTGTTTTTTTAGGAATACTATATCCTAAAGATATTTGTCTTAATCTTAAGTAAGAGCCATCTTCTAACCATAAATCACTATATCCTAAATAGTTAACATGTCTTCTTACATCATTTCTATAAGCAGGTATTGTGGATGTTTGATTTACTTCTGACCATTGATAAATAAGATCTTTATGTCTACCAAAACCATACGCCCATGCATCAAAACCATTCATAATTTCTTGTCCTATGGCAGCATACCAGTTCATAGAAAAGTCAAAGTTTTTATAATTTGCGTTAAAGGTATACCCAATTTCAAATGCAGGTAAACCACTACCACTATAAACCCTATCGCTATCGTCTAATACGTTATCACCATTTTGGTCAATAAACTTAGTGTCTCCCATTCTAGCATTGTTATCTATTTTCTGATATTGAGCTAGTTTCTCTTCTGTATCTATAATTCCATCTGTTCTCCAAAGGAAAAATGATGACACCTCTCTACCAACGGCTAAAGCTGTAACTCTAGATTGATCTGGAGCTCTACCCACTAAACCAAAATCATTGGTTAGTAAAAAATTAGTGTCGTTGTTAATTTTTGTTATCTCGTTTGTATTGGTAGAAAAAGTACCATTCATTCTCCAACCAACATTACCTGTTCTTCCTCTATAACCTATTGCAAGCTCTGCACCAGAGTTTACCATGTTTCCCACATTTAAAACTACTTGTGCATTGTTACCTCCACCGGCAGATGGTGGTAAAAATATTGGAAATAACATATCTTCTTTATCCGCATGATAATACTCTGCAGAAATAGTTAATTTATTTTTAAACATTGCTAGATCTACACCAAAATTAGTTCCTGTAGTTGTTTCCCAACCTAAAAGCTCATTTGCATAATCTTCTTGAATAGTTCCTAAACTTATTGTTTCTCCTCCTGAAGCATTGTTTCCATAATAATTAATGCTTTGCACAAGACCTGGTAAGTATGAGTATGGCGTTGTTCTATCTACCCCTGTTTGCCCAAAAGATGCTCTAGCTCTAAAGCTAGATACCGTATTTTTAAGAGAAGCCCAAAAAGGTTCTTCAGAAACGTTCCAAGCAAAAGCCGCTGAAGGAAAAGTACCTGAATTAAATTCTACAGGAAAATTTGATGATCTATCTCTACGTATACTTGAGCTAAAGATATATTTGTCTTTATAGTTGTATTGAAATCTACCAATAAGACCTAACCTTTTTTCTTCATAATCAAAACCAGAAGTTACACTTTGTTCTCCAGTAGCAATGTCTAAAGTAGATCCTCCGGCATAGGTTAACCCTCTTCTTCTTGCAGAAAAAGCTTCACTATCATTGTCTTCTAAAGTAGCAAAGAATGTAAATGTTAGGTTATGATCTTCTTGTATTTTTCTTTCATAAGTAGCTCCAAATTCTCCTAAAAAATTAGTTGTAAAACGGGTTCTCATATCTACATAACTATTTGCTGGCTGACTTTGAAGTAATCCTTGAGTGTTAAATATTTCTCTATAAGGTCTTATAATTTTTCCTATTAAGTTATCCTTGGTTAAACCAACATTTGCTGTTAATTTTAAGTTTTCCAGTAAATCATAATTTAAATTTACAGCCATATTTGATCTTGTTCTTTTCTGAACATTGGTAGTTTGTAAACTTTCTATCACCCAACCTAGTCTGTTTACATCATCTCCACCTTGTGTTAAATCATCTAGTTCTCCTATTTCTAAACCAGACTGTGTTGGTCTATAAACAATTGCTTGAGATAATAAATTTCCTTGAGGAATATCTCTTTCATCAGTAACTACTGCAACACTAGTTTGAACTCTTAACTTATTCTTTTCATAAACCGTATTTGCACGAATATTAAAACGATTATAGTTAGAGTTTATCTGCAATCCTTCTTGATCAAATAAACCCAATGAAACGTTATAAGTAATATCTTCTGTACCACCAGAAATATTTAAATCATAATTTTGAGTGGGCACATTATTAGAAAAGATTAAATCATTTAAATCCGTTTCATTTTGAAATAATTGCGTGTTTTGTAAAATTTGTAAGTTTACATCCTCATCAAAAGAACCATTTACATTTCTACTAGTTACAATATCAAAATACGTTTGTTCTACAGAGTTCATTAATGGTATAGCCGCATTTCTGTGTTGTACAGCATAACTTGCATTTAATCTTACTTGCAAAGAGCCTGGCGCACCTTGTTTTGTAGTAATTAATATTACACCTGCAGCACCACGTACACCATAAATAGCTGTAGATGCAGCATCTTTTAAAATATTAATAGCCTCTATGTCTGAAGGTGGAATTCTTGGGTCTCCACTTTGTACAATTCCATCTACCACGTACAAAGGATCATTGTTTGTTAAGGAAGTAATCCCTCTAATTAATATTTCTGAATCTCCCCCAGGACTTGCAGATGATATAACATTTACACCTGCTGCTTGTCCTTGCAATGCAGACCCTAAATCTGAACTTACAATAGCAGCTAAATCTTCTGCTTTTACTTGAGTAACAGCACCTGTAATTTCCTTCTTTTTCACAGTACCATACCCTATTACAACAATCTCTTCTAAACTTTCTACTGATGGGTCTAAAACAACATTCATGGTTGCATTTTTAACCATTAAAGATTTTGGTATCATACCTATGTAACTAAATTCTAAAACATCACCAACATTGGCATTAATAGAAAAAAGTCCATCAAAATCCGTTGAAACGCCATTTTTTGTATCTTTTATAACAACGCTAACACCGGGTATTGGACCTTGATCTTCTGAACTAGTTACAGTTCCAGATACTTTAATTGATTGTGCACTGGAACTAAAATGGCACAACAGTCCGAAGAGTAAAAGCAAGAAACTTCCTGCTTTGGCTTTCCTCATTAATAAATTTAAAATTTTCATGTATTTAATTTTAATTTTTAAACTTGATTGAACTTGATTGATTTGATAAACGTTTAATCAAAAAATAACAACACTATAGCAATCCTTATTTTTTAACATAAATTTACACTTACAAAGTAACAGTATAATCGTAATTATGTATATATGGCATTTATCTTATCATTACTGTATTTTATCCTTATTGTATGTTATATTAATACATAAAAGATAATTTAAGACTGATAAATATGTACTTAGTAGATGATTATTAGAATGTATCTAAAACATGGTTTACTGATTTAGAATCTTTTACAATTAAGGAAATCGATTTTACCGGTTTTAAAGTAGCAATTTTCTGATGAAGTTTTAATTCTTTTAAGGGATGTACGTTTTCTAAAACAATTTCAGAGAATACTTTTCCTTGATCATCTTTTATTGATAAAATAGCTGTCCCTTCTATAAAAACACCATAAGCACCTTCAACTGTTTTTGTATCTTTATGATACTGTAATTTTTTAGTGATGATTCCTGTTTGGTTTACATCTAAAACGGGTGCGCTTTCAATTTTTGCTGCCCCATGAATTTCTTTATAACTAAAACTCTCTTTTGGCTGAAGTGTATACAAAGGTGTTTTTACTTCTGTTTCTATATATCCTGTTTCTAAGCCGCTACAAAAAATTGCCATATTTATTCCGTGGTCATATTCTTTAGTATAATCATAAGGTTCCATAATTTTTACAAAAGCTGTATTTGTAATTTTATTTACATAGCAAATCCAAGATTTGGACGAAATAATATGCAAACCTGCCATTGCATTGTAATCATACTCTACTTCATAAATTCCTGGAGCAACTTCTCCTTTCCAATTTGTACCTTTATTGAAGTATTTTTTTACATGTTCTGGATTGTTTTTATCTAACTTAAAACGATTTCTATCGATGTAATTCCAACGTTGTTGTGGTGTTGCAGTAATTTCAAACTGTTCTCCACTAGGTAATTTTAAGCTTTTCGAAAAAGGGATAAAAGCACTAAAATTATGTCCGTCTTGCAGTTTTGAATCACTCCAAGAAACATGCTGACTAGAAATCATCAACCCTTTTTTAATTGCTTTATCTCCCACATTTTTTAAGGTATGATTGATAAAAACCAAACTAGAATTGGGTTCTATATACAAACTTCTAGCATATGTAATTTTTTCATCAATTTTATCAGGATGTATAAATCTATTTTCTTTACCGAAGAAAAAAGGAACGGGTAATTCTTGTACTCCAGATTGAACATCGATTGTTTTTTTTCCATCGGAATTTTCTCCGATAGACACCTTATAAGGAGCATCTCCAATAACAACTGGTGGTGGCCAACGTTTGCTTTTTTCTCCATTTATATTGATGGATGAATTTTCAATTGGTAAAGGTACCAATCGATAACCTCCAAAATTTCTCCACTCATTCATTTTTACTTCGTCGGAAGTACCAAATGATTTACCAATCAACTTCGGGTTTACCCACAAAGACGGAACATCTCCTAAATTGTATTCTAAAATTCTACCTGCCGCATCTGGCACAACTGCCAAACTGATGTATTTGTTTTTGGCAACATAAATCGTATCCCAATTCCAATTATTATAATTTTTTTCTATTGATATTAAGGCAGATTCTTGAGCAAAAGAACCAATACTCATTAATATTAGAAGAAATGTACTTACTTTTTTCATTTTATTTTTTTTTAAAATTTCGATTTATTTTTTTTCTAAAACCTCTACAAAATAAACTTCAAACGGTTTTAATACCGGACTTGAAGTCACCTCAATACCTTTTATAAAATCTTTACAAATGGTTTTGTTTTTTGTGTTTTTAAGTTGAATATTAAGCGCCACATCCCACTTACCAAGATTTACAATAGAAAGTATTTTCTTTCCGTTTTTGTCTGAAATAAATTTCCAAGTACAGTTTTTGCCACCCTCATTATTTAACTCTTTTATAGTTATATTTGGAAGTTGATTTTTATCAGCTATAATGGACAATGCGTTTTCTTTAATCTGATTCCATGTGGTTAAAGAAATTAGCTTTCCATTACTTTCTTTAAGTTTTGGTAATGGTTGTCCATATTCATTTTTAGTTAGACTAATTGCATCAATAATTACAACACCGCCTTTGTCTAAATACGCTTGAACACTCTTTAACTCTTCTTCAGTAACACGTTCCGTTTTATACACCAAAACAACATCCCATTGTGCTTTATCTTGTTTTGATAAAATATTTTTTGTTGCAAAACCTAAAGGGATTCCTTCAAAATTTAAACCTTCGTACAACTCAAAAATAGCATCCATATATTTTATTTTTTGGGTTGCTGCTGTTTGTGAGTAGAAAATCCGAATTGGTTTTCTTTGATTTTGAAGCGCCGTTATTTCTTCAGAAAAAGTATTTAAATCTATTAAAGTACTTTCTAACTCAAAAGTGACTCTTGGTTGCTGGTTGTTAGAACCTCCAAAACTTCCTGTTAAATTTTCTCTTAAAGAACCATCTAACTTTCTAGGCCAATACCAAGTTTGTGTTGCATTTAAACCTAAAGTATGCGCTGCCCAATACGTAGCTCTTGCATATTTAGGATTCATATATAAATCTCTAGAATGTTCTGAACTTAATAAATGACTCTCTGAATTAAAGTTAATTTGATTTGGATTTACTGATTTTAAAAAATCGTAACTCATGTATAATTCTCTCCAATACCAACCATATTTTTTTTGCCAGTCTTGATTTGGATGTCTTCTCTCTGTATAATGAGCGCCCACATCATTTCCATTAATTTCACTTAATTCTGTTAGTCTTTCAAAATCGATTCCACTATCCAAATCATTATCCGTAAAAATAGAAGGCATAATTTTAAGATGCGTTTTTGCATTAGGGTTGTGTTTGCGTAATTCGGCTTTTAAATACACAAACCAATCGGTAACTCGTTCTTTATTAAAAGTGGTCCAATCGTACCATTTTGCAGAACCTACCAAACTAATATCTAAAGGCACAATACCAACAGCTTCTTTAAAATTCTTAAAGTTCGTTTCCCAAATACTATTTAATTTCACTATAGTTTGATGTCTGTTTTCTAACCATTTTTCAAATTTTTGAAGGGTATAATTAGAAACATCTGCTCTAAACCAATCATCTTTTTTACTGTTTTTATAATTAGTAAAACGTGGTTCATTGGTTAACATATAACCTAGTTGTGTTCCTTTTTTCCCTACCGTAAGCGGAATCGTTTTTTCAAACAGCATGGATATCATTTTACGAGCTCCAGGATTATCTATGTCGTAGTTTGTAAATGGTTTTCCTTTAATTTTATTAAATTCTGCTCCGTATTCTTCTGCAGTCCAATTTGGTGCTTTTTGATGTGATATAAATACAAATCCTGCTGTTTTAGAACCTTGATTTTCGATTTGATTTAAAATTCTTGGGTTCATATCTCCCTTTTTATTCTCAAGAAAAGTTGGAACAATAAAGAAACCATCTAATTGACCAAAATACTCATCCAACCTTTTACTACTCGGTTTCCATGTATAGTCTGATAAAAAAACAGGTTTATCATCATTCAGTAAAGAACTATTACTAATTTTAATGTTTTCCCAATCTGGTCTTGTGTAAGGTTTTCTGTAAATTTTATTATTTAATAATTGATTTGCTCTTTCTATAGATTCATCAAGTAAAAGGATCACCTCTTTTCTTTCGAATACGGGTAATTCTTCTGCCATTTTAAGAGCCTCTTTTTTATAAAACTTTACTTTTTTGAACAATTCAGAATTTACAGCCTTGTTATTCTCATCCCATTTTGCAAATTCTAAAAAAATTTCAGCTGTATTTACAGCTAATTTTTCTTTGTAAGCATCAATTTTCTGTTTCTCTAATTTTACAATTAATTTAGCAAGGCTTTTGATTTTTTTATCAGCAACTTCATCAAAATTTTGCCCATAATTATAACCACTAATTAAAAAAAATATAAGGATTGTTATTTTTCGTTTCATCATTATTTTTGTTAAAAAAAATGCTTCAAAAGAATGAAGCATTTCATTAATATTTAATAAAGTTTTTTAAATTTTCGCTAAATTCCCTTTCCATCCTTTGTTAAATTGCACTAGTAATTGTTTTACAATTTCAGGATTTTGGTCTGCTATATTTTTTGTTTCTGTAGGATCATTTGTATGATCATATAATTCAATAAACAACGGCTCACTCTCTGGTTTTGTATAATCTTTCCAAACAATTAATCTATAATTTGCTGTTCTCATTCCATAGCCCATTAAGTTATTTTCAAACATTTCTCTGTCCCATTTAGAACCTTGTTGCTTTTTAATTTTAGCTTCTTGTTCTTCAATTAAAGGACCAAAATAGGTTTCTCTCATTCCTTTAGACAACGGATTTGCAGCCCATTCTCTTAAAGCAGGATTCGGAAATTGACTAAACACGGCAGATTTCCACTCTTTTTTAGGATTCGATAATAAAGGCACAAAACTTTGTCCTTCTAAATGTGTTGGAATTTCTAAACCAGCCAATTCTGATAATGTAGGATACATATCTACCAATTCTACCAAAGCATCTGAACTAGTACCTCTCACCTCCTTTTTCATATCTGGAGTCCAAATAATTAAAGGAACTCTTGTTCCTATTTCATAATTGGTTGCTTTCCCCCAAATTCCCATTTCACCTAAATGCCATCCGTGATCAGACCAAACAATAATAATGGTATTATCTCTTAAACCTGCATCGTCTACAGCTTTTATCATTTTACCTATTTGTGCATCTATATAACTTACACAAGCCAAATACGCATGTTTTAAAATTTTTGCTTGTTCATCACTAATAGGACCTTTTTTTGGTATTCCGTATCTAGCGCGTAACTCAAAAGAAGGATGTAAACCCATTGCAGCACCACCTTCTGGCGCATGTGTTTGATCAGTTAATTTAATATCATCCTCATTGTATAAATCCCAATATTTTTTAGGTGCTAACCAATCTAAATGTGGTTTTTTCATTCCCATTCCTAAGAAAAAAGGCTTGTCAGGGTTTTTCTCTAACATATCTTTCATTGTTACTATTGCCAATTCTGCATTGTAACCATCTTCATAAAAAGTATCTGGTACATCAGCATTTTCATAAGCAGGTCCTTTTCCTAAACCATTTCTGGGTGCATCTTTTCCATACTTGGCAATCATATCTGCCTGATTCTTTTTAAACATTGCCTGGCTTTCTTTATTTGCAAAACCACCTGGAGTGTTACTTTTTTTAATCGTCATTTTGTCATAAGCAGGTTCTCTACTCCAAGACAAACCTAAATCTGCAAATGCTGTTTTATGGTAAATTTTACCTGTATATGTGGTTTCATAACCATTATTTTTAAAATGCTGCGGAATTGTAATAATATCTGGATTTGCATCTCTAAAATAGGTGAAGTTCTCTATTACTTTTATAGTTTCTGGTCTTGCTCCAGTCATTAAACTTGCTCTAGAAGGGCTGCAAATTGCTTGCTGACAATAGGCTTTATTAAATAACAAGCCATTTCCTGCCAACGCATCTAGATTTGGTGTAATTGCAATTTCCGATCCGTAAACACCCAATTCTGGACGTAAATCATCAATAGCAATAAAAAGAATGTTCGGTTTCTTTTTAACGGTTTGTTTTTCTTCTGTTTTAGATTTGCAACCAAATACAATAGACAACACTAAAAATAGCTGAAGGAATTTCATTTCTTAAATTTTTTGATTTATCAATTAATAATGTACTGCAAATTACAGTACTATTTTGAAAGGAAATTGCTGTATTGTATCTTTTAATATATCAAAATTACCATACTTCTAAAAAATGAATAAATAAATTTAGATTACAAAGAAGATTTGTTTTTTATCTTAAAAATGTTTAAAGTTTCATTTTGTTCTGCTGATAAATTCTGACTTTTTAAAAACCAATATGCTCTTCTTGCTTTTATAAAACCCGATTGTAATAAAGGAAAAACGTTTTCTACAACTTTCTTAGAATTCGCATTTTTAGATTGCATTAAATCTAGAAAAAAGGAAACTTCCTGAAAAGAACTTAACTTGAGAACTTCATTGCTTAATGTATCTAAATATGAATTTGGAATAGTCTGTTGTATCGATTGTAAAGATCTAATAACAGCTAATTTTTGTGCTTTTTCACCTTTTACAAACAGGTCTTCCAAAGCGGAAAAATAAGTACTAGAAGGCGCTTTTTCTAAATAATTAAATGTTGATTTTAATACAGATTCCTCCTCTAAAACTCTTTTTGTAATCCTCTTGATAAAAGGTGCTGTATAATTCTTTCTTCGCTCTAAATCTTTTAAAGCAATAAAAAAATAAGTAGTATTCTTTTCAACTAAAAAATCTTGTAATTGACTATTTGTAACGGACTTTCCTGTAATTTCTTTAATTGCTTTAACAACCTCTCCATTTGCCCAATGCCATAAAGTGTAACAAGTTAATGCCGCACCAGCAACGGTATCTTTTTCATCTAACTCTAAAGCTGTTGCTCCAGAAACGGCATCAGACTCATCGTCATGTTCATCAACAACCGTTAAAATTTCATCAATATATACTTCTTTAAAAGGCGATTCTTTATTAGACAAAATACCCTGCAACTTCACATAATCTTCAGAATCAAAAAGCGCATCTTCATATTTTTCTAAAGTCGCTCCTTTTTCTAATTCATATTTTTGATACTCACCAATATTATTCCAAAAAATGCGAACCGGAATCACTTTACAAACTTGTTCTAAACAAATTACTGATTGAACATCCATATAATAAGACATTGGAAGCCCGTTTTCATCTACTACTTGATTCAGAATAATAGTTACAGATTCCTTTTCTCCAGGATGATGAACTATCATCTTATGCTGAATTGTTTTAGTAGAATACAAATTGACATCAGAACCACTCATAAAAAAAAGTGGAACCAGAATAAAGAGATATGTTTTTATAAAATGTATCATATATTTTGATGAATCGATAATCCTGTCTAAATTAACTTCTTAATTAAATCTATTTGTAATGTACCGTCAACTAAAAGTAGTTTTCAGTAAATTACATCAACTACGCATAACAACGGATTTCAAAAAGTTTTACATTTTTAGCGCCATAGGTTTCGGTCATTTTCACTCTAATAGCAGTAGTTTTAACGTTATTAAATTTCATTTTTATCAAACGAGTTCTGTTGTCTGTAATTTTTCCTAAAGACACCCAACTTCCATTTACTCGTGCTTCAAAACTCAATGCTTTCAGCATTTCTTTAGGAACTCCATTGCCATATAACTCGTCATTTCTACTGTCTTTACGCATCATAATATTACGATTTACATTGGTATCGCACTTTATTTCTATGGATGACAATGCAACAGGAGCTTCCCATTCTAATTGTAAACTTGCATTGAAACCATCTGATTGCCAATGATTAATTTTACCATCAATATCTCTAGACATTCCGTTTACTAAATTCTTTGCATCACCAGAAGACGTAGAAGAGCCAAAAATTAAATTGGCTTTTTTAGCCAAATCTTTAGCATCATTTGCAGGTCTTTTTGGAATAAAAACATCGTCTCTTAACAATTGTTCTTGCAGTTCTTTTATGTATGTTTTACCAACTTCTCTTGGCAATATATTTCTTTGACTACAAATAGATGCAGCAGTACCAACAGCTTGACCTTGCAAAGCACAAGTTGCCATAATTCTAGAAGAAGACAACGCAATATGCGTCTGACTTACATTTCTACCTGCAAATAGTAAGTTAGATACATTTTTAGAATACAAACTTCTAAATGGAAATTGGTATACACTCTTAAAATGGTAATGAAAATAACTTGGTGGTTCAGTAATATTTTCTATTCCTCCAGGATTGTGTTCATCTAAAGACCAACCTCCAAAAGCAACAGCATCATAAAAATATTTATGTCCTGTCATGTCTTTTTCAGACAAAATATAATCACCAATAAAACGTCTAGATTCTCTTCTACAAGGCAAAGAACCTACCCAATCTAAAGCTAAATTTTCTGCTTCTGGGAAATTTCCAGAGTTTTTAATATAATCCCAAACTCCATGTAAATACCCCATTAATTTATGTCTATTCACTTCAAAATCTGCAATAATATCATCATCACTACCAACTTCTATCCACCAAATTCCATCTTGAAAACCAGCAAATTTCCGTCTTTTATTAGCGCCCTCGTGGGTGTATTTTATAGCATAAGAAGGTGGCGAATATTTCATTGGTTTCCCCATGTCTTTAGAAGACATTAATAAAGTTGCGCCCATTTGCCAACCGTCAGCAACTTTTGGCGCATATTTTTCGTTAAATTCAGAAGATGCTTCTCTTCCTGTTCTGTATTCTGCTCCAGAAGTTGCGGCTAAAAGTCCATCTCCTGAACAATCAATAAAAACAGGTGCATTAATTGTGTACAAAGACTCTGTAGTTGATTGCCAACATAAGGCTGATTTTATTTTATCCCCATCCATGACCGCTTCAATAGCTTGTGTGTTTAACATCAGCGTTAAATTGGGTTCTCTCACCACAAAATCATACAAAACATGATCGAAAACAGGAAAAGATTCTTGCTCATTTTCAAACCTATTGTGCAATAATATTTCTTCGATAATACCAGTTTCTCTTTCTGCTTTTCCTTTAATATTATTTACACCGTTTAAATGAACACGCATTTCGCTAGAAGCATTTCCTCCTAAAACAGGTCTGTCTTGAATTAAAACTGTTTTAGCTCCATTTCTTGCAGCCGCAACTGCAGCACAAATACCTGCAGCTCCTCCACCAATTACAGCAACTTCATAACCTAAGGTCTTTTTTCTACTTGGCATTCCAGATTTTCCAGTTCCTAAATGATACCATTTATCTTTTGTTTTATCGTAAATAATATCATTTGTACTTGCACAAGAGGTGGCTAATAATGGTATTGCTCCTGCAGCAATTGCTGCTGTTGTTCCTTTTCTTAAAAAATCTCTTCTTTTCATTTTGATGTTGTTTTAACTATATTTTATATTGTTTTTTTAGCCGAATTTCCTTGCCAACCTTTGTTAAATTGAATCATTAATTCCGCTACCAATTCAGGATTTTGACTCGCAATATTTGTAGTTTCTAACGGATCTACATGATGGTCATACAATTCTATAAAAACGGGAGCTTTTTTAGGATTTTCTCTGTCTTTCCACACTATAAATCGATATTGTTGTGTTCTCATTGCATACCCCATTAACGTATTTTCAAATAATTCTCTATTCCACTTTTCTTTTTGTTGATGGATGATTCTATCTTCAACTTTTTCTATTAATAAACCAAAATACGTTTCTCTCATAGCTTGTCTTAAAGGATACGCACCCCATTCTCTTAACGCTGGCGTAGGAAATTGGCTAAACACAGCAGATTTCCATTTCAATTCTGGGTTTTTAAGTAAGGGTTTAAAGCTAGTTCCTTCTGCATGTTTAGGGGTTTCTATGCCAGCTAAATCACACAAAGTCGGATAAAGATCTACCAGTTCTACTAAAGCATTTGTTTTTTTACCTCTATTCTCGTTTGCCATATTTGGTGTCCAAATCATTAACGGAACTCTTGTTGCAATCTCATAATTTGTTGCCTTTCCCCAAATTCCCATATCACCTAAATGCCAACCATGATCACTCCAAACAACAATTATTGTATTGTCTCTAACGCCAGCTTCTTCCAACGCTTCAAGCATTCTTCCAACTTGAGCATCTACATAACTAACACAAGCTAAATAGGCATGTTTTAAAGTTTTTGCTAATTCTTTGTCAATTTTTCCTTCTTTTGGTATTCCTTCTCTTACACGTAATTCAAATGAAGGATGCAAACCCATTTCTGCACCATTTTCAGGACCATTCGTTTGTGATATTAAAGCTATTTTATCTCTATCGTATAAATCCCAATATTTTTTTGGAGACGTCCAATTTAAATGAGGTTTGTTAAAACCAAGTCCCAAGAAAAAAGGTTTGTTACTTTTTTCCGCAACCATTTCTTTTAATGTTTCAATTGCCAATTCCGTATTATAACCATCTATATAGCCACTATCAGGCACATCTGCTCCTTCATAAGCAGGACCGCTTGCCAAACCAAACTTGGCAACGTTACCATATTTGGCAACCATTTTTTTTCTTTGCTCATTTCTACGTTCAATATTTTCTTTTAATGCGAAACCTCCAGGAACTTTAATTCCCTTCGCAATCATACGATCTATTGCGGGTTGTCTGTTCCACGATAATTGATCATCTTTATCTCCGTGATGAAATATTTTACCTGTATAAACAGCATCATAACCATTTTTAATAAATTGCTGAGGAATGGTAACCACATCTGGATTTACTTCTCTAAATTTTATATAATTATGAAAAACTCCACTTGTTTCAGGACGAATTCCTGTTAGTAAACTTGCCCTTGAAGGTCCACAAATTGCTTGCTGACAATAGGCATTTTCAAACAGTAATCCTTTACTTGCGAGTTTGTCTAAATTAGGACTAATTGCGATTTCTGATCCATAACAACCTAATTCTGGACGTAAGTCATCAATTGCAATAAAAAGGATGTTTGGTTTTCTGTTTATTTTCTCAGGCACTTCTTTTTTTAACGAAGAATTACAGCCTAAAAAAAACAAACTAAAAAAAGCTAGAAAAAATATTTTCATCATTTTAAAATTATAGATTCGTGCCGCAAGATAGAAATCCATTTTAGTTTAATCAGAATTATACAGATTACAAAAACTTAACATTGATAAAATTTTTACTATATTTAACTTAACTTTTGTTTTATTGAAATGCATTAAAAATTACCATAAAAAACTAAAAATCAATTTATTAATGAAAAAAATATTTGCTTTTACTTTTATAATTTTACTTAATTTATGCTATTTATCAAAATTACATAGTCAGCAATTCAAGTTTTTTAATTTTAACGACTTTAAGTATGAAAATCAGAATTATGATTCTATAAGTTCTATCCTTAATAAAAATTATAGCAATGCTATTGCACATAAAGACACACTACAAACGATAAAAACATTACTTACTTTAAGTCGCTTTAACAGGATGAATTTAAAATATGGAGATGCCTTTAATACTGTTGGAAAAGCGTTGTTTTTTGCTGAAGAATATAAGGACACACTTTTAATGGCTGAATCTTTTGAAGAATATGGAGTCTTAAATTATTTATACAAACAAGATAATGAAGCAGGAATTGGCTTTAAAAAAGCACATCAACATTATAAAAATTTAACCTTAAAAAATAAGATGAATCAGGCTAATTTGTATCAGTCTTATTATAATTTAGCGATGTATTATCAGCGCACAAACGATGCTATTCTAGAAAAATATATTGATTCTTTAAACTTATTATCACAACACATTGACAAAGAATATCTTTCAAAAATTTACCTACTTGAAAAAAAATCAAGTATTATAGAACGACAAGGCAAGGTTCAACAATCTTTAGACTTATTATTAGAAGCAGAAAGTTCTTTTGAAACAAAAAACAAATTGCTGAAACTTTCTGACATTAAAAAAAGCTACTTGATTATATTATATGGTAGAATTGGAAATGTATATATGAAGTTACATAAACTCGATTTAGCTAAAGTTTATTTTGAAAAATCAATTTCTATTAAAGACGCCTCTGGAGAAAACATTTTTTACAAATCTTATATTTATTCACTGTATTCAGCGCTTTTGTCTCAACAAGGAAATTACAAACTAGCTTACGAAAATCAAACCAAGTCTACCGAAATTAACAATACCTATTTAAACCCGAGAAATGATGAGAACCAAGGTTTTTTAACCATTAAAAACTACTACCAAGATCAACTAATTAAAAAAAACAGGTTAATCAATTCTAAAAACCGTGAATTAGCAGATAAAACAGAAAATTTATTACGATTTAGAATATTTTTTGTGATTGTTTTATTTGTAGTTATTATCATCGGTTTAATTATTAGAAGTAGAATCCGGTTTTTAAAACACCAAAAGCTAGAACAGAATTCTAAAGAGTTGTTAGATGTTAAGAACAAAGAACTCACCACAAACACGCTGCAATTAATAGAAAAAGAACAAGTAATTAAACAATTAAGTGATTTTATTAAAGAAGTAAACCCAGGAAATAAATCAAAAATAATTTTAAAAACGATAGAAAGAAGCTCTACTAGTTTATGGGACTCTTTTAACAGAAGGTTTAACGAGCTAAATAAAGGTTTTTATGAACGATTACAAGAAAAAGTACCAGATTTAAGTAGAAGTGATCGGAAATTATGCGCACTGATAAAACTTAATTTTTCGGGTAAAGAAATGGCATATTTACTAGGTATTTCTTTGGGAAGTGTACACGTTGCCAGACACAGATTGCGTAAAAAAATGAAACTGGAAAGACATCAAAATCTAACCAGTTTCATTACTTCTATTTAAGTAAACTATTTTTTAGTAGGCAAATCAGTTAACATATCCACTTCAAAAGTTTCATTGTATTGTGGCATTCTACCATCTTTCCATAATTCCTCATCTTTTGCAGAATAATACCATAAAGGTTGTGCAAATCCTTCCGTCCATTTTTTTGTTTCAGCCACCATTTTTTTAAGACGTTCAGGATATTTACCTGCCATATTTTTCTTTTCGCCAATATCTTGTGTAATATTTGTCAATCTCCAAGGTTCATTTCCAACTCTTGTAATTTTCCAATCGCCTAATCTGGCACCAACATCACTAAATCCATGACGGTATCTTAAACAGTAAATCATGTCGTCTTTATGGGGTTCTGTATTCTGTTTTACAGCTTCAAAAATATCTTTACCATCTATTTTTTTGTCTTTTGGTATTTTAGCATTGGCTAATTTTGCAAACGTAGGATATAAATCTAGTGAAGAAACTGGAAAATCAAATTTCAATCCTTTTCCTAATTTGTTTGGATAATGGAAAAACATAGGAACACGATAACCGCCTTCCCAAGCATCTCCTTTTGTTCCCTTTAGCGGATAATTATTTGCTCCATGATCAAAATTACCACCATTATCACTTAAAAATACAATTAATGTATTGTCATATTGCTTTGTTTTTTTTAATGCCTTTACAATCTTACCAATTCCTCTATCAACCGCATACACCATTGCTGCATACGTTCTTCTATCCTCGTCTTTAATGTTTGCAAAAACCTTTAAATCTTCTTCCTTTGCTTCTAAAGGTACATGAGGAGCATTATACGCTAAATAGATAAAAAAAGGATCTTTTTTTGTAGAAGCTAATTTAATATCATTAATAGCTTCTCTAGATAAAGCATCCGTAATATATTCTGTCTCTTTTACTTCTTTATTATTATGTTCTAGCGGAAGAATATAATCGCGAATTTCTTTATTCCCAGCTTTTAATTGTTTTTGGTAATCCTTCTGATATTTTTCAGGAAAATAATTATGTCCTCCACCAAGAAATCCATAATAATTATCAAATCCTCTTTCATTCGGATGAAATTTTGGAGCACTTCCTAAATGCCATTTTCCAAAAGCACTTGTAGTATAACCAGCATCTTGCAATACCTTAGAAATATAAGTTTCATTTGTTGGAATCCCCATATTATCGGCATCATTCATACTAGAATTGCTATGCAAATTAAAAGCGGTTCCCATTTCATGCGGATAACGTCCTGTTAATATTGATGCCCTACTTGGACCGCAAAAAGGATGCGCCACGTAAGCAGACGTAAACGTAATTCCGTCGTTTGCTAACTTGTCTAATTCTGGTGTAATAATATCTGTAGATCCATTAAAACCAACATCATTATACCCAAGATCATCACACAAAACGAATAAAATATTTGGGCGCTCTTGTTGTGCTGTACATCCCATTATAGACATAAAAGTTCCGAATAACAGTAATTTTATTTGTTTTAAAACCTGTTTCATAATAGTAATTAATTTATAAAATAATATTTAATGTGTTCTTAATTCATCATAAAATAAAATTGTACAAAAAGTTTAGAAACCATAAATATTGCAAATAGTATTCTATCTTTTGGTTTATTCTTAGTGAGCAAAATCAATTATTTTCTAAAAAGAAAACAACACTAAAAATCAATGTTAGATTAAAAAATTAAAGCTGAATCTTCATTTTTTTCTTATTCTTTTTTTCTGAATAGATATTAAAATACTTTTTAGGAGTATCCCCTTCCCCTATTTCTATTGTATAAGAACCTAATTCTAAAACTTTTGGTTGAAAGGTTTCTCCATTGATTCTTAAAGATGAAATAACCTCATTGGTGGTACTCTTTTTTATAGTTACAACTTGATCTTCTTTAGACAATTCTAACGTTGGTAATTGAAAGGTTTTCCTTGGATTAAAATTATCTAATTGAGAAATAGTTATTGGCCAACCTACATATTGTTTTTGATTAGGATCTGTAATGTCTACATTTCTTTGCCAGCAATCAAACTTTATAGTTCTGTTAGGTTTGTTGTAGGTTATCACCCCAAAACCAGCAACTCTAGTAGATAACTTACCACCTTCTTTTTTCTGTTCATCTGATGGATTTCCTACGGCTTCTACCGTTATTTTATTTTGAAATCCATCTAAAAAATCACCTGTATAATAAGGTGCATTTTTTGCTTTATTTTTTCCTGGACTTTTAGGATCCCACCAACGCATCCAATAATTAGCAATTGCTGGAGTTACAAAAGAATAACCAGCATCTCCCCAATCATCAATACCATGTTTTACAAAAGTGGCTAAATGTTGATCTCCACCAATCATTGGCGAAAAACTTTTTCTAATAACTGCTAAAGCCCTATTTCTACCCGTTTGTGGCCATCCATTGGTATCAAAATCTGCAATTATTTCTCTATCGTGTTTTCCTGTATAATTATTTACCATTGCAAAAACAGTTTGTGATAATACCGTTTTCATTTCAGCATTTTCCCAGTCTGTGGTCCAATCTTCTAAAAATTTAATTTGACGATCTCCTAATAACTTTGCCGTTGGAATGTCTAATTTTCTAGTATCAACAGTTGGGTCGAAGATTGCATCTCTAGTTCCGTTTGGAAAAATATCTGGCGCGTATTTTGGCAAATCCATTAATCCAGATTTAAATTTTCTGTCTTCTAAAATGGCAAAACTGATTCCTCCCCATTTTAAATCTGTATAATAAACACCAATTCCTTGTTGTATTGGAGTTGCATCATAAGGATCTGGCAAATGACTTGTTTGTGCTCTTTCTACTTCTTTTACATATTCTACTGGCATATAATATCCCCCAGAAATACCACTTCTAGTTTCTGTTACTTTACCATCTGCACCCCAAATATTTCCTTGGCCAACATCATGATCATCAACAATACAAATTGTAGGTGTATTTCTAATTATTTCTTCAAAATCTTTACCAAACTTTAACCAATATAAATAATGCTGACTATGGTCATACACTTGATCTCCTGAGAAAAACAACAAATCTGGTTGTAATTTTTTTAAGTTTTCTACAATATCTGTTCTTGGAATATCGCCGCCATGTTGAGGATAAATAGAATTACACGTTAAGGCTGCTAAAACAAAATTATCTTTATGCGTAGGGTTTTTACGAATAATACCTTCATAAAAAGCTTTATTGTTATGTACAACTCTGTATTTTGCTTCTTTGGTATCATCCCAATTTTCTATTCTTAAAAGTGCTGTATAACCAGGATATTGAATTTTAGCTTCTGCTCTTTTTACCCATTTTCCGTTTTCTTCTATTTCTAGAGTAGCTCTAAAAGGTTCAAAGTTTTTTATGGGATAAAATTGTGCATTTAATTTTACGATATTTTCATGTACAGTATACATGGCAAATGCAATTCTGTCTTCTGGATTTACAAATTTTGGTAGTGCTAAATTTTGAGCTTTAACACCAATCATCAAGAAAAAAAACAAATTAAATAGTAAGATTCTTGCTTTCATAGTTACAGGATTTATTAAATTATTTATTTAATTTCAAGTAACAACACACCATTGCTTTTTAGACTAAATTCTGAACCTAACTCTTGACCATTCATCATATTAATAGCATTCACTTTTTTACTATTTTTAAAAGAAAGATTTAATTTCGCATCGTTTTTACCAACATTTAAAATGTTCACAATAAAGTTCCCTTCTTTGTTTTTGGCAACTCTCCAAACACAACCTTTATGATGCGAACCATTGTCTTCTTTTAAAATGATTTCTTGTGAACTTACTGTAATATTCTCTAAAGAAATTTTTTGAATTTCTTCTACTGAAGCATTACCTCCAACAACAATTAAGTTTCCTTTTCCTTTTGATAAAAGTTTACTTCTTTTTTGTCCGTATTCATTTTGAGACAAACTATTTTTACTATCAATAATTACAGTTCCACCTTGATTTAAATAACTTTGTAAGGCATCAAATTCTCCATCAGTAGCATAAGGTGTTTTATAAACCACAATAGCATCCCAAGTTGAGTTATCTTGTTTTTTGATGATATTTTCAGTAGCATACCCTATAGGAAAACCTTCAAAATACAAGGCTTCATATAATGAAAATTGCTCTGTCATGTGAAACTTTTTATTGATCGCAGAAGTCTCTGAATGAAATAATCTGATAGGTCTTCTCTGTTTTCTTAATGCAAAAATTTCTTCAGAAAACGAATTCAAATCCATCATTACTTGCGTATATTCATTAGCAACATGAGGTTGTTGATTTACAGAACCTGCTATAGAACCTGCCAATGCTGGGTCAAAGAAATTCAATTCACCTTCTAATCTATCTTCCGGAGAACCATCAGGATCTCTTGCCCAAAACCACGCCAATTGTGCATCCATTCCGTGCAATGTTGCCAACCAAGTTGTGCTTCTCACATAATCTGCAGGCGTGTTTAACTTTCTCCACCAAGAGGCTGATAAAAAGTGAGATTCTGAATTAAAGTGAATTTTTTCTGGAGAAACTGATTCCATAAAGTCGTAAGCAACACTCATTTCTTCCCAGAAATACGAATATCTTTCTTCCCATTCTTCTGGTTTTTTGCTTCTTACATCACGCTCTCTCATTTTGGCATCATTACCAATCATAGATGTTAAATCTGTTAATGCTTCTGTATCAATTCCGTGAGATCGTGCATTTTCAGTAAACATATTTGGCATAATCTTGATGCTTGTATCTGCATCTGGATTTGTTTTGTGCAACTCGCCTTGTAAATAAGCAAACCAATCGATACTTCTGTCCATATTATATCTACACCAGTCGTACCAAATTGGCGTTCCTCTTTTTGCTTTATCAATGGGCACTTCTATTGTTACAGATGCGAAATTTTTAAAAGAAGATTCCCAATTTTTATTCAATTCTTTAATGTTTCCTTTGTACCTAACTTTTAACCAATTTCTTAATTTAGTAAGCGAATGAGAAGACATCTCTGTCATTTCATTAAAACGAGCTGTCCAGTGATTTTTTTCTGAATACCAGTGAGGTTCATTCGATAAAATGTACCCCATTTGCGTTACTTTTTTACCTTTGGTTAATGCACCTGCTTTTTGAATTACATCACTCCAAACTTTTCTTGCTGTAGGATTATCGATATCAAAACCTGTGAATAATGAACGTCCTTTTTCTAACTCTGGAGCTTGTTTGTGTACCCAATCTGGCATTCCCATATTCCAAAGTATTAAAAAACCAACATTGGTATCAGGAATTTCAGTAATAAGCTCTATTTTTTCATTAAATGTTCCATCTTCATTTAAGATAAATGGATTTATTGCACGATCCATATTCACATCATACAGTCTTTGACCTCCGTGATAAATATTACCTAAATGATCGTTATAAACACTTTTGTTTGTGAGTTGTTTACCAACTGTTTTTGAGAAATAATCATATAAAAAAACAGGTTTTCCATGACTTAAAAACATATCTTTTGCAACTTCTATATTTTCCCAATCAACTTTAGAAACAGGTCTTCTTGTTCTTTTTCCTGCAATTAATTGCTCTAAATCATTAATCCCTTTGTCTACAATTTCAATAACTTTTTTTCTTTCAAAATCTGGTAAATCTTCTGCGTATTTTGTTTTATCCTCCTTAAAAGGCTCATAGTATCCAAAAAGTTTTTCAACATCTTCTTGATGAACTTCATCCCAATTTGCAAATTTTAAGAACTCATTGGCAAACCATAAAGTTGTTTCTTCTCTAGTTACATCAATAGATTTATCTTTAGCTTTATCCATTAAAGCTTCTAACTTGCTTATTTTATTTAGAGCTTCTTCTTCAAGTGCATTTTTTTCTCCACAAGAGATCATCGCAATTAAAGAAAATGCAAGAAATAGAATCCTTATAATTGTTGATTGTTTTTTAGTCGCCATTTTTACTTCAATTTTAAAGTTGATAAATGCTTATCTGTTAAACCATTGTTGTTACCTTTAGTCAATTTTTATTGACCTACAACTAGGGTTTTATCAGTTGCTTTGATTGATTTTTCGTACGTTTCACCGTTAGAATACCTAACTTTTACTTTTACTGTTTTACTACAATTTTCTAATCCGAAATGCACAAAAGTATTGTGACTTAAAGAATATTGAGAAGCAGAAGTACCCACTCTTTGAATTTGTGAATTACCACAAGATTGAAGTGTTACAATTGCTCCTAAAGGAGAAATATTACCTTTTTTAGAATTCTTTACTTCTACTGTTAAAGACTTGTTGCTAGTTGCATCTGCTAATTCATTTTTAAATAAATGCCATTTTCCTCTTTCATCACCAATTACAACATCAACTTTTCCATCTTTATCATAATCTATACTTTCTATAGCCATACCAATTCCACCTAGATCTTTTGTAATAATATTGTGTCCTTGTTTCACTTTAAAACCAGCTTTTCCTTGATTTAAGTATAAAATAGATTCATTTTCGTACACCAACTCCCCTCTTTTTACCACTAAAAAATCTTTATAACCGTTGTTATCATAATCTGCAACTGTTACAGCCATGGTATGTTCTTCTAAGAATACGTTTGCCTTTTTGGTAACATCTGAAAATTTTCCTTTTTTATTTTCTAATAAAACATCACTCAATCCTTTAGGATGCTTTGATTCTGTATAATTTTTTACGTTGTGAATAACGCCTGTTGCTGGTGCCCAAAGAAATCCTGATACTCTCCATTTTTGATTTCCAACATAACCTATATACCATCCTTTTTTCTCTTGATAATTAAGTTTATCTGGAAAACCTAAAGCATCACTCATATTTAAACTGATGTCTTTTCCTGAATGTGTTTCTCCTTTAAATTCATAATCATAAGAAGCTTCTCCTATGTAATAAGTATCGTTATTTGGCCATTGAGATTGAAAGTTTTCTAATTCTAAAATTTCACCAGAAACAAAATCTTCTAATTCAAGAACGCCTCTTTTTGAGAAAAAGCCTAAATCTTTGGTTTCTTTATTGTAAAATGTTTCTCCTTTTTCAAATTCTAATCCTCTTGTAAAATAAAGATCCATATCTCCATCATTATCATAATCAATTTCTGCAATTGTAGTTACTTCATCAATTTCAAAAGGAAGTACTTTTTTGGTAACATCTGTAAAGGTTAAATCTCCATTTCCTTGATATGCAATTACATTTCCATGACCATAAACAATCATATCCATAATAGTATCATTATTAAAATCTGTTGTTAATGTTTTTTGTCCATTAGCCTTACTTGCTGCAACTGTACCGTGTAAAATTAATTCTCCAGCACCATTATTTTCGTAAATATAATTTTCACTAGCACCTTTTTTTGTTTCATCAGGAAATGCAAAATTTAATAAATCTAAATCTCCATCATTGTCTAAATCTACAAATTTTAAGGTTCTACCTCTCATTAATGCTAAAGGTTCTGTAAAATCTGCCATTGGAACAAATTCTCTTCCTTTTACCTTATAAATTTTAGAATTTCTAGCATTACCTCCAGATCCTCCTCCTCTAGACATAATTATTTCTAGATAACCATCATTATCAAAATCTCCCACAGAAAGTCCGTGTAAATCTCCCATAATAATATCAAAAGGTTTTGCAAATTTCCCTTTATTATTCCATTGAACTTGAATACCAAAACCGTGATCGTTAATTAATAAATCATTATAACCATCTTTGTCTAAATCTGCAATAACAGGAGAATCCCATTTTCTCAGATTTTTATTTTGTCTTGGAAATTCTTTAAAAACTTCTTTAAATGAATCATTTTGAGCATTTGTAGATTTTACATTGATAAAAGATACGATAGCTACAAGTATCCAAAGAGATTTGAAATTAAATATATTCATAGTTTTATGTTTACTGTTATTTTTAAAATTTTATGTTTCCTCCGTATTTAAAGTTCTTATTTTCAGTACTTGACTCCTTAAATAATTTTTTAAATTTTTTGATTTTTTCAGGATAACTTTTGGAAATATCTGTCAATTCTTTTGTATCAATACTTAAGTCATAAAGTTCAATTTCTGAATTTACTCCATAACGAATTGCCTTATAATTCCCTTGACGAATTGCTTGTCTGAAACCTTTATCTATTCCGTTTTTATTCATTAAATTTAAATGAAGCTCCCAATACAAATAATTATGTATCTGTTGTTTTTTATTTCCTAAAAGTGTTGGTAATATTGAAATTCCATCACTTTGAATTGGTGTTTTTACATCTGCAATTTCAGACAACGTAGGCATAAAATCTTGAAATGAACCTATGTGATTATTTGTAGTTCCTTCCTTTATTTTGCCTTTCCAAACTACAAATGTTGGTACTTTTAATCCTCCTTCGTATAAATCGCGTTTAGCACCTTTATATACCCCATTACTTTTGAAGAATTGTTCATTATGCCCTTTTTCTTTATGACCACCATTATCGCTTGTAAAAATTATGATTGTATTTTCTAATTTACCTGTTAATTCTAAATACCTTAATAAACGTCCAACTTGCTCATCTAACATTGTAATTCTTGCAGCATGTTTACGTTCTACTTCTGGCCAATTATTTTTACTATAGATAGATTGATTTCTTATGTTAATTTCATGTCCGTGTGGAATTCTGTAGGACATAAATAAAAAAAATGGTTTTTTAGTTTCTCTTTTTTCAAAATAATCTATGGCTTGTGTTGTTCTAAATTCATCCATACAACTATATTTTGTGAAGTCATATTTTTTAACATCAGACATACCATTAATAAAGTCGAAATCTGAATCTATCACAAAATTTCCTTTTCTTCTTTTCCATTGTCCTTGAACAGCATAATCAAAACCACGGTTTGCTGCCCAAGTCTCTAAATGATAAGGGTCAGCCAAATGCCATTTTCCAAAATAAATTGTTTCGTAACCAGCTGGTTGTAACATTTCTCCTAAAGTAGTTTCATTTGGTTTTATAGAAACTCTATCTAATTGTTTTCTATCTTCATGAAAACCGATATTTCCACGAATAGAACTTTTTCCTGAACTGATACCTGTCATAAGTACCGCTCTTGAAGGCGAACAAAGTGCATTCCCTGCATAAAAATCTGTGAAAATCATTCCTTCTTTTGCAAGCTGATCTAAAAAAGGTGTTTTTATTTTTTTTTGACCAAAAGAACCTAATTCGCCATAACCTAAATCATCAGCAAGTAAAAAAACAATGTTTGGTTTTTCTTGAGCATAATTAAAACAAACGACTTCGATTACTAATAGAAAAAAAAGAGTCCATTTTGTGTTAAGTTGTATATGATTTGTCTTATTCATATGTAATCATTTATCCGTGTATTTTGAAACCTCAAGAACTGAAAATAAACGAATATATAATTACTTAATTGTACCTTATCATATATCAATTTTACCTTAATAAATTGTTCAAAATAAGAAACAGCCTAATCAAAAGCTATTGATTAGGCTATTTTTAATTTAAATGAGTAATGTCTATTTACCAAATAACTGGAATAAAGACTGTCATTTCTGCTTAACCTCTATTACTCCATGCAAAATAAGGGAGTAGTTTTATTTTATATGTTTTAAAAACTGGTTTAGTAGTTACTTGATACATAATATCTGTCTTACCTTTTCTTAATAAAAGTTCTGTTACTATAACTGTAATACCTTCTAAGAAATTTGGTGTTTCTATTTTAGAGACAACTAAACCTATCGTTTATTTTTATGCAAAACCCTATTTAGCTTCCCAATAATATCAACTTTAAAAACCAAAGCGACATCGTTAGGCAAATTACTTGGTAACTGAATTTGTAAATTTTCTTTTGTTCTGTTAAACCCAACTTTTCCATAACCAACTAATTGAATTTCTTTAATATCTTTAATTGAACTTGGAATATTATCAAAACCCAAAGACTTTATTGTTGTAATTCCGTTTTTAGGAATTGCCAATTGAATCGCATAAAGTGTATTGTTTTGTGTTGTAAAGCGAATATCTGTTTCATCAAAAATAGATACATTTGGTTTTGCCCATCTTTGCATATTTCTATTCCATTGAAAACGTAGTTCATCTTCTTGCAGATGTCCTTCTCCTTGAATTTCCCATGGTCTTGAACCATGAATTGCTTCTTCATTTTGTTTTAACCATTTACCAATACCTTTTAACATTAATACCATTTCAGGGTCAAAAGAACCATCTGGTCTTGGGTTTAAAGAAAGTAATAACCCTCCATTGTTAGCTACTAAATGACATAACCTTAAAATTAAATCGTTTGATTTTTTATAGGTAATTCCATGCCACCAACACCAACTACCACTATTTGAAGCTGTAGTATCATCTTCCCAAGGCCAAGGAATAAACTCTGGTCTTTTATATCCTCTTTCAAAAGAATACAACCCTATTTTCTTACCAAATTGACTATCTTTATTATGTACAGAAACTTCTTTTTTAGCATCAATACCCATATTAAAAAAGGTTGATAACGTTTCTTCTTGCGTTTCTTTTACTCCTCCAGAATCAAACCAAATACAGTCTGGTTTATATTTTTGAATAAACTCTTTTGTAATTTCGAAACGTTTTTGGGAAAATGTATTTTTATCTAAAAACCAATAATATTTTTCATTTTCTTTTTGTAATAAATCTACATTTTTATATTCTGGTTTTTCCTTTAAAACAGGTATCCATTTGTTGTACATTTCTAAACTTCTGGCGTGATGAAAAGTTGCCATCGTTTTAATATTACGTTTTTTAAATTCAGTAAATAATTCTTGAGTAACATCTCTTTTAGGCCCCATATTACCCGCGTTAAAAAGAGTCTGCTTACTATCCCACATTAAAAACCCATCATGATGTACTACTGCTAAACCAGCATATTTTGCTCCAGATTCTTGCACTAAATCTGCCCAAACAATAGGATCAAATTTACTGGCAGTAAAATTTTCTGCTAAAGTTTTATAACCAAAACCATCTTTTACAGCACCATATCGTTTTTCGAAAGCAACTCTTCTAGGGTCGGGTTTTCTCCCCAATTTATACAAACCTCTATAACCTACTGTATGATAGTTTCCAGATTTTGGGTAAGTAGCATCATCTGGCCAATCTCCTGTCATAGTATAAGGCCCCCAATGTGCATAAATTCCGAATTTAGCATCTAATGCCCAATCTGGAATTTCATGTGTATTTAAAGATTCGTAGTTTGGGCTATAATATTCTTCGTTTATTTGATCTTGTTTTGGTGTCTTTTTACAACTTGTTAACAAGATACAAATCAATAAAAAACCGATCTTTAATTTATTCATAATTATGTTTTTAATTTAGAATTTAAGTGATTCCATCAAGCTACAATATCATAAAAAAGAAATCATTTTATTACTAGATAATACCTCAAAACAATACATTATTACCTATATTTAAAATGTAAAACCCTGTGTATAAACAACAAAAAAGGACAAATTTTAAAATTTGTCCTTTTTTATATATTAACTTATATTTTTTACCAAACAACTGGCATAAATACCGTCATTTCTGCTTGACCTCTATTACTCCAAGCAAAATAAGGAACTAATTGCGTTTTATATGTTTTAAAAACAGGTTTAGTAGTTACTTGATACATGTCATCTGTTTTTCCCTCTCTTAATAAAAGTTCTGTTTCTATTACTGTTACTCCTCCTAAGAAATCTGGTTTATGAACTGCATTTAAAGAAGCATCTCCTTTTATATAAACATCTAAAATTGGAGTATCTTTTGGTAAATCTGGAGTTTCAATTGTATACACAATTGGCCCTCTTTTTACTGCTAATTGATTTCTCACTTCTTCAATTCTATTATGCCCTTCAATAAAGGTTGGTTCCATTGGCATATCTAAAACAATAACATCTCCTGCTTTCCAAGTCCTATTAATGTTTGCAAAATTACCTGGGTTTATTTCAACACCAGCATCTTCACCATTTACTTTTAAAGTACTTCCTACCGCCCATTTAGGAATTCTAACTTGAATATCAAAAGCTGTATCTTTACATTCATCAACAGTTATTTTCACCAATCCTTTCCACGGATATTCTGTGTCTTGAGATAATTTTAAAGGAGAACCATCTAGCATTTTTGTATCTAAATTATTTCCACCAAATAAAACAACAGAAACCCCATTTTCTGATAAATTATACGCCCATCCAGAACTTTTACAAATGGTTCTTACCAAGTTTGGAGGACAACAAAAACATTCTAAATAAGGCTGCCTAACAGGACTTTCTGTTACATCATCATGCGAATCGTAGTTTCTAGAATTGTTAACCATTCTTAATGGGTTTGAGTAGAAATAATCTTTTCCTTCAATACTAATTCCTGATAAACCACTATTATACAATACCAATTCAATGATATCTGCATATCTCGATTCACCATTAATACCCATCATTCTATGACTAAACATCGCATTACATAAGTTTGCGCATGTTTCGTTATAAGCCGTCATATTTGGCATCATATAAGCATCAATAAAACCTTCTTCAATCATGTCTAAATTAGTAGACGCACCATAATGTGCCTGACCAACTGCTCCTGTTACATACATTTTTTTGCCTGTAACGTTTTCCCATAATTTATCTAAAGAAGTTAACAATGCTTTTTCACCAGTTTCAGCATACACATCTGCAGCTCCTGCATAATAATACAATGCTAAAACAGCATGACCAACCGCTTCTTCAGATTCTCTAAAAGGTGTTCTTTCTTGCACCATGTCTCCGATAGGATATCCAATTGTAGTATCATCATGCTTTATTTCATAAGTCCCTCTTCTGTTGATAAACTTTTCTGCTAATTTTAAATACTTTTTATCTCTTGTAGTTCTGTACAATTCTACCAATCCCATAATTTGAGTTTGATTGAAACCAAAACGTTGATAATGCTTGGTATCTGGCATAAAATAAGCATGTAATAAATCTGCCATTTTAACAGCAATATCTAAGAAATTACGTTGACCTGTAATTCTATAATGAACAGAACCTGCAATAAATAAGTGTCCGAAATTATACATTTCGTGGTATTTTCTATTCTCAAATCTGTCTACACCTTCTGTAATTTGAACGTGGGTATGAATATATCCATCTTCTTCTTGTGCTCTTCCAATTACCGCAATATACTCGTCTAATTCTTTTAAAATTGATTCGTTTTTAGTTAATCCATAGACATACATTTTTGCTTCCATAAATTTAAAGAAGTCTCCATCATGCCAGTAAAAACCTTTGTGCTCACCTTCTTTTTCTCCGGCAGCAATTTTAAAATTATTTAATCCATGACCTATATCACCACACAAAAGATCTCCCATATAAGGCAACATCTTATCTTCTGCATTTTTAACTTTTTCTGACCAAAAGCCAGCATTCCATTTACAATCACCAAAATTGATGCTCTTTAACTTTACAAACGGACTTTCTGAAGTGTTTGTAATTGCGTTTTTATGAAGGTTTGAATTAGTACTCATTATTTGAAATTTTATGTTTTTATTTTATCTTTTTAAGGATATAAACCTTGAAAGATCTTATAATTTATGATTTTAATTTTTCTTGATTATAATATCGTCAATATAAAGTTTTGCCGCTCTTGTTTTAGGCACATCTTTTTTTCTTATTTCAATTGCCATTGCATCTTTTTCTCCCGAGGCAACTGTTCTTGAAATTGTAGATTCTACAGTAATCCATTCTCGTCTTGGTAATTTTCTAAGATTTGCAAAAATTACTTCTAATTCAGGATCTTGTAAAACAACGTAAATTTTGTCTGCTATAACTCCTTGGTCTAACCAAACCTTTGCAGAAATTGTAAAGTTTCCTGCTGCTAATTTTAAAGATCCTTCAGGTGCCATTGCCACTGCTTTTTCTACTTCTAAACTTTCTGTTTTACTAAATCCAGAAAATTCTAAGCTATTTACACCTTTATAGTAATCGCCATAAGCAATTGATAAATATTTTTCTGAACCACCATCAATTGTCCAAAATTTCTGATAATCATCTGGCACAGAACTTTCTGGTAATAAGGTTAATGGTCTTCCATTTTCTTCAAATAAAATTGGACCTTCAAAACCATAAAAAGCGGCATCTTCTGCTAACAAATTATCTGTTGGTTTTTGCCAAACTCTCATATATTCAATTTCAAAATCTACAGGTAATTCTTCTTTGTGAGGCAAACCTAACCAGTAGAAAATCTCTGAATCTAACCATACTTCCATTGGGTTATTCAACACAAAAGAAGTCCCTAATTCATCCTGAGTAAAATGACGAATCATTTTTCCATCAATAAATAACTTTAAATAATCTACTCCCCATTCTGCTCCATACACATGAAAATCATCCGCAGTTCTAAAGTCTAAATTTTCATTATGATTAAATATTTTTGTGGGTCTTTGTGCTGGCGGACTCCAATCGTGTGCAGTTGCTAAATAAGAATCTGCTCTAATATTTCCTTTATTTTTAGGATTTCCCATTAACTC
Organism: Polaribacter sp.; assembly: GCF_051251875.1. Lineage (GTDB taxonomy): Bacteria > Bacteroidota > Bacteroidia > Flavobacteriales > Flavobacteriaceae > Polaribacter. The sequence goes on from NZ_JBPOGL010000008.1 coordinate 39,843, forward strand.
ATAAACATCTAATTCTTGCTCATGACCAATTGCCCAAAAAGCGCCTGTAATTGCTGCATTACCCACTTTAGATTTTACTTCCATATAACCATACAAAAAACGTTTGTTGGTTAAAACACCTGCAGTGGTAACCGGCATTGATTGTTCGTTTTTAAAGATTCCGTATTTAGAAGCTCCCATATTTCCATCTCCATAAAACTCATCTACAAACTCATAGTCTGGCTCCCAAGCTGTTCTTAGTTTTAACTTGTCATCTTCTACAATTACATTATGAGGTACAAACTGAGCAGGAGCTCTACCTTTCCATATATAATAATGATCATTTAAGCCTTGTACAAACCACTTAACGGTATCTATTTCTGTTCCTTTAAACTCATCACTTAAATTTTCATTTAACACCCAACCACCTTCATTTTTTTGATCAGAAAAAGGCATTGGAGTAGTTATTTCTGTTTGTATAGTTTTTTCAGTCTTGCCTTGAGCACAACTTACATTTATCAATGATGCAAATCCAAAAATGATTATAAAAGTATATCTAATTAATTGTATCATTTTTTAGTTTGATTTTTTAATTTCAATATCATCAATATATAATTTAGCAGCTTTTGTTTCTGGCAAATCTTCTTTTCTAATTTCTAAAATTAAGCCATCATTACTGGCTGATGCCTCTTGTCTAGATACTTTGGTTTTTATAGTTACCCATTCTTTTCTTGGAAGTTTCTTTAAACCAGAAAAAGTTAATTCAGATTTTGGGTTGGTAAGTGTTACATGAATTGAATCTGTAATTCTACCTTGATCTAGCCAAACCTTCATAGATAAATTAAACTCTCCTACTGGAAGTTTTAAAGAACCTTCTGGGGTTATTGCTTGTACTTTTTTTACATCTAAAGAATCGTTTTTTCCATATCCAAAGAATTGTAAAGCTTCTACACCACTGGCGTAATGACCTTCTGTAATTTTTAAATATCTATCTGATCCTTCACTAAATAGCCAGAATTTTTGATACTCATTTGCAGTAGCATCTTCTGGAACCATTTTTAAAGGTCTTGGGTTTTCTTCAAATAAAATAGGCCCTTCAAAACCATAAAAAGCTCTGTCTTTTGCTAATAAATTAATCGATGGTTTTTGCCAAACTCTCACATATTCAGCTTCAAAAGTTGCCGGTAATTCTTCTTTATGAGGAACACCCAACCATTTAAAAATTTCTGAGTCTACCCAAATTTCCATTGGGTTATTTAACACCCAATCTGTGCCTAATTCATCTTGGGTAAAACCTTTAATAAATTTTCCATCTCTATAAATTTTAAGATAATCTTCTCCCCATTCTACTCCATACACATGAAAATCATCCGAAGTTATATAAGGCAACATTTCATCGTAACCAAAAGCTTTTGTTGGTCTGGTTGAAGGCGGGCTCCAATCGTGAATAGCAGTTCTATTGGTATGATTATCTATAGAACCTTCTTTAGCAATTTTTGGCACTGCTAATTGCTCGTACATATCCAACTCTTGCTCAAAACCAATTGCCCAAAATGCCGCTGTCATTGCAGCATGAGGTGCTTTAGATTTTATTTCCATATAACCGTTTAAAAATCTCTTTTTACTAACAATAGCTGCTGTAGTTACAGGCAAAGGTTTCCCTTCATGAACACCATACGTATCTTTATTAGCGCCATCTGCATAACTTTCTTTTGCGAAATTAAAATCTGGTTCCCATTGGGTTTTCAATACTAGTTTTCCGTCTTTAACAACAACATTATGAGCTGCATATTGAGAAGGTGCTCTACCTTTCCAGATATAATAATCTCCGTTTTGACCTTCTACAAACCATTTTGTAGTATCTATTTCTGTGCCCTCAAACTCATCACTTATTTCCTCATTTAAAACCCATCCTTCCTTATTATTAAGGTCTGATGCAGGGTAATATTTTGATGTAGGAATTTCAATTCCTTCTTTTTTAGAATCTACTGTTGATGTATTTGTACAATTATATCCGAAGACTAAAATTGATAAGAGAAGTATTTTATATATAAATTTCATTTAAGTAATTTTAAAGCTGTTATTTTTGATATTTTTCCATTTCCTTTTTCACTAACTCAGGAGTTCTATATTGATCCATTCTATCAATATCATATTTTTCAAAACGCTGTTGCAACATCCACAAAGGACGTTCTTGGGTCAGTTCCCATTCAAACAACTTTTTAAACATTTCTTTCGTACGCTCTGGTTCTTGAAATGCCAAATTGTTCTGCTCCGTAATATCTTTAGAAAGGTCATACAATTCTGCAGGTCTATCAGCAAAACGAATTAATTTCCAATCGTTATCTCTACAAACTGCACGTGCTTCTTTTTTCCAGAATAAATATTTGTGAGGTCTTGCTTCATTAGATCCATTTACAAAAGGAATAATATTTACACCATCAACTTCCTCTAAATCTTTAACATCACCACCTCCAGCAGCATAAAATGTAGGCAGTAAATCCATAGTACTTACAGGATACTTATATACTTTACCTGCTTTTAATTTTTTAGGCCATTTCATTAAAAAAGGAACTCTTAAACCTCCTTCTAAATGATTCGATTTTGTTCCGCTCAAAGGCAAGTTTAGTGATGCATTTTTATCAGTTGGACCTCCATTATCATTTGAAAACACAATAATAGTATTCTCATCTAAACCTAATTCTTTTAATTTATCCATCACTTTTCCACAAGCTCTATCTAACGCTAATGTCATAGCTGCTACTTGTTGCCTTTTCCCTTTTAAATTCGGGAATTTTGCCAAATCTTCTGCTGTAGCTTCCATTGGTGTATGTACCGCATTAAAAGCTAAGTAAATAAAGAAAGGATTGTTTTTGTTCTTTTCTATAAATGATATTGCTTCATCTGCAAAAACATCTGTTGCATACCCATTTGGTTCTTCAAAATTTTCGAAATTACGTTCCATTTTATTATCATGGTGAATTCCTTTAAAGTTCTTGATAGGAAAAAAACTTCTTGCGCCACCTCTAAAACCATAAAACTCATCAAATCCTCTTTTTAAAGGATGAAAACGATCTGCATTTCCTAAATGCCATTTTCCATAAACGGCACTTTTATACCCTAATTTTTTTAAATAATCTGCAATAGTTTTCTGATCTAAAGGCAAGCCCATATCATCTCCAAGATACTTAGAGTTTTTGCTCATATAATTTGGAACATTAATTTCTTGATATCCAAATTTCTGTTGATATTTTCCTGTAATTAATCCTGCTCTAGAAGGACCACAAGTTGCATCTGTTACATAACCTTGCGTAAATTTTACACCTTCTTTAGACAATTTATCTAAATTAGGAGTTATCATCACTTTACTACCTTGAAAACCAAAATCGGCATACCCTGCGTCATCACAGAATAAGAAAATAATATTTGGTTTTTTTTGAGCACAATTTGTTAACGAAAAGCTTAAAACAAATAGTATTATTATTTTTTTCATTTTTTATTTTTTTTGCAATTTTACTTGAATTTCTTCCAAAGAAAGCCCTTTAGTTTCTACTAGGTATTTGTATAAAATAATTACCCCCACAAGTACAATACCTGCGTAAATTATAAAAGTTGTGGCAGCTCCAAATAATTCCATTTCTAATGGGAATAGGTATTGTACCAACGCACTTACTGTACTAGAAATTAGCGCAAACAATGGTATGGCTACACCACGGTTAGAAATTGGGAAAATTTCTGAGAGTAACACCCACATAATAGGACCTATTGAAAAATTAAATGCTGCAATAAAAGTTAAAATACTCAGTAATATTAAGATGGCATTCATGTGTGCTGTTTCTTTAAATATAACACCAGAATTATCACGAGCAGATTCTACTCCTAAAATATCACTTAAAAAATTCTTAAACTCAATGTCACTAGTAAATTCTTTTCCAACAATAGTGTTTAACTTTTCTATGTTTGGAATATCTTTCATTTTAACAATAGCATCTTGCGTTACCTGATAGGTTGCTTGTTTAAACCCATAAGAAACCGTTGAGATACTTATTATAATTAAAATTAAACCACCCAAAACTAATGGTCTACGACCGAATTTATCAATTAAAGACAAGGACACTAAAGTAGATATCAAACCAATTACACCAATCCAGATGGTACTAGAAAAAGCAGCATCTGTACCCAAACCTAATTGTTCAAACATCGTTGGAGCATAGATCATAACCGCATTCATTCCTGTAAATTGTTGCACAACGGCCAATGTTAAAGCTAAAATTAAGACGATTCTTGCTTTGCTACTAAATATTTCTTTTAATTGACTACCTGTTGATCTATTCCCTTCTGCACTATCAACACTTTCTACCATTTGTTGAATTTGTATATCAACTTGATCATCTGGATAAACCTTTGCCAACGATTTTTTTGCCTCTTCAATTTTACCTTTATATACTAACCAAGCTGGACTTTTTGGGATTAAAAACAATAACAAAAACCAAATAACAGCGGGCACTATTTCTATACCAAGCATCCAACGCCAACCTGTTTCGGCTAAATGTAAATCTTTTACCCATTGTAAATCAGATCCCATTTGTTGTAAAATCCAATAATTTATTAAATAGGCAGCTGTAAAACCAATTCCCATGTTTATTTGTAGCGTAGAAACCAATTTACCTCTTTGCTCTGCAGGTGCAATTTCACCAATATACATAGAAGCTAAAGTAACAGAGCTAAAAGCTAATCCGCCTAAAAATCGAAACCAAAATAATGACAAAAACGATGGTGCAAAAGCAGAACCAACCGCAGAGACAATATAAAATATTGCAATAATTTGTAGTGTAAACTTTCTTCCAAACTTGTTTGCTGAAAATGCTGTTAGTGGTAATGCTATTAAAACCCCAATACCTGGTGCAGAACCAATTAAACCAACTTGTGAAGCTGTTAAATTAAATTCTTGTGTAATAAATTTAAACCCTCCGGAAATTAATACAGCATCTAAACCAAAGACAAACGATCCGATAGCTACTATGATAGCATATAAGAAAGCATTTTTTGTGTGTTTACTCATTATTATTGTTATTTAGTTAGTCATTATTTTACAGCTAATTATTAGTACTCTGAAAATGAAAGCAATTAGTTGGCTAACAAAGAAAATAAAATTTAGACGTTTACTGTTGATTAAATTTACCAACTCTTAACCCTATTTTACCTTACAGCTAATTTGTCTTAAATTAAAAGTCCAAACGAACAACATCTACAAAATGAGGACCAATAGGTAATCTATGCGCTTTAAGATAGGCATGAAAATTCCCTTCTCCTTCAGGTAATTTTACATTATTGAAAGTTACTCTTTTTTGGTTTTTTTCTACCTTTTTTGTTAAATGAACTTTACCATATTTTAAATGTGCAACTCCGCCATTCTCCAGAATTGGTAAATCATAAGAGATTTTGTACAAACCTTCTTCTGTTTTTACTTGCCAATACCCTAATTGATTGTCCTCAATAACTCTAGGTCCGCCATAGTCGAAACGAGAAATTACACGAGGACCTCCCCAATCGAAACGAGATAAATTAACATGAGGTTGCATTTTATTTCCTAAATAAATTTTTTGAATTCCTCTTGTATCTCTTTCCTCTGTAACCTCATCAAACCAATTTTCATAACGTTCTAACATTTCGTTTACAATTTCTGGATGTTCGTTTGCTATATTTATACGTTCGCTTGGGTCTTTTTCAACATCAAACAACTCTAAATTCTTAACCACATTTTTTAATTCAAAATCTGTTGGTTGATGAACTATTCCGTGAGGAAAATCATGTGGACTTACCAATTTATATTTTGGTGTTCTTAAAGAAAAATGCATGTATTTAAAAGGCGTTGGGCCATAATGCATTTGTACAAAGAAGTCTCGTTCTTTAAGATTTTCTGAATCATTGTTTGTCCAAAGTGGTAATAAAGATTCACCATCAATTTTTATGTTTTTTGGCGATTTTATTTTAGCTGCATCCAACAAAGTTGGAAACAAATCTACAATTGCTCCCATTGTTGATGATTGATCTCTAGGTTTAATACTTTTTGGCCATTTTACATAAAAAGGCACACGAATACCTGCATCATACACACTTGTTTTTGTTCCTCTTAAATTTGCCACCCATCTTCCTGGATAATGATCGTTTTTAGATCTTCTTGTTCTAGGCCCATTATCCGATAAAAATATTACAATTGTATTGTCTTCAATGCCTAATTCTTTCAACTTCTTTAGAACTCTACCAACATTATAATCTATGTTATCAATCATTCCATAAGTAAGCGCATTGTCTTCGTGTAAACCCATTTTTCTAAATGGTTCTGCTCTTTTATCTGGAACTTGTAATGGAAAATGAGGCAAGTTGGTAGCCAAATATGTAAAAAATGGTTTTCCGTCTTTTTTACTCATAAAATCTAAAGCGGCATTTGTAAAAATATCATCACAATATCCTTTGTACTTTTTTGATACATTGTTATGCTCTAATACGGGATCGAAATACGTATTTCCTGCAGGACCAGCGGCTTGCCCAATTCCTCCTCCTTTATGAACCAAAGCTTCTTGAAAACCTTGATCTGTAGGTCTCATTGGTGCATTATCACCCAAATGCCACTTTCCAAAAATTCCTGTTTTGTAGCCGTTATTCCCCAAAACTTCAGCAATGGTAGTTTCCGTAGTATGCATAAAATGGTCTACTTGCGTAACTGCTGTAACACCTGTTCTATAAGGATATCTTCCTGTTAATAATGCTGCTCTTGATGCAGAACAGTTTGGATAAGAGAAAAAATGCGTCATTTCAATTCCATCTTTTCCTATTTTTTCCATATTTGGTGTTTTTAAATACGGATTTCCGTGTGCACCAATATCTCCATAACCTTGATCATCACTCATCATAATAATGATGTTTGGTTTTTTTTGTGCTGATATTTTATCCACAGAAATAAATGCGATGAGTATCAGTATTAAAATTAATTTATTATTCATTTTTTGATTTTTTATGATAATATATTGATAAAAATTATTAGTATTTTAAAACAAAAGTTCTCGATACAAAATTTCTGAAAAAAGAAATTTCACTCGAACTGACAGCAAGAATTATCATTATAAATTAACACAATGTCACAACGAGTGATTTTGCTTTTTCGCAAAATTGTATCGAGATATTTTAGCATTTTACCAATTTGTAAAAGAACCATCTTCCTTTTTTAAACGAGGTGCTTCTACCATTTTAAAACCTTCTTTTACGGCAAGTTCTTCATTAAAATCTACTCCTAAACCAGGCGCGTCAGATAATTTATAGCGAGTTCCTTCTAGTTTTGGTTGCAAAGGGTAATAATTTGCATCATCTAAACCAGGGTTTTCAACATGGGTATTCATCTCTTCTAACCAACTAAAATTAGGACTTGCAGCTGCAACGTGTAAAGTGGCGGCAGTACAAATTGGCCCAAGAGGGTTGTGTGGCATTAAATCTATATAATGAGATTCTGCCATAGAAGCTACTTTCATGGCCTCCGTAATTCCTCCAACATTACAAACATCAATTCTAGCAAACTGAGTAATGCCTCTTTCTATATAGGGTAGAAACTGCCATTTACTTGCAAATTCTTCTCCAATTGCAAAAGGAACATTGGTCATTTTTCTAAGAGTTTCATAAGCTTCAGGAGTTTCATCACGAATAGGTTCTTCTATAAAATCGATGGTTCCAACAGGCATTCTTTGTAAAAAAGAAATGGTTTCTGCAACGGTTAATCGATGATGATAATCGATACCAATAACTGGTGTTGTACCTACTTCTTTTCTTAACTCTGTTAACCATTCTGCAATGATTGCAATAGAATCTCGAGGCTCAAAAACAGAGGCAAATTTTCCCTCTTCATATTCTGCAGGTGCTAAACGCAACATTTTCCACCCTTCTTTTAGTAAAATTTTTGCTCTAGAAATTAATTCTTCTTTACTGCTAAATCTTAATGATGCAAAACACTCAACATAATCTCGTTGTTTACCACCTAATAATTCATAAACAGGAACTCCAAGTGCCTTCCCTTTTATATCATACAACGCAATATCTAAAGCAGAAATAGCAGCTGTTAAAACTCTACCTCCTTCAAAATATTGACCTCTGTATAGGTCTTGCCAAATTGCTCCAATATTACGAGCATCTTGTCCTATTAACAAAGGTCTAAAATGATCTATTGCACCTATAACGGCTAATTCTCTTCCTGTTAAACCAGAAGCTCCCCAACCATAGATTCCGGAAGCTGTTTCAATTTTTATATTTAGTTGACTTCTGCCAGCAATATTTACTGGAAACGATTTAATTTTTGTTATTTTCATACATCCATATTTTTATTTTTGCTCTTTTAATTCTATTCTCTTCACTTTTCCTACCACAAATAAGAAGGATAAAAAACCTAGCACTGTTAATCCTCCTATAAAAAATAAAGCTGAACTAAAATCGCCATCTTGTACTAAAAAACCAATTACTGATGGAACAATTACTGCTGATAAACCTCCTATTAAATTAAAAACCCCACCTACCAAACCAATAATTCTTTTTGGGGCAATTAGCGAAACAAATATCCAAGTAATAGATGCCAATCCATTTCCAAAAAAAGCTATTGTTAGGAATAAAATGATAAAAAATGTACTGTCTGTAAAATTTGCTCCAATAATACAGGTTGATAAAGACAAGCCTATTAATACGGGTACTTTTCTTGCGAATTCTGGTGATTTTCCTTTTTTGATTAAATAATCTGATGAAAAACCTGCTAATAAAACACCACAAAAAGCGGCTAAAAATGGTATGGATGCTAAAAATCCGGCTTTGATAAAATCTAAACCTCTATATTCTACTAAATAGGTTGGAAACCAAGTTAAAAAGAAAATTGACATTGAGCCCATACAAAACTGGCCAATATAAATTCCCCATAATTTTTTATGCTTGAATGCTTCGTAAAAATCATCCCAATTAAATTTTTCTTTGGTTTCAGCAACATTTTTCTTTTTAGAAAAACCGCCTCCATCTTCAATTAATTTTAATTCAGCTTCATTGACTGTTTTATGTTGATCTGGATCTCTATAAAAAATGTACCAAATAACAGACCATAAAATTCCAATAATTCCAGAAATAATTAGTAGACCTCTCCAACCAACTTTATCTTGAATTAACGTTAAAACAGGAAACAAAAAGGCCAAACCAATAAATTGACCTGATGTATAAATTGCAATTGCAGAAGCGCGTTCTGTTTCTGGAAACCATTTGGTTACAATTGCATTATTTGCAGGATAAGAAGGCGCTTCAAAAACACCGATACTTGCTCTTAATCCTAATAAAAGTTTAAATGAATTTACAAATCCTTGAAATAGCGTTGCAACTGACCACATCAAAAGCATAAATGCATATAAAAATCGTAATCTTACTTTATCTACTATAATTCCTCCAGGAATTTGCAATGCTGCATAAGCAATACCAAAAACAGAGAAAATAAATCCCATTTGAATAGTTGTCAAATCTAACGATTCACTGATTGCTGCAGCTGCAACAGAAATATTTGTTCTATCTAAATAATTAATAACAACAGTCCCAAAAATAAGGGCTAACATGTTGTATCTTTTTTTTGTTGACTTTACCTTTTTTTGCATTGTTTATATTTAATGTTAACTAAGAAATTATTTTTTATTTCATTTAATCAAAAAATGCCAAAGACTAATCCTCAGCATTTTTCACAATTCAAACTCAAACAATTCTACTTTATAATAATCACAATTTTAGTACCCATCATTCTGAAACATTGCTGGTGCTTTTTGTATTTCTTGATTAGGAATTGGTAAATAATATTGCTTATCAAACCAAGGTCTTGTTACAACAGTATATTCTGTATTTGTTAATACTCCACCAGCTCCTTTTTCCCATTTTAAACCTTTTATATCAAAACCTAAATTGGCAGAATTCATCCATCTTCTTTCGTCCCAAAAATTATGTCCTTCAAAAGCCAATTCTATGCGTCTTTCTCTTTTAATAGCTTCTTTTAGAGCAGAACCAGTTAACGTAATTGCCGGCTGTAAAGCTCTAGTAGAAACTTTATTTAAGTAAATTTTAGCATCTCCATCATTTCCTAATTCTGCTTGTGCTTCTGCATAATTTAAATAAATTTCAGCCAAACGGTATAAAATAAATGGACGACCTGCGGAAACATCTGTAGTAGTACCAAGACTTTGATCTTGAAATTTTCTAATATTGTACCCTGTTTTTGAAGAGTGTGCGTCATTACCAGAACCTCCTACTTTAGACCCATTAGGAGAATCTAAACCATCCGTTTGTGTTGCATCCGTAGCCAAGGCATAATCTATTTCTCTACCTCTAAAATTAGCTCCTTGAAAATTTAGATCTGCATAATATCTCATTTCTCTATTAGTATTTGGTAAAGCAGCGTTAAAAGTAGCACCACTTGTTGTAGACCCATCAGCCATATTAAATTCTAAAGCAAAATTATGTGTTGGTGATGATAAACCCCAACCACCATAACCACTAGGCGACTGTGTTTGATCTGGTAATGAATTAACATCTAAACCAAAATCGTATAAAGTTTCACCAAAAGGTCTTGCAAAAAGAATGTCTTGATTTGCTGATAGAAATAATTTTTGATATGCTTCTGCATCCGGAGTTGCAATTAAATCTCTACTACCAACTAAATCTATTACAGCTTTTGCTGCAGCTGCAGCATCTTGCCATTTTGTTGCTTTAGTATAGTCATACAATGGACCGCTTGGTAAGGTTGCTGGATCATGTAATTTACTAGCAGCAAATAATAATGCTCTAGATTTTACTGCTAATGCAGATAACCTTGTAGCTCTTCCAAATTCTGATGCTGGTCTTGTAATTGGTAAAACAGCTGCTGCTTCATCTAATTCTTTAACTATAAAATTCACACATTCTTCGTAAGAATTTCTTGGTAGATTAAATTCTGAACCTAAACCAAATGCCGTTTCAAAAATTGGTAAACCTCCATACATCTTAATCATTTTAGCATAAAGATTAGCTCTTAAAAACTGCATTTCTGCTTTTAAAACACTCACTTTAGCTTCATCAGTTTTCATGGCTTCACTATCATCTACATTGTCTAAGAATTGATTAATTTCATTCATATACAAAAAATAGTCTCTCCATTTATTATTAAAATCACCGGCATTTAGAGCACTCCATCCATTTGATCTTAAACGCAATCTATCTAAATTATTAAAATTGAATTTAGCTTCAAAAGAGCCAACTTCTACATTAAACCTTCTTGACCACCAAATAGATTTATTTAACCCCCAACTTTCTGTACTATTATAAGCAGAATAGACTACTTTTTCTAATTGTACTGGGTCACTAAAAATTAAATCATTAGGGTATGATCCTAAAGAATTAGTATCTAAAACATCTTCACAACTTGTTATCGAGAAAAATCCGATAGCTGCAAATAAGTATATTAATTTTATTTTTTTCATTGTTTCTATTTTTTATATTAAAAAGTAAAATTTAAACCAATTGTGTACATTCTTAAAGAAGGATAGGTAGATCCTCTAAAATTATTATATCCGGCTGCTTCTGGATCTAAACCTAGCTTCTGAATTTCTGAAAACATGGTTAACAAATTAAACCCTCTAGCAAATATTCTAATATCAGAAAATTTTGTTTTTTCTTTTGTGATTGTATAGGCTAACTCAACTTCTTTTAGTCTTAAAAAAGAGGCATCATGTAACCATAAATCTGCTCCAATAAAGTTATCTGGTTGTCCATTTTGAATACCACTATACTCATCATTCAAACCAAAAGCTCTTGGATATCTAGCATCTCTATTCTCTGGAGTCCATCTGTCATTAAAAACATGACTTGGTTTAGCACCATCTTGGTCAAAAAACACCAATGCTTCTGCTTTAGCTTGCCCTTGTAATAAAAAACTAAAACTAAAATCTTTATAATTTAAACCTCCTGTGATACCGTATTGTATTTCTGGAACGTTTGTGCTATTTATTCTAATAAAATCTCCATCATCTATTTTTCCATCTTCATTGGTGTCTAAATAAATAGGTTCTCCTTCTACAGTTCCTGCTTTTTTAACAGCAGTAGCATCTACTTGTGCTTGATCTCTAAAAATACCTGCTGTTGGTGCCACTACATAAGAACCAATTGGCATACCTTCTTGCCTTAAAGCTTCTGGAGTATTTGCTGGTTGTGGTAAATAAATTACTTCATTTTTAGCTTGGGTTAAATTAAAACCTAAATTATAACCAACTTCACCTATTTTGTCTGCCCAACCTAAAGTAACCTCAACACCATAACTATCTACTTTTCCTAAATTTTCATCAGGCAATTGTACACCCGTAAAATCTGGAACTTCACCTCCATTACCAACTAAAATGTCTTTTCTATTTTGATAGAAATAATTAACCTCACCAGTAAATCTACTGTCAAACATTGCAAAACTTACGGCAAAATTTTTCATAACTGCAGTTTCCCAAGTTACATTTGGGTTTGGTGCAACACCAGTTCTATATCCATTGTAAACAACACCATTTTCTCCAAACGCATAATAATTTGGTCTTACATTTGTATTATTATTGGTAAAATCACCTCCATAAGAATATTGAGATAAATACTGAAATCCTGCAATTCTATCATTCCCCATTACCGCATAACTACTTCTTAAATTAAGAGCGTTTAACCAAGAAACATTTTCTAAAAATTTTTCTTTTCCGATAGCCCAAGAACCACCAACACTGTAAAAAGTACCAAACCTGTTGTCTGAACTAAATCTACTAGAACCATCTCTACGTAAAGTTAAATCTAAAAAGTATTTTTTGTCATAATCATAAGACAAAGAACCTAAATAACTTAATGAAGCATCTTCACTTGCGGATCCGTTTGTAAGTTGATTGCTTGGATCTCCTGCAAATAAATAAGGTAATTCTGTTGATGGTAAGTTTCCGCTTTCACCATAAAAACTATTGGTTTCTGATGTTTGTTGCTCATAACCAATAAAACCATTTATAGAATGTACATCATTAATTGTAGTGCTATATCTTATAGTAGCATTGAATAATTTTTCATCAAACTTCCAAAAAGTATCTCTTAAAATATTTTGTTGACCGTCTTGAGAATATCCTATTTCTGAATTATATTCTCCACTAGCTTGGTCTAATCTATATATTGTCCAAGGAGTATAAAATGACTTTTGGTCATAATTCATTTTTCTAACACCAACATAACTGTTAAAACTTAATCCTTTTGTAATTTTATCTAAATTCCAATTTATTGCAAAACGACCTCTTAAATCGTTATTATTTTGCTTCGTAAAACCAGATTGGTTGCTAGACATTACTAACGGATTTGCTCCATTTTCTCCACCCCAAGCTGGCAATCCATTTGGATATACTCCAACCTCTGTTGGTAAGTTTGTATAAATATGCTTGTAAATAAAACTTGCATCAACACCTGGTTGGTTGTTTTCAGAAAAACGACCAGATACATCTACACTTAATTTAATATCATCCGTTAATTTTATATCTAAATTAGAACGCAATTGACTTTGATTAAAATCTAAATCGCCAGAAGCAAACATTCCTTCTCTATTCATTAAATCTCCACTTACAAAGTATTTTACGTTTTCATTACCTCCAGATATAGAAATAGAATTTCTTGTTTCTGGTGCTGAATTTGCAAATGTTAAATCTGCCCAGTTTGTACTAGGATAATTAATTGGGTCATTCCCTGCGGCATATTTATCTATGTCTGCTTGTGCATAAGGCAATGCTATTCCTTTTCTTTCGGCAATTTCATTTTCATAAATTGCATATTGTTCTGAAGACATTAAGTCTGGAAATGCAGAAAATGAAGAAACACTATAAGAGGTAGATAGCTTTACTTTTGGCTTGCCAGATGTTCCTCTCTTAGTAGTAACAATAATAACACCATTTGCCGCTCTATTACCATATATTGCTGCTGCGCCATCTTTTAACACACTTAAATTAGCAATATCTTGTGGTGCTAATTGATTAAATGTACCAACACCTGTTTGTACACCATCAATTAAAATTAAAGGCGCATTATTATTTAGTGTAGATTGCCCTCTTATTAATAAGGATACATCACTGTTAGAACCAGGATAACCACCTCTATCTGAAACAATAATACCTGTAACTTTACCAGAAAGAGATTTGGCAACCTCTCTATTGGAAGTATTTTCTATCTCTTCTGCTTTTAAAGTACTTACAGAACCTGTTAATTCTCCACGTTTTTTAGAGGTATAACCAACAATTACAACTTCATCTAAATTTGCTACATCTGCTTCTAAAGTAACTACTAATGGGGCATTACTAGTTACAGTTACTTCTTTTGTTTTGTAACCAATATAAGAAAATACTAAAATGGCATTTGCTTCTTTTACTTCAACTGAAAAATTTCCATCAAAATCTGTTACAGTACCTTTAGTACTTCCTTTTACTTGAACACTTACTCCTGGTATAGGTCCTGTTTCATCAGAAACCGTTCCTGTTATTTGTTGTTGAATATTAGCTTCATTTATACTGTTTTTAATCTCCGCTATTCCACTTGAATTTGCAAGTATGGGATAAGAGATCAAACAACATAAAAATAATCCTGTTAACCTTATTTTTTTAAAAAAGAGCAAATAAGAACTATTGCTAAAAAATAGTTTTTTTTTCATAATTAAATGGGTTTAGTTAATTGTTTAAAATTGCATAATCCATAAAAGAAGGATTGCACATTTCAAATTTCGTTAAAAATTGAACCATTTATTTAATAAATATTACCCTATCATTACACTAAGTTATCTTATAAAAAAACGAGTTTTTTATTTAGTATAATTTCATTTTTACAGTTTTAGAAACACCCCAATAATAAACTGGTTAAATTTTGTTTTGTTCCGTAAAACTTCTAATTTTAAATAGCACTTTTACTATTTGCAAATAATATGTTTGCTGCATATTATTGACCATAATTAAAAAAAATTAGCACAAAAAAAAATCGTCTAAAATAAATTTAGACGATTTTTAACTATTGATTATTTTTTCTTTAAAAATCTAAACCTGGTGCTGCTGGACTTGAAGCTTGTGCTTTTTGTGGATTTAAAATTAAATATGTACCCAATGCAGTTAATGCGGCATATTTACCGTAATTACCAATTTTTTTTAGAGCATCTTTTCTAGAAATACTGTTAATCTCAATTTCTTGCTTGTTCATATTATTCTAGCTTTTTTTAACTGCCTGCTTTTAGCAGGCAGTATTTAGTTTTATTTATTCTAAAATTATTTTTTTATTTATTGTTCCTGTAGCAGATTTTAATTGTACAAGATATACACCCAATGCTAATTTTGGCAATGCAATTTCTTTAACTCCGTTAGAATTGAAAGAAGTATTTACTACTTGTTTTCCAAGAATTGTAAACATTTTTAAACTTGCTTCTCCCTGTTCTAATCCAACTATTTTTAAAGTTGATGAGTTAGACGCATAGATGCTTATGTTTGTTGCATCTACCTTAGTTACACCTAAAGCACTATTAGAAGTATGTAAATAAAATCTACCTATTCCGTTTGCTGCTTCTGTTAACGTAACTTTATATGAAGCATTTATTTCATTTAAACTCGTAAAAACACCTTCTTGTCTGTCTTCTAAAAATACATGTACTCCATCAGGAATGTTTAAAGCATCTGCAGTAAAAGTAAGTTCTTCATTTGCTTTTGCTAATAAACCTAAAGGAACAATTGTAGTTTCTAAATCTGATTTTGGTACAGATTGTACAGCCAAGTCCTTACCTTGATTGTTTTCTACCAATTGTGTGTAAATAGCTAATTTATAATTATTAGCACCAAAAACAGAACCATCATAACCATTGTCAAATCCTTTAGTAACACCTTCTAAATAATAAACTTTAGTCTTGTTTTCTAAATCTCCTTGAGCAACATTAATACTTACTTCTGTTCTACTACTTCTTAAAAAAGTTTTGGTCACTTGATGACTTTGATTTGCAGAACTAAACGTTACTTTATTAGCAGATGCTGTTCCTGCAGTTACAAAAAATGCTTGTCCTGGTGCAATCTCAAAAGAAGCATCTGTACCAGATAATTTTGGCACATACATTTCCGTAGAAGGATCCCAAATATATAAAGTTTGTTCAGCTAATCTATTTGCAGCAGTATTATCTGAGAAGAAATTTCCAACATTTACATAAGATGTAAAAGGATTTCCCACCAAATTATAGTGATCTCCTGCACCCTGTGCTATTGTAAAGTTTTTAGTTCCTGATCTATATGTTCCTGTAAATGAAACATCTCCTGCCGCAGCTAATTTTACAACATATCCTTTGGTATCAAAAGAATCTGCTCCTGAATATCCATCTTGATAATAATTCCAAGCTGGCGTTGCATTGTTATAAGTAGCAATTCCTCTGTTTGCACTAGTTGCAGAACCAGATGCTAAAGTATGATCAGCCATAAAATTTGCAACTGTTTGCCCCTTAACTGGTGAAGAAACTGAATGCCATGCTTTTAATGGTGATGCGTCTCCTGTTAAAGATAATTTTGCTGTAATTTTTCCAGTAGAAATTCCCGTTACAATTAAACTTGAACCTGATTCTAACACTACCGAACCGGTTACACCTGTATGCAACTCTTCTGTAGTTAATGAAGGTGTGTGATTTTTAAATGTAAGTGTTTTACCATCTTGAACAAATATTTCTTTAGCTTCTTCACCTGCTAAAAATATATTAACGTCATTTTTTATAAATACAATATCTGTACTTGTAGGTTCTGCACCTTTAGACCAAGTTCCTGTATTTGCCCAAGCATTATTAGTACCTGTAGAGCTAATATAATCACTAGCAGGTATTGCCTCAAGACCATCAAAATAAATTACAATATTATTGGTATCAGAATCTGCAGCTTCATTAACTTTAAGTGTCATTTTTACACCTTCAGAAACTACTGCATCTGCATCTTGATCTAAATTTTGAAAAGTTACTTCTTGTGCTAATCTATGCCATTTACCTTTTTCTAAACCTGTAATATCCCAATTTATTGTTTTAAATGCTGATGTTGAACTTGCGTCAAAATTTGTTTGCATTTGAGTAGCATTACCTGACTCAACAAATACATTAATCACAATTAAATGTTTACCAGCTTCTGTTGTCGTAAATTTAGACCCAGCAGGATTACCTGCTCCAGAACCTAGAAAACCAGTAGATGGATTGCCCGTACCTGCGGTTGTTATAGTTGTTTTAATACTATAATCTCCTTCAAATACTTGCTCATCTGAAAATGAACCTGTTCTACTTCCTCCTCCAGGAAAAAACCATCCTGTAACATTTGAAAAACCATTTGCATTAGGCTCTATGGTACCAGGAGCTCCTTCATCTGCGCCTTCAGCACCTGAAAAATCTGCATATGTACTTGCTGCCTCAATATGTACAAACTCAATTTTATCTACAAAAATTTGTTTACCTGCATCTTCAACACCAGGTGTTGTAGCGTCATCTACATAACCTCCTCTAAATAATAAGAAAACAGTTTCTGTTGCTTCTCCCCAAAATGTTGGAGATGGTGGTTGATTTGCTGCTTGACCACTTTGCGCCCATTCTCCACCTCCGATAGTTTCTGGTCCATCTAATTTAATATAGTAGGTTTTAAAAACATTAGAATTAGCATCTATAGTTTGTGTTAACCATATTGTAGTTGTGCCACCGCTTCCATTATCTTCTTGCACGGCAAAACGTATAGAAGTTGCTTCAGAATTATTTTTTACTCTTATCTTTAAAAAATTGTTTACGGTACCGTCTAATGGCGTTGGAGCTTCAATTGTTGAATTGTTACTGCTTCTTGTTAATATTAAACCACCTCCGTCTGACCAGCCATTTGCTGCAGTTTCATCTTGTACTGTACTTGCCATTTGAAAACCATTTGCCCAACCTTCAAGATCTGACTCAAAATTGTACGTTTGCGCATTCATCTGAGCACTTAAAAAGCCCAAAATCGCAAAAAATAGTTTCGCTTTGTTTTGTAAATTTTTCTTCATAATTTTAATAATTTATTAATTTATTTTGTTAAAATAAGTTTACTGTAAAACTACTAATCATGAAGACCTATTATTAGTAAGTTTTTACCACAACTTGGTAGTATTTTAACATTTTTATATGTTAAATTGATATTTTTTCAACCAAGTTAGCTGGTATTCTATTGCCTTAAAATAATCAATAGTGCTCCTATTTCTTAACAGTTTTACCTAAACTTATACTGCAATAGTATCCTCTTTTATAATAATTTTTGTGGTTCTACATCATTTTTATGTAGCTATACGTCTTTTTCTAAAAATTAGGGATTCCTACATACACTCCTTTGCCATTATCTTACCAGTTTACTTAGTTCATTGTAATTTCATGAAATAAATTAACAAGATTAAAAGCAACTTTCAATAACCTAGTTTAATCTCTTATATTATTAAAAAAATACTAAAAGCTAAAAAACCCAACGCCGGATTTAAACCTATGTATTAGATTTAAAACCAACATTGGGAGAATTATCATCATTTGGTAATCTGGACAGAGGAAAACCTTATGCGAACCTGTAAACGCTTCTGTTAATGGGAAGACGGCAATAATTTTAGGTCATTCTTTACTTATTGATAAAATATTTCTATTGAAAGAAAAGTCTAAAAATTTAATATGTCCTTTAATAAATTAAATTTTAATTATTTTCTTTGTTAAAAAGTTTTTGGCTGTTTTTATTTTTACAATATAGATTCCGGTTGGTAAATTGGAAACATCTAATTTTGAGCTACTGGTGTTTGTTTCTTTTACTTTTTTAACTGACTTGCCTGATACTGTGAAAATTTCTATTTCTAATTTTTGAAGTTTCTCTCTAAGGTTTAGATATAAATAATCTTTTATAGGATTGGGATAAACACTAATATTTGAAGAACTTACATCTGATAAACTTAAAGTACCTGCTGTACCAATGTCTCCTGAAACATTATTAGAAGTTTTAGCAAAACTCCACAATTTGTATTCTGTATCTTCAGAAAATGACCAATTACTAACATCGTTAATACTTGCTTTTAATTGTGAAGGTGTACCAGACAAAGCACCTATATACACTCCATAATCATCTTTTTCTCCTACATCATTAGCGTTTACGCCATTTGTTAACGCCGTTGGTAATTCACATGCAGAATTTCCACCACCGTTGCCCCATCCCAGCGCAGTATTAATACCTGTTATCCATGCAGTTGAATTTGCATCTGTAGGTAGCACAAAAGGATCTGCTTGAAAAATTAAAATTCCTTCTCCATTTACAGAAAAATCAAAATCTCCATCACTAGATTCAGCAGTTTTACCTGTATAATCATGAGACGTTGTACCTGCCACTTCTTCTGTATTGTTTACAACATGTTTAATAAGTCCATCATCATCTAACACAAATATGTCTCCAACACTAAAGGCAGCACCTGCAGACCAGGTCCAAATATCATCTACACTATAATCTCCAGTAAATGCATTGGAAGAATTACTCCATGTTCTATTAGAAATTGATACCTTAGTTGTTGCACTAATGTCTTTTAAAAGCATAAATGCTAATTTCCCTTTTCCAGATTTCCATCCAACAATTGCAATATCTCCTGCGGTTAATACTGTAGGTTCTATAACATCAAAAATAGTTATTTCAGCAGGTGTAGTTTCTACAGTTCCAAAAGTTGTTGTTGCTAACGTAATAATAACAGATTCGCTTATTTCATCCAATCCATCTTCTGTAGCAACAATATTAATTTCTGCTGCATTTGTGCCATTTGTAATTGTAACTGTACCAGATAATGCAGTATAATCTGTACCTTCTGTAGCAGCACCACTAACTGTATAGGTTATGTTTATATCTTCAGTAGCCGTAACACCTTCTGGCAAACTTACAGTAAAAACACCATTTACAGTACCTTCTATTGCATCTGTAGTTCTAGCAATTGAAATTCTACTAAGTTCTCCTTCTAGTTTTAATAATGGAGTTTCAAAAAGTCTGTCATACCCTGGTAAAGTACCATCATCCCAAAGAAAACTATGAACATGACCGTCACCTTCACCATCGCCATCTACATCTTCATTATCATTATCATACCAAGCAGGTTTTACGTCTTTAAATTCAACCACTTTTGCTATTGCCTTGTCTAAAATAGTTTGTACAATTTCCTCTCCGTTTGATAAACTATTTCTTATGTTATTTTCTTCACCTGGGTCCGTAGATATATCAAATAAATTCCATTGACCTCCATTTGCGGTTTTTACTATTTTCCAATTTTCATAAGCAATTCCACCATTATGAAATCCATTCTGTGGTCTTAATATAATTAAACCATCATCTGGTCTTGCATCCTCACCTGCAATTAGTTTATCCATAAAATCTACACCGTCAATTACTTTTCCTTCAGGCACTGTTGCTCCTGCTAAACCAACTAACGTTGGATAAATATCTATAGAACTAATTTGATGATTGTAATTAGGTCCGCCTGCTGCAATTTTATCTGGCCAACTTACAAACATAGGCACTTTATGACCACCTTCTTTTACACTTCCTTTTCCTGCATCTAACGGCCAGTTTACAGCACCTTTACTATGTGTATACCCACCATTATCACTTAAAAAGATAAAAACAGTATTGTTAAATTTGGTCATGTCTTTTTTTAGCTCTGCTACAAGTTTACCAATGTTGGTATCCATATTGGTTACCATGGTTGCATAGGTAATACGTGCTTGTACAAACTTTTCTATAAGTTCAGCTTTCTTATCAGGATCAGACTCCTTATTTACGGGGTTAGATTCTGTAATGTATGGGCTATTTCTTATTAATTCTTCAAAATCTGGATTGTCTAATTTAAACTGTGCTTCTTCAGCTTCTGGAGCTTGCAAAGGTGTATGGGGTGCATTGTAAGATAGATACATAAAATATGGATCTATAGACGTCTCTACACTTTTTGCATATCCAATAGCTTCTTCGGTAAGTAAATCTGTTAAGTAATCTTCATTTTCTGCATTACTAAATTCATCTCTAGCTACATACCCTCTATCTCTCCAAAGAGGATCTTGATATTCATTTGTTACAGGATTAGACCCTCCTAATCTGTTGTAAAAACCGTCTTCATAAACATTTTCAAAGTAATTTTTACCACCTCCTAAGAAACCAAAGAAATAATCAAATCCTCTATCTAAAGGTTGGTATGAACCATCTTGAAAACCTAAATGCCATTTACCAAATGCCGCTGTATTATAATTGGCATTTTGTAATACTGTAGAAAAATAAGTTTCGTTTACAGGCACTCCTAAAGTAGATGTAATATCATTAGGTAAATTATATTGAGCGCCAATTCTATGAGGCATCATACCTGTTAAAATTGCAACTCTACTAGGCCCGCAAAAAGGATGGGCAACATGTGCGTTTTTTAAGACAACTCCTGAACTTGCCAAAGCATCAATATTGGGCGTAGGAATTACTCCTCTATCTACAGGGAAACTTGCGTCTCTATTAAAACCAACATCACCATATCCTAAATCATCGGCTAGGATTACAATTATATTTGGTCTTGATCCATTGGTGGTTTGTGCATAACTATAAACTGATATAAACGCAGTAAATACCAATGCACAAAGTTTAACATATTTTTTTTTCATGATTTCTATTTTATTATGATTTTATGGGTTTGTTTTAAATTTTCTGATTTAATTGATAAAAAATAAATTCCTGCTGATAGGTTAGAAACATCTATTCTGGCAGCACTAACAGTACGCTCTTTTATTTTTTTAACAGATTTTCCTAAAGTTGTAAAAATCTCTATTTCTACTGTAGACTGACTTTCTTCAAATTTTATAGCAAAAGAATCTTTTACCGGATTTGGGTAAATAGTTAATTTGTTAGAAGTTAGATTGGCAACATTTAATGTACCTGCAACACCTATATCACCTGGCGTATTGTTTATTGTTTTGTTAAATGCCCACAAATTATATTCAGTAACTTCAGAAAAAGTCCAGTTATTTACATTATTAATACTTGCTCTTAATTCTGCAGGAGTTCCTGTTAAAGCACCTTTATAAACTCCAAAATCATGTTTCTCTCCAACATTATTTGCATTGATTCCATTTGTTAAAGCGGTTGGTAAATCGCATGCAGAGTTTCCGCCTCCAACACCCCAACCTAGGGCTGTATTTATACCTGTTATCCATGCTGATGAATTTGAATTTGTCGGCAACACAAAAGGATCTGCTTGAAAAATTAAGATTCCTTCTCCATTTACAGAAAAATCAAAATCTCCATCACTAGATTGGTCTACTTTACCTGTATAATCATGAGAAGTTGTCCCAACAGTTACTTCTTCATTACCCAAAACTTGTTTTATTTTTCCGTCTGCATCTAACATAAAGATATCTCCCGAATTATAGGCGGCTCCAGCGGTCCAGGTCCAAATATCATCCACAGAAAAATCTCCAGAAAATTCATTTAGAGAATTATTCCAAGTTCTATTAGAAATAGATATTTTAGTTGCTGCTGTAATATCTTTTAAAAGCATAAATGCAAGTTTACCACTACCAGATTTCCAACCAAGAATGGCAATATCTCCTGTGGTTAATTCTGTAGAATCTACGTAGTCCAATATCATAATACTGGCTTCAGTAGTATTCACTATTTTAGAGCTAGAAGATTGTAAAGTAATGGTAACTGTTTCTGGAGTTTCTTCTATACCATCTTCAGTGGCATCAATTCTAATTTCCGATGAATTAGTTCCGCTAGCAATAGTAACCGTTCTTGATAATGAGCCGTAATCTGAACCTTCTGTTGCATTTCCGCCAACAGTATAGGTAATATTTATATCTTCTGTTGCAATTTCTCCGTTAGATAAAGCTACGGTAAAGATTCCGTCGGTTTCTCCTTCTATAGCATCCGCACTACCAATTACTGATAGTTCACCTGATTGTTTTTGCCAAACTCTAATGTATTCTATTTGATATTCTGCTGGTGTTTGTAAATCTGACGCTTCTGGCAAACCTAACCAAGGAAACGTTTCTGAATCGAACCAAACCCAATAAGGAACATCTGTTACCCATCTATCTGGTTCTGTACCATTATTAGTAAGCACAGATTTTAAGATAGTGCCATCTGGATGTAAAACACCATCAATATACACTTTTATATACTCTGCAGTCCATTCAAAACCATACACATGAAAATCGTCTGCGGTATTGTTAGCTGCTTGTATATTTCTTGTGTGTGTGGTTCCTATTTTACCAAGTTCTTTTTGTTCTTTATATATTTCATTATTTGGATCCCAACTAATCATATTAAATTTTAGTCTTTTTTTCCAAGCATCATTGCTTTTATGACCACCAAACATTTCAAACATGTCTAATTCCGATGCTCCACCGGGTACTCCTGGCCCAGGACCTGTAGTCCAAAAAGAACTTGTTATTTCTGCATTTGCTGCTTTCGATTTAATTTCCATATAACCATATAGAAATTGTTTTTTACTTATTACAGCTGCTGTAGTTATATTTTCATAAGGAGCTCCGCTAGCATCATGCGTTGGATTAAAATTATAATCAGGCTCCCATTTTGTTAAGATTTTTAATTTTCCATCTTCTAAAATGGCATTATTTGTAGAAAACTGGGAGGGTGCTCTACCTTTAAAATTCGATTGATATTCTCCGTTTCTACCTTGTATTAACCATTGGTCTTCATCTAAAGAATCGGCTTCAAATTCATCTGAAATTTCAGAATTTAAAATCCAATTTCCCACATTTTGCTGATCTGAAAATGGTAAGACTTGAGAATTACTAGTAGACGTAAAAGCACATAAAAGCATCATTATAATGACACTAAGATTGGCTGTTTTACAATAATGTAATTTTGTTATATGCATGTATCGTTTTTATTAAGTCTAATGTTAGACCTCAAAACTACATGATAATTTAGCATATAATTAAGTCAATATTAACCACAACTAGTTAACTATTATCATACTGCATTTAAAAATAAAGTGGGAATTAAAAGGATGACTTAAAGCTATAAAACACATTAAAAAACTAATTATCAGTTAGATAAGAAAAATATAATATTTAAGGTTTTAAAATACTATAAACAGAATGCGCTTAAATTTTAAAAAAAAGTAATAACCAATTTAAAGCATTTTACCTGTTTAGGTTGATAAAATTTAAAATATAGACAATCGTATTAAATATCTTCTCTAAACTTTTTGGGAGTAGCGCCCATTATCTGTTTAAATTGTTTATTGAAATTTGTAATTGAATTAAAACCTACAATATAACAAACCTCAGAAACTGGTAAGGATTCTTGCACTAATATTCTAGAGGCATTTCTAATACGTATTTCATTTAAAAATTGCGTAAAAGATTTATTAGTCATTTTTTTAAAAAACCTACAAAATGAATTTGTCGTCATACAAGCAACATTAGAAATATCATCTAAACTAATACTAGATGCATAATTATCTGAAATAAATTTTAAAACTGTATCTATTCTTTCGGAACTTTCCGTTGTGCTTTGTCTCATATCTGAGGATGATAAAACAACCCTAGATTTTTTATCAACCAAAGACAATCTATGTAAAATACTTAAAATTCTTATATGTTGTTCTGTAGAAGATAATTTTGGCAGTTCCATAATATCTTTATGAAAATGCTTACTAACTTCTTTACCAAAAGACAAGCCCAATTTACAGTCTTCAATAAGTTTTTTAACTCCATAAAAGTCAGGAATTTGAAATAAATCATTCCCCAAAAAATCTCCAGTAAATTTAGTAACTATTGTTTGTACTTTTTGCGTACTTTCATTTTCATAATAAGAAGGGTCGTTACGCCAAAGGTGAGGTAAATAAGAGCCCACCAACACTAAATCTCCAGGAAAAAAAGGGGCAACGCTATCCCCTACAAATCGTATTCCGTTACTTTGCGAAATATAAAGCAATTCAAATTCTTTGTGATAATGCCATGCAGCATCTAAACAAGGAACGTTTCTTGTATAAATATTTAGTTTTTCACTAACTGGTGTATCTGATTTTTTTAAAACTAGCTTCATTAAAACAAATATAACAATAAATTCATATACTTAAAATTCACGATAGTTATTTAACATATTTTATCTAATTCCTAAATTAAATTAGTGAATTATAAGTAAAATGGAAAATTATACTATAATATCAAAAAATAATTTATTTACTATAGCTGCGCAAAATAATAGTAGTCCATCAAAAAAAAAAAAATCCATATAATATAAAACTTTAGGTAGCCCATACATAATATTTTAATGAGATCATTTAGACCGTTTTGCTATTTTATCAACTAGTAAAAAACTTTAAATTTGTTTTTAAATTATAATATTTTCTCTCTAAACATTTTTGGCGTTACCCCCATAATTTGTTTAAATTGTTTGTTAAAGTTGGTTATGGAATTAAAACCAACATTGTAGCAAACTTCTGAAATAGGACTATTTTGTTGAATTAAAATTCTTGAAGCATTTCTTATTCTAATTTCGTTTAAAAACTGTGTAAACGACTTGTTGGTGGTTTTTTTAAAAAAACGACAAAAAGAATTTGTTGTTAAACAAGCTACTTCAGAGATTTCTCTTAAATCTATTTTAGAGGCATAATTATCTGAAATATATCTTAATACGTTGTCTATTCTTTCTGAACTTTCTTTTGTAGATTGTCTCATATCTGAAGAAGATAAAACAACTCTGTCTTCTACGTCTACTAAAGATAATTGATACAACAAGTCTAACAATTTAATATATTGCTCTGTTCTGGGTAATTTTGGTAATTCTATAATGTGGTTATGCAATCTTTTACTAACTTCTTTACTAAAATATATTCCAAATTTAGCCTCTTCTAAAAGTTTATTTATTTTTTGAAATTCATGAATTTTAAAAAAATCTTGCCCTAAAAAATCTTCTGTAAATTTGGTTACAATTGTTTTTACACAATTAGTTTTATCTGGATTTTCTGGGTCATAATAACTAGGATCACTACGCCAAAGATGTGGTAAAAGCGAACCTACAAGCACTAAATCTCCTGGAAAAAAAGGTGAAACATTATCTCCTACAAATCTTATTCCATGACTTTTTGTAATGTATACAATCTCAAATTCTATATGAAAATGCCACGCCACATTTAAAGAAGGAATTACTCGTTCTTCTATTTTTACTTTATTTCTGAACATATTTCTAAAAATAATAATGCCAATTTTAATTTTTAAATTCTTTTACTTTAAGCTCTTTTTTTTAAATCAACCTTTTCTAAAATTGCTAAGAGGAATTTAAAAATTTAAGTGCTATTGATTTTCTTTTATAGTATTTATAATGTCTGTTAATTTCTCTATAAAAAAATGTATAGGCTCTTATTGTTTTTTATTGAATCAAAAAAATCACCCTAAAAATATATACTATTTTTAGGGTGATTTTTAAAAATAGAATTTAATCAACTTTAAAAGTAACATCAAATTTTGGCATTCCATCTGCTTTCCAATCTTTACCCGTTTTTTCATCATGCCACCAATAAGGCTGAATATGAGAGTTGCTCCAAGTAGCCGCTTCTTTAACCATCTGTTTTAAAATAGCAGGATTAGCGCTACTAATATCGTTTTCTTCAGAAATATCAACATCAATATTAAAAAGTTTCCATTTCTGTTGATACGCTTTTACCGCTTTCCAGTTGTTTTTTCTAACACCTACATCACTAAAACCGTTTCTGTGTCTTAACACATAAATATTTTCATCTGCATGTGTGTTTTTACCTGATAAGAAATCATCCCAAATATTCTTTCCATCCAATTCTTTTCCGGCAGGAATTTTAGCATTTGCTAACCTTGCAAGTGTAGGATAAAAGTCTATAGCCTCTACAGGATTGTCTGATTTTTTACCAGCAGGCACAATGTTTGGCCAATGCATAAACATAGGTACTCTAAAACCACCTTCATAAACACTTCCTTTTCCTTCTTTTAAAGGGTAATTGTTTGCACCCGCTGTTGTTTTTCCGCCATTATCACTCATAAAAATAATTAAAGTATTTTCTAGTTGATTTGTTTCTTTAAGTGTTTCTGTAATCTTTTTTACACCTCTATCTACCGCATATACCATTGCTGCATACGTTCTTCTTTTTTTATCTTTTATGTGAGCAAATAATTTTAAATCTTCTTCTTTTGCTTCAAGTGGTGTATGAGGTGCATTGTACGCAAGATATAAGAAAAAAGGATCTTTGGTTTTTCCAGCATCTGTAATAAAACGAACTGCTTCTCTAGAAAATGCATCTGTAACATAGGCTGTTTCATGCAATTCTTTACCGTTTTGCTCCATAGGATGTAGGTAATCCCAAATTAATTTATTTCCGTTTGCTTTTTGTTGTGCGTACGCTTTTCTATATTGTTCTGGAAAATAATTATGACCACCGCCTAAAAAACCATAAAAATCGTCAAAACCTCTAACATTCGGGTGAAATTCTGGGTTAGATCCTAAATGCCATTTACCAATAATACCTGTATTGTAACCTGCTTCATCTAAAACTTTACTAATAAAAGTTTCCTTTAAAGAAATTCCTTTTTTAATCGTTTCTCCACTATTAGGCGGTAAATTAAATTGCGATCCAATTTTATGAGGATATCTCCCAGTCATTAAAGCGGCTCTACTTGGCCCACAAAATGGATGTGCCACATAAGCAGATGTAAAAATGGTACCATTATTTGCCAAAGCATCTAACGAAGGTGTTATAATATCTTTAGAACCATTAAAACCAACATCAGAATATCCTAAATCATCACAAAGAATAAATAATATATTTGGTTTTTCTGGTGTTTTTGTAGTTTGGGTAATGGCAGTTTTTGTTTTATTTTTTGTGGTTGTACAACTAATTACAATAAGTAAAGCGCAAAGTATAAGTCCTAAAATTGAAGTTTTTTTCATTTTAAATTTATTGGTAAAAGAACGTTATTATTTTAGTTAATTTTAAAGTAAAAAAGGTGTATTCTAAATTAATAAAACTTTAGAAGACACCTTTTTCATTGCAAATAAAATGGTTATTTTACATTTTTAAGCTCATCTCTCATTCTCTTAAAAAACGGAGCCAATTCTTTGTAATTTTTTCCTGTTAATTTAATAACTCCGTTATTAAATGCTTTGCTTGCTGTACCATTTTTAGCCTGCTTTTCTTCTTTAGTAATTGTACCTGCTTTAAATTCTTTTTGCGATTCTCCATAGGCTAGTACCATAACGGTTCTAATTTCTGCAAGCTCTTTTTGTTGTGCTTCATCTAACTTATATTCTTTAGTTGCGGCTTCAACAAAATACTTATTTTGTCTTTCTTGATATTTATTCTGCCCATAAGTTGTTGCAAATGATACTACTAATAATAATGTTAAAACTATTTTTTTCATGATATTTAATTTAAATTTAATTGTTAATTACTGCTATTTTATTTTTTTTGCCAAATTCGTACATACTCTATTTCATAGTCTACTACTCCATCTTCTTTTTTACCTTCAGGACTATTTAATTCTAAATCTTCTTTACTATCTGGAACTCCATGCCAAGGAAAAGTCTCTTGATCTAACCAAATTGAAATTGCAACGTCCATAACCCAACCATTAGGATACCCTTTTTCTTTTGCGTATGCATCTACTTGTTCTTTTGTAGCACCTGTTTTATATACGCCATCTACGTATAACTTAAGTTCATTTTCATTCCATTCAATTCCATATACATGAAAATCATCTGCCACTCTAAAACCATAATCTAAATGTTCTGTATAAACACTTTTTCCTTTGCCTTCTTTAGACCAATCATGTATAGACCACCAAAGCTCTCTATCTTTACCATTTGCTTCTTTAATAGGTTGTCTATGATCTCCAAATTGCTCAAAAATATCTAATTCAGTTTTATTGCCAATTGCCCAAAAAGCACTTGTAATTTCTGCGTCTGCTGCTTTACTTTTAATTTCCATATAGCCGTATTTAAAAAACTTACGACCAATAAAACAAGCTGTGGTTAGGTTTTCAAATTTTGCAACTTCTCCTTCTTTTTTACCCCAAGGTTTTTGTACTTCATCAGAGAAAGGAAAATCGGGTTCCCAACGTGTTTCTAAAATTAGTTTTCCATCTTCTAAACGATAATTTCTTCCAGAAAACTGAGAAGGAGCACGTCCTTTCCAAACTTTTTTATTTGGTAAATCTGGATGTTTGTAAAAAGGCTTACCATCTTTATCAAATTTACCTACAATATACCATTTGTCTTCATCTATGGTTTTTGCGTCAAATTCATCTGAAACATCCGTATTTAACACCCAATTACCCGAGTTAGTAGGATCTGAAAAAGGAAATACTGTAGTTGTTTTTTCTTTAGAAGTGTTCAAGGTACTTTTTTGATTTCCGCAAGCTAGAAATAAAAGAAGTGTACTAAGAAAAAATATTCTTTTTACATTTTTAATTACCATTTTTATTTTTTTTATTAAAACTTAGTTCTTACAAAGAAAAATAAATTTAACGTATACCATTTATTTAAAATTACCCACTTGTAATAAGAATTTATCCTTTAAATGTAATATCTAGATTTCGTTTAAAGGATAAATTATAAGAGAATAAAAGTTAAAAGTACTACTTGTAAAGTGCCTACATAATTAGAATATATCTACTACAAGACAGAATAAATTTGTTGCAAAAAAGTTTCTTTTTTGGTAAAACGTCTTAAAAAAATTTATTGAAAACTATAACTGTTAGATTTCAATTCTTTTGCTACTGCAGAAACAGTTCCGTTTAAAGAATTACCAACTCTTAATAAAACTGTTGCAATACCAGCTTCTGCTTCTATCTTATCCGGATTCATAATTTCTAAATCACCCTTTACAGTAACATTTATTACTTCAGAAAAATCAGGATTTATAGTTCCGTTTTCATCAACAGCTGCTATGTAACAAAAAACAACATCATTAACACCCGGTTGTGGTTTTTTACCACTTTCATCTATCCAAATTTTTAATTTAGTTGGCGCTTGTGGTGTGGTAACTGTCTCTTCAGAAACTTGTTTTCCGTTTACAAAACCAACAGCCTTAAGTGTTCCTGGCATAAACGTTGGAATTTTAAAAGTAAACGGCGGATGACTTAACTTATTGGTATTTTTATCTTGATCTGGTTTTTGAGTAGCAATGAGTTTATCATTCAAATATAATTTAACTTCATTCGCATTTGAGAAAACTTTTACAGCCAATGGCGATTTTTCATTCCAATACGTTGCAATTTCTAAAACATTTCCATCACTAATATCTTTTTGACTTTGGTAAAAATAATATCCAAATTTTGGCAATCTAAAAATATCCATCATTCCAGAATACTCAATATTTGGGTGATATCCTCTATTGTAATCGTACATAACCCAATAACTATCTGAATACGCAACCGTATTTAAATTGTCATTATGAGATTCTTGTAAATTAAAAGCCATATTTAACAACCTTTTTTCGCCAAATGCCCTTGCTTGACGGCTACTTAATTCGGCACGTAAATCGTTTGGTAAGTTATCTTGGTTTAATCCTCCGTTTTTAGAATGATATTCCCAATCTCCATACTCTGAAACAGAATAAGGTTTGTCTTTTAATTCATGCGGATGTAAAATTCTATGCTGGCGCGCTTGTAAATAAATGTCATAAACATCATCCATCCATCCACAAGAAAACACATTTTCTCCAGGATACTCTGCATGCACAATTCTATTTAATTCCTCCATAAAGAAAATTGGCATTTGCGTTTCATTTAAAGAAACTTCCCAAGCCAAAACAGAAGGCCTGTTTCTATCTC
Source organism: Polaribacter sp. (assembly GCF_051251875.1). Taxonomy (GTDB): domain Bacteria; phylum Bacteroidota; class Bacteroidia; order Flavobacteriales; family Flavobacteriaceae; genus Polaribacter. Next base: position 70,717 of record NZ_JBPOGL010000008.1, read on the forward strand.
TTCTTATTAATTCTGATGCAGAACGGTAACAATATTCTCTAAAAGCATCTGTATCATTATAAAATTGCCAACCCATAATGGCATCAATTACTACAATTCCTAATTCATCACAAGCATCTAAAAATGCTGGCGACTGAGGATAATGTGATAATCTGATATAATTAAATCCGCCTTCTTTTATCTTTTTGGCATCTCTATATTGTGCATTATCAGACAAAGCATATCCTATAAAAGGGTAATCTTGATGACGATTTACACCGCGTAAAAAGGTTTTTTCTCCGTTGATAAATAACTGTTTTTTCTCATTAAAAGTAAATTCTCTAATTCCGAAACGCGTTGTTTTTTTATCTACTTCGTTTTCTCCAATAAAAACAGTGGTTTCTAAATGGTATAAATGAGGATTCTTTGGCGACCATAATTTTGCGTCATTTATACTAAAAGATTCTTTAATTTCAGTATCATTTTGTGCCTCAATTGTAATGGTTGATGATTTTTCTTGCACCAATTTTCCGTCATAATAAATACTATTTACAAGGTTAATTTCCTTTTCAGATTTCTCTTCGTTAATAATATGTGTTTTAATGGCAACTTCAGAAACAGCTTCAGAAACTTTAGGAAAAGTGATAAAAATACCACCTCCTGCTACTTTTTTAGCCAAAACCGCATCAGAAATATATACTTTATCAGAAAAATGCAACCATGCATTTCTATACAAACCACCATACATATTAAAGTCTAATCTCTTTAATGGTTTTGGACCCGTAATTTTATTATCCGTATTGTCTAATCTAATGGCAACAACATTATCTCCTTTATTTACATATTTAGAGATGTCTACTTTTACAGGTAAATACCCGCCATGATGTTCTGAAACCAACATTCCATTAATCCAAATTTTAGAAAAATTCATGGCTGCTTCTAATTCTAAAAACACTTTTTTGGTTGATGGATTTACAGGAATATTAAAATTTTTTCTGTACCAAGCAACACCTTGCCATTGGTTATTTACGGTTTGTGGTTCTATATTTGTTGTGTGAGGCAAACTTACCGATTCCCAAGAGGTAGTGTTAAAATTTGGCTTGCTTAAATCTGTATCAGAAGCAATGGTTTCATCTAATTTTAAAAATTTCCAATTTTGATTGAAATTTACCTTTGCTTCATACGCTTCTTCTTCACAAGAAGTGAAACTGATAGCAATAAAGAGTAAAAAGAAATACTTTAAGATATTTTTTAAATTTGTTTTCATGGGGTTCTTTTTAATTTTTGGTTATTGAATTAAGACTGATTAAAGTTAGACTTGATAATCTTAAATTATTGCAATTCTATATAAATCAATCTTATATTTATTTGTTTTTGCTGTGAACTACTGCTGCAAACTTATTTATGTTTTAACTGTTTTTTATACTCGCTGCTGTACTTTTTATAGCCAACTTCTACGCCATTTTTCATATTTTGATAGGCTCTTGGATGTACTTTACGAAACCATTTTACAAAAGGCTGACCAGGAACATCAACAGGATGATATGCATTGCCAACAGGAGTCATTTCTTTATCAAACTGATTTGTTGCTACACGTAATTTTTCTAAAACATCCGTATACTTGGCATTTGTAGCCAAATTATGTAATTGATACGGATCTTCTTTTAAATTGTATAATTCCTCTTTTGGTTTTGTAGGTTCAAAAAATGGTTTCTGATTCTCATTTAGTTTGCCTTCTTTGTATAATTTTCTCATAATATGCACTGCAGGTCTGTAAAATTCTAAATACGCTTGTTGTGCATCATAAGGTACTTCTGGCTTGTCATTTCTTATATAAGACCAATCTCCGGATGTAACAGCTCTTGATTTTTCTTCAATTTCATCCCATAAATCTCTTGCGCCATACACAAATTTTCTATCAAAATTTTTATCAAAAATTGGTTTTCCGGTCATATAATCTGGAACATCAATTCCTGCAAAATCTACAATAGACGCGGTAATATCTGTTGCAGAAACTACATCTTTTCTAACTTGCCCTCCTTTAAATTGTTCTGGATAATACACTATAAAAGGAATTCTTAAACCTGGATCTTGTAAATATCCTTTTCCTCTAATATTACATCGCCCATTATCACCTATAAAAATTACAATGGTGTTGTCTGCCATTCCTTTTTCTTCTAATTCTTTAAAAATCATTCCAACCTCATTATCCATATATTCAATTTGATCTAAATACTTAGCCCAATCTAATCGAATAGCAACATCATCTGCCATATAAGGTGGCAATGTTACTGTTTTAGGATCTACAGGATGTTCAGATTTTTCTCTTACTTCATTCCACCAATCTCCTCTATGGGTTACTACTAATTGAATTTGCGCAAAAAACGGTTGGTCTTCTTTTGTAAACGTATCATATTTATCAAAAAGACCGAATTCAGTTTTTCCATCCCAATTACCAAGAGGTTCATGTTTAAAATTTACATCAATCTTACGCCCTTTTTTCATTACCCCATGGTTTCCTAGAATAGTGGTATAACCTGCATCTTTTAGTAATTTTGTAAACGGTTTAAATTGTGCATCTAAAGGAACATCTCTATTACTTCTGTGATTGTGTGAGTTTGTTTTAACTTGATGTGTACCAACCATCATTGCAGATCTACTTGGCGAACAAATTGGGTTGGTTACAAATGCATTGTCAAAACGAATTCCTTGGGAAGCCATTTTATTTAAATTAGGCGTTTTTACATTTGGCATTCCATAAACCTCCAAATCTGTACTCATATCTTCTGCCATCAACCAAATAATATTTGGACGCTCTTTTTTAGCTTCAACTTGAGCTACTTTTTCTGGAGTTTTTTTACAAGATACCAGTGTAAAAATGATACAAAGACTAAAAACAATGTATTTTACTAATTTCATAGTTAACTATTTTACGTAATTTTTATGTATTGCATGATAAAAATGTTTTGTTATTCTTAAACACTATTTATTCTTTTTTTTAATTATTTAAAGACGCCTCCAGAATACGGAAAATGTATATTTTTTACACTTTCTCTTTTTAATATTTCATTGGCTTTTTTAACCAATTCTGGATGCTGTTTAGAAACATCATTTTTTTCATATACATCTTCAGATAAATTATACAATTCTGTGCGATAATTATTTCCCATTCTTACCGCTTTCCAATTTCCAAAACGTGTAGCTTGTTTAAAACCTTTTACACTTCTTCCTTCTTGAATTTCGAAATATAAAAACTCATGTTCTGGTTGACTTCCGTTGTCTAGTAATTCTGGTAAAATAGAAATTCCGTCTGTTTTATTTGGAGATGTTGTTCCTGCAACTTCTGCAAATGTTGGCATGATATCATAAAAAGTAGCCGGGTGATTTGAAGTGGTTCCTTCGGCTATTTTATTTTTCCAATAACTTAACATTGGCACCCTAACACCACCTTCATACACATCTCTTTTAAAACCTTTTAAATCTCCAGAACTATTAAAGAATTTATAATCATGATGATTTTCACCAGTTGGTCCATTATCACTAGAAAAAACAATTAAGGTGTTTTCTAATTCGCCACTAGCTTTTAATTTATGAAACAGTCTTTTAATTTGTGCATCTAACATGGTAATTCTTGCCGCATGTCTTCTTTCTATTTCTGGCCACTCTTCTATTCTATCGGCATATAAATCGGTTTTACTTAAAAACAACTCATGTGCATGTGGTGTTCTATAAGACATGTAGAGAAAGAACGGCTTGTCACTAGACTTTTTATCTAAATAATCTAGTGCAAAATTGGTTCTAAACTCATCTAAACACTTGTGCTTATTATAATTGTAAAAAATAGAATCTTGGTTGTTATTTACCCAATGTACACGCTCATCAATCTCTCTTCCATTTACATCTTTTCCCCATTGTTCTTGCACAGCATAATCAAAACCACGCCCTTTTGCCCAGGTAGAAGTATCTTCTGGTACACCCAAATGCCACTTACCAATCATGGCTGTTTGATATCCTGCACTTTGTAACATTTCTCCGATTGTTTTCTCAGATTTTTTTAAGGCAACTCTTTCCCACTTTCCGTCAACATCTCCTTTATTTCCTCGGATATTAACATGCCCTGTGTGTAAACCCGTCATTAAAACGGCTCTTGAAGGCGAACAAACAGCTGTACCTGCATAAAAATCTGTGAAACGTTTCCCAACAGAAGCTAAGGAATCTAGAAAAGGCGTTCTAATTTCTTTTTGGCCAAAAGAGCCCAATTCTCCATACCCCATATCATCTGCTAAAAGGAAAATAATATTTGGTTTTTTTCCTTGATAACTTTCTTTGGAACTTATTGTATTTTCTTTTTGTGCTATTTTATTACAACTAGTATATGCGAATAAACCTACCAGAATAATTGCTATATATTTTAATAACTTCATAAATATTCTTTAATTGTTAACTATTACATTATAATTTCTATGTAAAATTGAACAAAAAAAGGAATATGTTTGTTTTTGCAGATGCGGAAAATGTATTTTAGCGTAAATTAAGTAAGGTAAACTAGCTTTTTAGAGTCTTCTTCTCCTTCTTTACAGCACTGTTTATCTTAAAGGTATAACTTAACACAACATAACGGCCTAAACTTTGCAAATTGGTTTCTTCAAAATAATTTAGAGTACTTCTTCTATAAACATCTATATTTTTATCTAAAAGATCTATTAAAACCAATTTAACAATATTGTTTTTAGGCGTTAAAGAATAAGATATGGCAGCATTCCAAATAGGGATTTCTTGTTTTATTAAAAACTTATTATCAGTATAGACTAAATAATCGAATTGTGTATTGATGTTAAATCTTTTAGAAACATCAAAATCTACCATTCCAAAATACTTTTGTGTGGTAAATTTTCTATCCAAATTATTTTCAATAGAAAAACTGGTATTATTTATCATATAGGTTGCACCAGCTTTTAAATCTACTTTTCGCTTACTATTATTCTGAACCAATAAACTGGTTACATAATCTTTAGAAGCTACATTGTTTAATTCCAGATTTACAATTGAATTTGCTGCGTTGTAAGAAAATTTATTTTTAAGACTAAATCGTACTCCCCAACTATTTACTTTTTTGGTAACATTTAGCAAGGAATTAAATTTTGTTTTTTTTCCACTATTTTGATAACTTATAGTTCTTATATACTCATCATCTATAAATACATTTCTAATAATGGCATCAGAAGCATTTAAGTATTGTAACTTTCCATTAAAACTTACAGATGAGTTAAAATCATACACATTGGCCGTTAATAAAAAAGAATTTGTTTTCTCTGTTTTTAAATCAGGATTTCCCGTAGAAATAGCATAAGGATTTATATCATTATAAAAAGGGTTTGTTTGATTTGCTCTTGGTGCTTTTATCTGTTTTTTATACGTAAATCTAAATTTTTGCCCTCTTTTAGGCTTGTATTGCATAAATAAATATGGATTTAAATACCGTGTTTCCCTTTTAAATTGAACCTTATCTATTTCGCCAAAACGTCTATGTAAGTTTTGTAACTCTAATCCCATAGATGCATTTAAAGTAGCAATATTATAGCTGTAAGAGAATCTAGTTTTAAAACTATTTTCAGCATATTTGTAATAATATTCTATGCCATCTTCTATCGCGGTGGTTTTAATTGTTTTCCTATTTTGATTTGTATTTTCCGTACCTGTTAAAATTTCTGAAGATCCTTCTGTATTAAAATAATGGTTTCCGCCAAGGGGTTCTGTATATTTAAACTTCACAAAAATATTTGCAGAACTTAAATCTTCATCTCTTAGTATTTCTAAATTGGTTGTAGAGGTATTTGTTGTATTTAAGTTTCTTTCTATAAAAGTCTGCTGGTTATTATTTTTTTGATAATTATTAAGAACCGTATTAAAATTGGTGCTAAAACTTCTTCCTTTTTTTGGTAATTTATGATAATAGTTAATGTTTAAATTTCCATATTTCTTTATGTTTGAGTTTGAAGAAATGTTGGTATTTGTAGTCACCAAAACATCGCTTGCATCAAAAAACAAGCCTGCTCTTGTTAAGTTAGATTTTCTATCATCAGCATAAAACTTACCTTTAATTCGTAAACTACTGGTTTTACTAGATTTGTTTTCATAATTAAAATTTAAATTATGATTGTCTGAAGTGTTTAAATAATTATTATCCGATTTGTAATTGAAGTTATTCTTATTAGAAAAAAACACCCTATTGGTATTTGAAATTCCGTTATTTTCAGAAAGATTGTAAAAATAATCGACATTAAATGATTCTCTTTTCTTGATTTCTCTTCCGTAATTGATTCCTGCAACACCTGTTTTTAAGAAACCACTTAAACCTTTTTGAGTCGATGCAATATCGTCATCAGAATCATCATCAGAATCATCTGCAATACCATCTGCATTTTGTAAAAACCCTTGAATATTAGAACCTGTAACATTTATATTGTTAAACTTACCAATGACAGATAATTGCGATTTAGAATTAAATTGATTGTAATTCAAATTACTAAAATATCGATTGTCTAAACCTAAACCCGCAGCAACCTTACCAAATCCTCTATTTTTTTTAGATTTTTTTAAAGTAAAATTAATAACTACTTCTTTATTACCATCATTAATTCCTGTTAACTCTGCCTCATCGCTATTTTTATCGATTACCTCTATTTTAGCAATTGCATCTGCCGATAAATTTTTTAAAACGATGGATGGATCGCCTCCAAAAAACTCTTTTCCGTCAACAAAAATTTTGGTAACTGTAGTTCCTTGTGCAACTATTTTACCTTCTTCCATTTCAATTCCCGGAAGTTTGTTTAGTAAGCCTTCAATATTGTCATCAAAATTTACTTTAAAAGAATTTGCATTAAAACTAACCGTATCTTTTTTAATTTGAACAGGAACAACCGCAGTAATAACAACCTCATCTAATTGACCAATATCTTCTTTTAAAACAATGGTTTTTAAATCTATTAACTCTTTATTGTAAATTATTTTTTTAGAAAATGTTTTAAAACCTAGCAAATCTAATTGCAAAACAATCGTATCTTTTGGAACATCATCTAATAGAAACATTCCTTTTTCATCGGTGGTTGTATAACTTAAAAACGAATTGTCTTTAATACTAATTAACGCCACAGAAACCATTTCTAAAGGAACATTTGTTTGGTCTGTAATAATACCTTTTATACCCGAGGATTGACTTTGAATACGTATTGAATAACAAAATAAAAGCATTGTTAACACTCCTATTTTTAAGTTTATTTTGGTTGAAAACATGATTTTTAGACTACTGTAATTTTAAAAGGTTTAATGTTAAAAGCATAAACTCCTCTGTTTTATTCTAGAATTCATTTAACTCTATAGATGTTCTTAGTTTCTACTTATTTTTTTATTACTGATATTACTTTTGTTTCACCTTCCATGATCATTTTTACCAAATAAACACCTTTTGAAAACGCTTTAAAATCTATTTTTAAATTCTTTTCTTGAGTTTTTAAATTTAGCACTTCTTGACCTAAAATATTGTGAATATGTATATTATTTATAATTTTATTCCCTTTTATATTGATAAATCCTGTGGTAGGATTTGGATAATACTGAAAAGCATCATCTAAAATATCATCATTTGAAAGCGTACTTGATGTTACTTCTAACAATAAAACAGCATCTCGTTTCATTATAAAAGTTGAAGGCACATTTTGTCCTGTTAATAAATTTTTAATAGCACCTATTGTTTTATCATTTCTGTATGATAACTCAACCTCTGTATCTGCTTTCCCCATATTTACAATGGTAATCACTTCTGTTCCGTTTTCTTTTGAAATAGTTCTAGACAAACACCCTTTTATACTTAACGCATTTGTTTCTTCTAACTTTAAAGCGGGTAATTCATTTGCATCAGACAAAATGCTAAAGGCTTTATCCTTAAAATTTGCCATTGATGAAGCTGATAAGATTGTTCCGCTACTTGCATTTAAACTTATTGTATGGTTTTCTCCATATTCATTTTTCTTTAAACTTTCTGCATCTAAAACAACAGTTCCTCCGTTGTCTAAATAGGTTTGCAATGCATTTAATTCATCTACCGTTACAAATGCTGTTTTGTAAATAAGAATAACATTCCAATCCTTATTGTCCTGTTCTTCTATAATCCCTTTTGTAGCAAAACCAATTGGAGTTCCATCAAAATAAAGAGATTCATACAAGTTAAAAACATCGTCTAAATGATTTGTTTTATTGATTGCAGAAGTCTTAGAATAAAAAATACGAATTGGTTTTTTAAGTTTCTGAAAAGCATACACATCCTCTGCATTTGCATTTAAATCCAACACCGTTGCTTCTACTTCATTTATAATTCTTGGTTGTTGATTATTAGAACCAGCATATCCTTTTCCTGCATTATTTCTGATAGAACCATCTGCTTCTCTTGCCCAAAACCAAGTCTGAGAAATATTCATTCCAGAGACATACGCCAACCAATAAGTTGCTCTAGCATACTCGGGTTTTAAGTACAAATCTCTAAATTTTCCGGTTGATAAATAATGAGATTCTGAATTGTAAATAATTTTATTAGGACTCACAGATTTCATAAAATCATAAGACATGCTTAACTCGCGCCAATGAAAAGAATATTTTTCTTCCCAATCTTCGGTACTTCCAAAAAGATAAGAATTCCAACTTTTAGCATCATTTCCAATAATTTCTGTAAGTCTGGTGAGCGCTTCTAAATCGATACCACTGTCTGTTTTATTGTCTGACCATAAATGTGGCATTATTTTAATATGGGTTTTTGCTGAGGAATCGTTTTCTTGAATTTTAGTCTTCAAAAAAGTAAACCAATCTGTTACTCTAAACATATTAAAAGTCATCCAATCATACCAAATTGGAGTTCCTTGTAAATTTTGAGAAATAGGTAGTTGAATTGTTACGGCATCGAAATTTGCAAAATTGGTATTCCACAAAGCGTTTAAAGTTGCTATTGAAGTATGTTTCTGAGCCAACCAAGTTCTAAATTTTGCTTTTGTATATTCTGAAACTCCATGCGCTTCCCAAGTATTTTCTATAGAATTCCAATGAGGTTCATTTGTTAACAAATATCCCATTTTAGAATAATTTTTACCTGCCATTAACGGAACAGTAGCATCCAATAAAAAGGCTTGCATTTCTCTAGCTCCAGGATTATCAATATCATATTCCGTAAATAAAGTTCCGCCTGTTGTAAAGTTATCATAGGTATCAATAGCCCATTGTGGAGGATTTTTATGATTTAAAAAAACGCTTCCAAAAGTACCACTAGGTTTAGATTGTAACTCGTTTAATATATTTAATTTAATAGTTCCTTGCGCATCTACAACATAAGAAGGTGTTAAATAAAAACCATCTTTATTTCCAAAAAATTCATTTAATTCGGTTGTTGAAGGTCTCCAAGTATAATCTGATAAGAATACAGGTTTATTGTTGAATAAAACCTCATTATCTTCTATAGATATGTTTGTCCAATCTATACTTGGTGGTGGTTTACGAATTATAGTTCCGTCAATTACTTGCTTTATAGTTGCAATAGCTTCATCTAACATAATGATAATTTCATTACGTTCAAAGTCTGGAAGATCGGTAGCCATTTGAACAGCATCGTCTTCATATATGGGAACTAACTCGTAATAAGTTGTATTTTCTGCAATATTGTTTTCATCCCAATTGGCATATTTTAAAAAAACTTCTGCCGTTCTAACCGTCATTTTTTCCTTTAAAACATCCAACCCAGCATTTTCTGCTTGCGTAATTCGTTGTTTTAAATCGTTAATTTTGGCTAATGCCGTTTGTTCGAATTGAGCAAACGAAGTTTGAAAAACCCCTAAAAACAAAATTAAATAAACTGTTTTTTTTACAATCATTATTCTTAGGGTTTTGTTGATTCCTTTTTATCTCTTAAAATGGAATTATTTAAATGGAAATAATTCTGATGCAACACTTTCGCTTGTCATCAATGCTTTTAATTCTGATGCAATTTCTGGATGTAAACTAGCTACATTGTTGGTTTCACTTACATCATTTGATAAATCATACAATTCTAATGTACCTTGTTTATCTGCCTTAGCATTTACCTTATACCAAACAGCTTTCCAATTTCCTTTTCTCACTGCTTTTCTTCCTCCTTTGATATTAAATTCCCAATATAAATGAGCGTGTGTTTCTTGAGAATCTTTATTTAATAAAGTTGGTAAGAAAGAAATACCATCAATAGTATCTGGATTTTCTGTATCCGTTATTTGAGTTATCGTTGGTAAAACATCCCAAAAAGTAGACACATGATCTGTTACACTACCTGCTGCAATTTTATTTGGCCAAACAGCGATAAAAGGGGCTCTAATTCCGCCTTCATACAAATCTCTTTTGTAACCTCTAAATTTACTATTGCTATCAAAAAAATCAGGATTTGTTCCGCCTTCAGGGGATGGACCATTATCACTTGCAAACATAATAATGGTATTCTCAGTAAGACCTAATTCTTCTATTTTATCAATAACTTCTCCTACGTAAGCATCAATTCTTGTAATCATAGAAGCATACGTTGCTAATGGTTTATCACAAGGTGCATATTCATGAGGCACAATATTTGGTCCGTAATCTGATGTATATTTATTATCTGCAGTAAATGGTGTTTCTTTAAATTTACCATCATACATTTTAAAAATAGAATCGTTTGGCGAAATAATTTCTGCATGTGGCAATACTAAAGGAACGTATGCAAAAAATGGTTTGTCTTTGTTATCTTCTAAAAATTGAAGTCTATGATCTCTAATTTTATCTGGAGAATAGGTAACTTTATGCGTCCAATCATTGCCTTCTAAAGAATCTATTTTTTGGTTGTGGTTTAAATAAGGTGGATAATATCTATGTGCTAATTTTTGGTCATTATATCCATAAAACTCATCAAAACCTTGGTTGTTTGGGTCTCCTTCGCCAAAACCCAAACCCCATTTACCAAACATTCCTGTTACGTAACCTTCTTCTTTTAAAATTTCTGCAATAGTTACTGAATTCTTAGGTAATGGCACTTGCCCTTCTTGGTTTTCTACCAATTGTCTATTTCCTCTAATGGGCGTGTGTCCTGTGTGTTGCCCAGTCATTAAAGTAGAACGAGAAGGCGCACAAACCGCAGAACCGCTATAATGCTGCGTAAATTTCATTCCTCTTGCTGCCAATTTATCTAAATTTGGTGTATGAATTTTTGTTTGTCCGTAAACACCAATGTCTCCAATTCCCATATCATCTGCTAAAATGTATATGATATTTGGTTTCTTAGTTTCAACTACAACTTTCTTTTTGGCTTTCTGTTGTGCACAAGAAATTAACATTGTAGAAACGAATGCAACAAGTAGCATTATTATTTTTTTCATGAAATAAATACTTATCTAAATTGAACTTCTTTAACTCCTGTTGTATAATCTACACCTCTTAATTTTTGAAAAACTGCTTTTAACTCAGATAGCTTTTCAGGATTAGATTCTGCCAAGTTGTTTTGTTGATTTTTATCTTCCTTTACATTGTAAAGTTGTTCAAAAGGAAAATTCCCTACTTCAATACCTACTTTTTCACGAAAGTTTTTTCCTTTATAATCTGGAATATATACCCAATCTCCACTTCTTAAAGCTGTTTTACCTGTAGCTTCTATAACCAAGTTTTCTCTTCCAGAATCACTTTTACCTAACAAAGTATTTAATAAATCTTCACTATCTGTAGTGGAATCTGTTGTACCCGTTAACGTTGCTAATGAAGCTAATAAATCTATCTGACAAACAATGGCATCTGACACTGCTGGTTTAATAGTTCCTTTCCAATAGGTGATAAAAGGGACTCTTGTACCTGCTTCAAAAATACTGTACTTCCCTCCTCTTAATCCTCCTTTAGGATCGTGTTTACCTAATTTTTCTACAGCATCATCATAATAACCATCATTTAAAACAGGACCATTATCACTAGAAAAAACAACTAATGTGTTTTCTAAAATTCCTTCTTCTTTTAATGTTTTCATAAACTCACCAATCATCCAATCGGCTTCTAAAATAACATCACCTCTTGGTCCTAAACCAGATTTACCTACAAATCTTGGGTGTGGAGTTCTTGGTACATGTGGTTGTTGCATTGCATAGTATAAAAAGAAAGGGTTTTCTTTATGTGTTTTTACATAATTCTGTGCTTTTGCTAAAAAATGATCTGCCATTTCTGTGTCTGTCCATTTTGCAGCATCCCCGCCTTTCATAAATCCTATTCTTGGAATTCCGTTAACGATACTATTGTTATGACCATGATGCCATTTCATAGTAGTCATTTCTGGATTTGTAATTGCTGTTGGTTCTCCTTTAAAATTTTCTTTATAACTTACTTCTATAGGATCATTTTTATCTAAACCAACAACGTTTCCATTATCAATATAAACAGTTGGAACTCTATCTTGAGTAGCAGCTAAAATATAAGATTGATCAAAACCTACTTCGTTTGGTCCTGGAGAAACTCTTTCATTCCAATCTACAATTCCTGTTCCCAAACCCAAATGCCATTTACCAACAATTGCTGTTTGATAACCTTGTTTTTTTAAAACTTTAGGCAATGTTTGTTGTGTGGTACTAATTAATAACGGAGCTGTACCTGGTAAAATTTTAGCATCTTTATTACGCCAAGGATACATACCTGTTAATAAAGCATATCTACTTGGTGTACACGTTGCTGAGGAAGCATAACCGTTTGTAAATTTAATTCCACCATTTGCCAAAGCATCTATATTTGGTGTTTGTAATTCTGTTGCTCCATAAGAACTGATGTCTCCATAACCTAAATCGTCTAAATAAATAACAACGATGTTAGGTTTTTTTGCTTCTTCTACTTTTACTTCTTCTTTTTTAGTTTCAGACTTACAATTGAAAAGTACTATTGTAGTAACTAAAAAAAATATTTTAAAAATTTTCATAATGTATATCAATTATAATTTATGTATAAATTTAAGGAGATTAAAATCTAATATGATTTTAATCTCCATACTTTATTATCTAACTTCAACAATTAACAAGTCAAAACTATCTAACCATAATTTTTGAACTATAGCATCATCTTGACCTGTATTGGAAATATTTAAGTCAAATCTTCCAGAAGAAATATCACCTAAAGTAATTTCTGGTAATGTTAATCTTACCCATTTACCTTTTTCTGTAGTAGATAAATCAAAATTAAAAGTTGCCGTAGGGTCTGCATTAAAATTAAACTGAATAGTATTCATTGTGTTTGAACCATCAAGATAAACCCATACACTAGGCACATAAGTACCCGCTGTAACAGGACTTAAAGTACTAAAGCTACCACCTTGTAATCTTGCAAGAGCAGGAATACCATCTGCAGTAGTTTCAAATTTCATAGAACTTTTACCTTGATATGCTTTAGAATCATCTCTCCAGTAATATAAAGGACCTCCTTCATTACTACCATTATGTTGTGCAAAATATCCTTCTGTATTTGCTTTTTTAAATTGATTACCAGAACCTCCCCATTCGTCTTCATATCCTGTATAACCAGCCACATTCATTGCTCCTTGAAAATCCATTGCTACCGTTTTAGGACCAAAGCTTTCTAAAATTCTAGTGTCTACAGATTGTATATTTCCTGATGTATACGATATTTTAACAATATCACTATTATAAATTGGAGCAACTAATGTTACATCTATTTGAGTAGCATCACTACTATTAATAGCAACTGATTTTACAGCAATATTTTGATTAAAACCTGCTAAAGTATTTTCTACATTTACCGTAAAGTTATCTTTTTCTGATGCCGTTAAAACAGCTATTTCTCCTGTTACATTAAATGAGATAAGTTCTGTTGCGTCTTCTTTTACCCCCCCATTAATTACAAATGGTTTAGTAGACGGAATAACTTTAATTTTTAAAGGAATTAATTTTAAAACTTCTGCTTTTGGTTTCGGATCTTTTCTGATAGAGTTCATACTTCCTGCAACAAAATCCCCTAAACTATTGTATAAAACATCTACAGATTCTGCACTACTTGTCTCTTTGTCTCCCCCACTAAAAGTCCAACTTCTAGAATCTGGTTCACCAGAAGTTGTCATATCAAGATAAGTAAGCTTTTCCCCTGCTTCTACACTAACTGTTTTCCAAGATGCACTATTTGCTATGTTTGGTAAATCTGTTTCTGTAATATTTAATACAACTTCTGTACCTTTAAGTACTTGAAATACTGGCTTTAAATCATCAAAAACGGTTATGGTAAATGCTTTTTCTACCAACCAATTTCCGTCTTCTTGCTTAACTCCTTCTGTTACCGAGTCTTTAAAAATATTTTTAAGTTGAATTTCTTTAATACCAGGTGTGTTAAAAAGTACGTTTATTTGTTTTTCATCAGAATTAACTGGACCCACAGCTTCTATAAATTCTGTATACACCAAATTATCCGAAGAAAATTCCTTATTTAATAAACTTGTACCTTCTGGTAAGTACCAACTGTGACTTATTGAATTATTAGACACATCATACAAACCAATAAATTCATTTAGTGCAACTACATAATCAGTATCTGTAGTACTTTTAGTTGTTAACCAAGAAAAACTGTTAAAGTCTCCATAAGGTGCTTCATATTCATTTTCGCTACAACCTAACGCTGCGATTATTAAAACTAATATAATTCCTATTTTTTTCATTTTTTTCATCTTTAGTTAGAAATCTTTGGGTTATTTATAGTTTCGCTTGCAGGGTAAGGCAAGTAACCATCGGTGTAATTTTCTGATGCCTTTAAAAATTCTGGCTCTATTTGAAAATCGGTAGCATTTGTACTTATACCTTCTCTAACTAAACTAGCTGTTCTAGTAGCTGTACCTGTAGCATCTTCATTTAGATACACATAATCAGTAGCGTAAAAATTTCTTTGACTTAATTCTGTATAACGTGCTTTCGCAATTCCCCATCTTCTTAAATCTATATTTCGTGTAGAATACCCTTCTACACATAATTCCATCGGATATTCAAATAATTGTAATCGAGTTCTTACTTCTTCTTTAGAATCGTAATCTGCGCCTTCTAATACTTTAAGTCCCCAACGTTTACGAATTGCATTTATGTAAAATAATGCACCATTTATATCATCTGTTTCATTTAAACATTCTGCCATCATTAAATAAACACCAGACAAACGATTTAAAATTACATTTTTACCAGATTGCCAACTGTTAAGACCCAGTGTCTGTTCATCGTTTGTGATATCATGATTGGTATACTTTTTAAAGTAGCCATATTTACCTAAAGAATTAAAATTATGTAAAACGGGAGCAGAAACTGACTCATAGTACTCAGTGTCTTCATCATTAACAACGGCAAGCATAGCAGAGTTTCTTAAAGAAACTTTTCTTAATCTAACGGTACCTGCTCTGTCTGTTACTGTGTTTCTCGAGTCATTAGGGTCCATTTCATCACTAGAAAAAGCATGAATTAACCAAGCCGAAGCTGTGAAAGTTTCTAAAACACTAGAACCACCACCAGATCTTGGTGCAGAATATCGGGCACTTCTTGTAATAAAATCATCTTCATTAAAAGCAGTTTCTTCTGCTTTATGTAAACTATAATTAATTTCTAGAATAGATTCTGAATTAAAATCACCTGCTTTTGTAAACATAATACTAGCATCTTGAACTAAAGCATACCCATAATCTTTCTTTTTATTGTTTATAATGTCATCAAAATAATCTTTGGCCAATAAATAATCTCCTTCATACAAATAGCTCATTCCTAAAATAGTACCAGCAGCACCTGCATCTACTCTAGTTTTAGGTTCCATTTGACCTGGTAAATTGTTGTAAGCATATTCTAAATCTTCTCTAAAAAATGCTATAACTTCTGATGATTCTGATGCCGCTTTAGAAAAGTCTGAAGGCTTTAATGGGTTTACATCTCTAATAATAATTTTTCCTTGTTTATAGGTGGAGTGTAAATAAAAATGTGCTAAACCTCTAAAAAAACGTGCTTGTCCCATTTGTAATGTCCAAGCTTCTTGACTTTTTAAATCGGCTGTCATTCCGTATAGTCCTTCAATTACTTGATTTGCTCTAAATATTACTTGATATAAAGCATCCCATCTTAATTGTACTTCATTCGTATCTTCGTCTATGTTTTGTTCGTACCAATTTTTTGCAAAAAGAGATACATCATGTCCATTAGGTAGTCTATCGTTAAAACGATTTCCAGGAAAACCTTCATCAGACCTCCAAGATTCTACACGTGCATTTACTATAAACTCATTTAACATGGCTCCATACACCGAAATTAAATTTGTATCAGACTCGTCTAAAGTTGACCAATAAATATCTGTAGATATTTCATTAGGATTCACTTCTTCTAAATAAGAGTCGCATGAAAATAATGTTAAAAACATTACCATCAAAGAGATTGTTTTAGCTATATATGTTTTCATTTTGTGTGTTTTTAAAAATTAATATTTAAACCGAAACTATATATTGCTGCAAGTGGGTATCTTGAATTATCAATACCTCTTCTGGCAACATTGTTTGAGCCCACTTCTGGGTCATATCCTGAATATTTTGTAAACGTAAGTGCATTTTGTGCTGTTAAAAACAGTCTAAACTTATCTAAACCTAGCTTAGTAGCAGTTTCTTTTGATAAAGAATACCCTAGAGAAATTTGTTTTAATCTTAAATAATCTCCGTTTTCTAACCAATAATCTGTAAGCCCACTGTAATTATAATGATCTCCTGCATCACCTCTAAAAATTGGTATTTGAGAGGTTGGGTTATTAGGTGTCCACATATTTGTTAAATCTTGATGACGCTCATAATTATAAGAAGCAGCTTTATTACCATTTAAAACCTCTGCCCCCACAGTACCGTACCAATTCATAGATAAATCAAAATCTGCAAGACTCCAGTTTAAATTAAAACCATATTCAAAGTCTGGTAAACCACTACCTTTATACACTCTGTCTGCGTTGTTAATTTTTCCATCATTATTTGTATCTACATAAATTAAATCTCCTTTTTCTGCATCTTCTCTACCTTCAAGTAGTTTGTATGCAGCAAGTTGCTCATCTGTTTGTACAACGCCATTTGTTTCATACAAAAAGAAAGCCCCAGCTTCATGACCCACAGCTATAAACGAAACTGTTGCCTGAGCTGTTTCGTTTACCAACCTTACATTATTATTTGGTGTAATAGTTACCCCATCTTGCATTTTTGTAATCTTGTTGCTATTGGTAGTAAATGTTGCCCCTAATTTTAGTTTGCTTTTACCAACATTGCCTTTATAATTAGTAGCAAACTCAAACCCTTGATTTACCATATCACCAATATTTAAAACTAAAAGATTGTCATAATAAGCACCTGCAGAACCAGGTAGTGTTACAGGAAATAACATGTCTCTTTTTTGAGTATTATAATAATCTGCTGTAACTGTAATTTTATTTCTTAAAAAAGATAGATCTATCCCAATATTGTTAGATATTGATGTTTCCCATTTTACGTCTGCATTTGCATAAGATAATATTGTAGTTCCAAATAATTCTCCATTATCATTTTCATCAAAAACATAATCTCCAAAAGGAGCAATAGTACTTGCGTATTCATAATCAGCAAAACTATCGTTACCAACCGTACCGTGACTTAATCTTAACTTAAAGTTATTGATTGTAGCTTTCATTGGTTTCCAAAAATTCTCATCAGAAATATTCCAAGCAGCAGATAAAGAAGGAAAAACACCCCATCTGTATTCAGAACCAAATCTAGAAGAACCATCGTATCTTGCTAATGCAGATAATAAGTATTTTCCTTTATAGTTGTATTGTACTCTTGCTATTGTACCAACTGTTTTTTTATTGTAATTATCGCTAGTTCCATTAATATCTGGATTATAGCCACTATTTACTAATTGATTAACTGTACCACCATCTAAAACAAGTAAGTTATTATTAGAAACTCCTTGAATAGAAGCATCAAATGATTGAAAACTATCTTCTTCTAAAGCTAATGCCGCTGTTGCAGAAACAGTATGTTTGCCAAATTTCTTTTTATAATTTAAACTACCATCCCAACTAAATTTATTGGTTCTAGAAGCAATAGCAATTACACCACTTTTAGTTTCATCAGTAATATCTTCATCATTTTCTAAATCATATAAAGTAAAACTTGGTTTAAAAATATTTCTTATTTCATTTGTAACAGAAACTCCCATTCTTGTGATAAAATTAAAAGAATCGGATAGTTTTCTATTTACACTTAAACTAGCATTTATACGATCTTTATTACTTTCATCTTGTCTCCTAAGAGCTTGATTTAAAGCTACAGAAGGAGTCCTAACACCTCCATTAGTACTACCATCTACAGATTCTTCATTAGGGTCTATTGCAGGAAAATAAGGTCTATATCTACCGGCTTGAACAATCAAGCCATCACTAGACCTTTTTCTTTTTTCTATAGTAAAAGCTAAACTACCATCTATTTTCCAGTTTTCTGTATTATAACTTGTAGTTGCTCTACCATTATATCTTTTAAAATTTGAATTTATAATTGAACCATCTTGATCAAATAAACTTCCTACAAGATTATAGGTTATTTTTTCTGCTCCTCCAGATACACTAAAACTGTAATTTTTTACCTCTGCAGATTTATTTAAAACATAGTCATCAAATTTATTGTCATTATTAATCCATTCTGGAAAACGTACAACTAATGGTTCAAAATTAATACTTGTATATGCATTTCTATTTACCTCATAAAACAATTGACTTTCTGTATTCATTAAAGGAGTTGCTTCGTCTCCAATAGCCTGTAAACCATAAGTATAATTAATATCTATACTCATTTTACCAGCTTTACCTTGTTTTGTGGTTATTAAAACAACACCTGCAGCACCTCTTGCACCATATACTGCAGTAGATGCAGCATCTTTTAGAATATCTATACTTTCTATTTCATTAGGACTTAAACCTGGATCTCCTATTTGAGGAATACCATTTACTACAAAAAGTGGTGTATTAGAACCTATTAAAGAAGTAACTCCTCTAATTTGGATACTAGCTGCTTCACCAGGTTCTCCAGAACTAGCCGTAACATTAACACCCGCAACTTGCCCTTGCAATGCAGAACCTATGTCTGGGGTTATAAACTGTTCTATATCATCTGTTACAACTCTATTTACCGCTCCTGTAAGTTCTTTTTTCTTAACGGTTCCATAACCTACAACAATTATTTCTTCTAAAGATTCTGTATCAGAATCTAAAGAAACTCTTAATTGTGTTGTAGTAATTTTCACATCCTTACTTTGCATACCTAAATAGGCAAAAACTAAAGTTTCTCCAATTTTTGCCTTAATGCTAAAATTACCATCAAAATCTGTACTAGATCCTCTTGTTGTTCCTTTTATAAGCACAGACACGCCTGGTAAAGGTGTATTGTCTGCACTATCTACAACAGTACCTTTTATTGTAGTTCTTTGTGCACTAGCATCAAAACTACAAAACAATAAAGCAAATAAACTGAGTAAGCTATATTGTAAAATCTTGTTTTTTATTAAAAATTTTAATTTCATTGGTTGATTTTTATTCGTTTATATTTAAATTTAGTTTTGGGTGGTTGGGTATTTTTAAATGTATTCTGTATTCATAAATTAAACTGTTTATTTTATTTGTTTTGTGAATTTATTCCACTTTTTTTTTACTTCTATAAAGTTGATATTTTTGTTATGTTTCTTTGTAGATTGTAGTAAATTAAATGTGTCTCGTAGTAAATTCATACACAAAACAACCTTAAACACTTGAATTTAAGAACATTACAATACGAAAATTTTTTTATTTAAATTTATGTTAATTCCTTAAAACAACATAATTACAACGAATATTGAATAAAAAATAGCCCAAAAACAACAAAAGGCAGCAACCTAAAGTTACTACCTTTTTATATTCTTAATAGAGGTAAATTGTTTCTAGAAATTTGGAACCGCTTCTTTTTCCCAATTTGCAATATTGGTTTTTAAGGTTTCTTCAATTTGCAACCCAGTTCCTATTAAATCGTTTTGTTCACTAATATCTTTTGCAACATTAAATAATTGAAATTTCCCTGAATGGTATTTCACCAACTTCCAATCTCCATCAATTACCGATGCGTATTGATCTTCATAACTTCTAAAGAAATACAATTGTCTTTTTGCAAACTCTTTTCCTTGTAAAATGGGTAGTAAGCTTTTACCTTGAATCCAGGCATCTTCCCCTTTTTTACCTGAAGCAATTTCAAGTATCGTTGGATATAAATCGATTGATTGTACCGGTATTGATGTTTCCGTTCCTGGTTTTGTTACTCCTGGGTAATCTATGGTTAACAAAACCCTAGAACCACCTTCTCCTAAAGTATTTCCTCCTTTTTTACCACCACTTAAAGGAGCATTTGTGTAAGCACCACCTTGATCAGAAATTAAAATAATAATGGTATTGTCTGCAATTCCTTTATCTTTTAAAGCTTGTCTTACTTGTCCTACAGAATTGTCTAACACTTCTACCATAGCACCGTGTTGTGCATATTTACCCTTCATTCCTTTGGCTTCGTATTTTTTAATTAAATCTTTTCTACCAATAGAAGGCCCGTGCACTGTGTAGTACCAAAAAGACAACATAAACGGATCTTTTTTATCGTAATTTTGAATAAATTTAGTAGCATGATTGGTTAAAACTTCAGTTAAATAATCTCCTTTTTTTACACCCGATTTTAAAAACCCTTTTGGATCTTCTTCTGGCTTAAAGAATGGGAAATAATAGTTTTTTGGATGTCCTGCATTTGTAGTTCCATACACTTCATCAAAACCTTGTTTTTCTGGGTAATTTGCGGGATGACCTAAATGCCATTTCCCTATAAATGCATTGTAATATCCGTATTCTTTTAATCGTTCTGCATAGGTAACTTCCTCTAAAGGTAAGTAATTAATAGAAGGCATTTGAACCGGGTCATTTGGCCATAAGCTATATTTTTCTTTGTCTGGATCTCCAGCAATATGACGTACCATTTCTAGACGAACAGCTTCTTTACCTGTTAAAATAGAGGCTCTACTTGGGCTACAAGTAGGTGTAGGAATGTAAGCTCTATTAAAATTTAAACTTTCTTTTTTTAATTGATCTATGTTTGGCGTTTCAAAAAGAGGGTTTCTAAAACCAACATCTGCCCAACCCCAATCATCAACAAATAATAAAACAATATTTGGTTTTTTAGCCGTTGTTGTATTTACAGAATCATTTTTTACTTCTTTACTTTTACAAGCAAAAGCTGTAATTATAATCACAAGTAAAAAAAATACACTTCTTTGATTTTTTAATGTACGCATTGTAAAATTATTTAATTATTATTTTTTTTGTAATTGTTTTTTTGTCAGCTTTAAAATGGATAATGTACATTCCATTAACCAGTTTACCAACATTCACCGTAGTATTGTTCTTAAAATAAGGCACTTCTTTTACCAATTGCCCAACTATATTGTAAATTTTAAGGCTTCCATTAAAAGGACTCTCAATTTTTAAATCTCTTAAATTTTCTTGCTGATAGACAACAATATTCGAATCTTTTATAAAATCGTTAACATCTAAAACTATTGCTTCTGTAGAGGTTTGTAGTGGGTTTGGAGTATTTTTATCTTCGTTCTTTATCCAAATTGGTGGGCCATCAATATCACAACCTTCAAAATCATTTTCTCCTCCATCTGTAATTAAACCATCTGCTCTCACTTCTGTTGAAAAACCAGCATGCGTTACGTTGTCTAGTACAACTTTATATCTTCCACTTGGGTTTCCCAAAGAAACATAATCTTCTAAGGCTAAATAATAAATGGGTGCTAATGATGGTGATTGATAAGATTCTTCATCAGGATTTATTTCTTCTAAATTGATGTAACCTCTTAAAGCACAAGGCACATGCCTTAAACGTGCCGCTCTTACTTGTGCAAGTATGCCATAAGTAGCATTAACATTTGCAATGACAGATTCTTCAGAAAAAGTACCTGAACTATGACCATTTATTGGATTTCCATTTTCATCTGCTTGCCCTTTTGATGCTGATAAAAAACCAAAATTTATGGAGACAACAGCCTCGCAACTTTCACCAGAAATATCTCTAACATCTACCACGCCTTGGGTTATAGTATGAGGAGATAACATTACTGCATGTGCACCATTTTTACACGAAATATTTCTTGCATAAATATTATTAAGAACAAGTGTTTTATCGGTAAGATACATATCTGCAAGACCCTGAAAGCCAGATTCTAAACGCAAAGTAACTCCTCCTTCTCCAGATAAATTTCTAAATAAGATATCTTGTGCAACTTGATTTTGAGTTAAACCATATCCATAATGTGCATTCTTTATATCAAGGTTTTCGATGATGCCAAATGTTGGAAATTTTGCTGGTGAATCACCAACAGCACCTGAAGAAATTCCATTGAATTTTGTATAATTATCTAAAATTAAAAAATCTGCCAATTTAAAGTTGGTACAATTTCCTAATTGAAAAGCTCTAATATCTTTTGTAGGTTGTAAATCTGAAAAATCGAAAGTAAATTTTTCTCCATTTGTACTGGTAAAACTCCAATTGCTAACATTTTCAAAATTATTATCATAACCTGCTCTAAATAATGCATTTCTTGGTAAGGATTTAAAAGTTACCTCTGGATGAACGCGAATATGTACACCCGTTTTCATGTGAATTTGCTCTAAAGTATAAGTCCCTTCATTTATCGTTAAAACACCTCCACCAGAAGCAGATAAATTATCAATCATTCCTTGAAGTGCCGCTGTAGAAGAATTTCCGCTAGGAAAACTCATTTGGTTTGCAGTATTGATTATTGGATTGTAAAAATAACTATCCGCAGGAAGCACTCTATCCATTGGGTTTTGTGCAAATACAAGACTGGTGCAAACAAAATAAAACCAAAATAAAAATCTCTTTTTTGATGCGTTCATTTAAATATATATTGATTTTAATTCTTGATTAATTTATTAATCCTTTATTCTTTTTAATCTTAACCTTGCTATTATTATCTTTTATTGCTGATGTAATAGAGAAATTGAACTTTTTATATTGATTTTTTTCAATGATTACATCTTCACAAAACTCTAAATCTATGGCTGGTAATACAGAACCTGTAGGATAATCGGTACTTATTTCAATGATATTATCAGAAACATTTAAACCTTTTACAGACATAGCAAACACTAAATGTCCATTAAAACTTTTAATTACATTGTTGGTAAAATTAATATTCTGATGAAATTTCTGATCTCCTAATTTTTGTTCTGAAGTAAATAAAGGTGAAGCTATTAATGGATAAGAAATACCGTTTCCGTAGCCAATGTTTTCAAAAGTATTATTTCTAATAGTAATATCTTGTACGCCTCCAGACTCATACCATTTGTTATTGTCTCCCTCAATTAAAATACCATGCATTTGTGATGAGAAATAGTTGTTTTCAATAAGTACTTTTCCTTTTGTAGTAATCAACGCACTTCTTGCTCTGTTTTCTCTGATAATGTTTTTATTCATGTAAAGGTCCGGATACCAAGTAAGGTTTTCTAATGAAAGTTTTCCTTCTGGCATTTTAGTCGGAACCTCATTAACCGTAATTAACATTCTTCTTTCATTTAAAATCTTTACTTTTTTAATTTTAGTTTTAAAAATTGGTAGAATCGTTTCTCTAGAAATCATCATAACTTCATCGCCCTTTTCACCAAACAAAAATCCCCATTGTTGCACATGACTTGTTTCGCATAAAAAGGTATTTTTACCCAAGTATTTTTCTACTTTTACATAAGCTCCATGCACGTTTATACCATCATCTAACATATGTTCTAACAAACAATTTTCTAAGGTAATGCTTCCTTTACAACCTAAAAAATGAGTAGCATCTGCTCTTGTAGAAATTGTTCTATCTTCTCTAGAAGTAACAATAAATGTATCTAAAGAAATGTTTTCGCATCTTTCTGCTATTAATGCCATTCCTCCTGCTGCTAAAACAGTTATATTATTTAAAGTGTTGTCTATAGAGTTAGATAAATGAATGGCGGGCACAAATCTATTTGCTCCCGGACTTTTGCCATAAGTTGCAAATACGGTACCGACTGGTGGCGTTACTTTTGTATAATTTGTAAACTTTGCGGTCTTATTATCAATTTTTATAATTTTAGCTGTTGTCTTAGGCTGAGGCTTTAAAAAATAGTTTTTAGTTTGCCAAATAGGTGATTTTGTAGCTGGATCGAAAGCCATATTCTGACCTATTTCATCTTGCCAATCGTAATGATTAAACAAAATCTGATTGTTATTCACTTCAAAACCAAATTTTTCATTGGCAACCTCAACTATAAAAGAATTTTCTTCTTTATTATTTTCAGTAACCGTTAATTCATTTACAAAAGATTTTTCCCAATCTATCGTAAAGTTTTTTAATGTTGTATTTCTAGATCCTTCAACAGTAATTGGTACAATTTTACCATGAAACATAAATGTAGATCCGTTTCCGTCTAAGGTAAAATCATCGAAATTATAAATAGGAAAAGCTATTTTCTTTAAACTATTATCATGGTTTGTAACCGCTCTATAAGTTTCAAATGCATTCTCTGGATAAAACTCATATTGTCCTTTTGGAAAAAATAGTGTTACATTTTTTTTACCTTCTAAAGAATTTAGTAGTTGATATACTTCTAAGGTAACATCTTTGCCTGGTTTTATTCCGTAATCTGCAACATTTACGGTTTTATTTTGAGCACATGCATTAAATACGAAAAGCAATACTGTAACAAAAGCGAAAAATTTTTTCATAAACATATAATTATCTAAGGTAAACCTAAGAACATTATACGGCTATGCTGTATTTCTGAGTATAAAGTATGTATTTACAAGTTTAAGAAACTATAAAGCCTCTTATAACCCTATATTTTGTACAAGATTTACAACAAAAGATTAAAAATTATTATTTCCAAATTATTGGCATAAATACAGTCATTTCACTTGTACCTCTATTGCTCCAAGCATAATACGGTATAAAAGTAGCGTCGTATTTTTTAAAATTTTGTGTTTCTAAAGTTCTGTACATTTTAGTATCATTATCAGATGTTAATAAAACAGTCCCTTTTAAAGTTGTTAGTCCTCCTAAAAAATCAACTTCTTTTTTTGTAGTTAACTTTATATCCGAAGGAATATAAACGTCTAAAACATTTGTCTTTTTTGGTAAATCTGGTGTTTCTACACAATACACAACCGGACCTCTTTTTATTGCCGCTTGGTTTCTAACTTCTTCAATATTTCTATGTCCAACAACCAATTCTGACTTCATTGGCATCTGTAAAGAAATTACATCGCCTTTTTTCCATTTTCTATTGATGGTTACAAATGCGCCTTCTTTAAGTTTTTTATTTTCATTTTTTCCATTTATGGAAATTGAACTTTCTTTTGCCCATTCAGGAATTCTTAATAAAATATCAAACGCATCATTTTTACATGCATCAATTTTAATGGTTATTGCTCCATCCCAAGGGTAATCTGTTTTTTGGGTTAATTTAATTTCTGAGCCATCTATCAAATTTGTTGCTAATTTATTTCCTCCATATAAGTTTATGGCAAGTCCGTTATTTGTTAAGCTATAAGACCAAGTTGATAGTTTTGCAATGGTTCTTACTAAATTTGGCGGACAACAAAAACAAGGAATATATGGCACTCTTGTTGGGTAATCTGTTCCTCCCATTTTATGATCTGCAGTTCTTCTTAACGGGTTTGTATAGAAAAAATTGGTTCCTCCTAAATCAATGCCAGATAAAGCACTATTGTACATTACTGTTTCAATAATATCTGCATATTTAGATTCTCCTTTAATGCTCATCATTCTATAATTAAACATGGCGTTGCATAAATTTGCGCAAGTTTCATTGTAAGAATGCGCATTGTGCATTTCATAATCTATGGTAAATGCTTCATGTACAAAATCTCTGTGAGACGAACCTCCATCATGTTTTTGTCCACAAGCTCCCGTTATAAACATTTTCTGATTTACAATATTTCCCCACAAACGATCTAAAGCATCAATTAATGCTTGCTCTCCCGTTTCTGCATACACATCTGCTGCTCCTGCATAATAATACAATGCCAAAACCGCATGACCAACGGCTTCCTTAGATTTTCTTAACGGAATTCGTTCTTGCGTCATATCACCAATATTTCTGAAACGTACAGAAGAATCTGGTATCACTTTCGATTTACCTCGCATATTTATAAATATTTCTGCAAGCTCTAAATATCTTTTATCATTTGTAGTTCTGTACAATTCTACCAATCCCATAATTTGCACTTGATTAAAGCCAAATCTTGCTAATTCTTTTGGTTGAGGCTGAAAAACATCATACAAATTATTTGCATTTTTTATAGCGATATCTAAAAAATTTCGTTTACCTGTTAATCTATAATGTGTAAGTGCAGCAATATATAAATGACCACTGTTATACATTTCATGATATTTTCTTTCAGAAAAAACTTTTTTACCCGGAATTGTTACTTGAGTTTGTAAATACCCGTTTTCTAATTGTGCTTTGCCAATAATAGCTATATAATCATCTAATTCATCTAAAATTTTTTGATCTTTATTCATAGCATAGATGTATAAAGAAGCTTCCATCCATTTGTAAAAATCGCCATCATGCCAAAACATTCCTTCGTGTTTTCCTTCTTTTAAACCTGCAGCTATTTTAAAATTGTTTAAAGCAAAACCAGTATCTCCTGTTAACAATTTTCCCATACTTGGCACCATTACTTTTTCTGCCAACTCAAATTTATCTGCCCAAAAACCATCTGTCCAAACACAATCTCCAATATTTATGTTTTTAAAGGTAACATGTTTACTATTCGAATAATCGACACTTCCTGCAATTGGATTTTTAGAATCCGTAAAATTATCAGTGTTGTTAACTTCTGCTAATTGCCCTTTTATTTCTGATTTTAAAATTTTATTTTCATCATTAACTTTTGATGAACAAGAAGCTAAAACAATTGTAAAAATGATAAATAATATCGCTAGTTTTTTCATTGGATTATTTTGTTTAATTAAAGATAAATTCGAAATTATATTTTCCAGAAGGGATTATATATTTGGGTAAGGTTTCAGACAACGTTCCATTCACACTCATTTGAATTAAATGCAAATTCAATGTATAAAAACCTTGTTTTTTTAAATCAAAAGGATGTTTCGCTTCTTGAATATTTTTAGGCGAATAAGGCCATATTGAAAAACCAAACGATGGCGATCCTTCAATTTTTAAATGGCTCTTTTTATTCTCTGAAAGTTGCAACCATCTTACATCAGAACGGTTTCCGTTTTCTTGCGGAAAAATATAATCTGTAAATAAATCATCGGTATTAAAAGTAAATTCATCTACTTCTGTTCCTCGTTTTCTATCTATGTAGTTTTCCCAAGGTCCTTTTCCGTAAAAAGTAGTTTTTGTATTCGCTTTAGAAACTCCTAAAGTAACCCCGAATTTTACCAAACCTGGTAATTTTTTATCAGCATCTAACTCCATTTTTACCACAACTCTTCCATCACTTAAAAAATGATAATTCATCATTAATTTTACTTCATCTTTATATGATTTTTCAATTAAAACAGTAGTTTCATTGGTTTTATCAGAAATTACTTTAACCCATTTTGTCTCTAATTTATCATTTAAAAACTCCCAATATGCTCTCGACTTTCTAAAATCACCACTACTTGCACCACGTAAATCATTGTCTATTGGTGGTCTAAAAAAGTTTGGTTTTAAAGGTGATAAAATCTGTTCTTTTTCGTTTTTGATGAAAGAAATTAATGCTCCTGATTCTTTAGAAACTTTTGCTATGTATTTTTTTCCTGAAATTGTAATTTCCGAATTCGTTTCTTTTAATTGAAGCTTAGATTTTGATAAAGAACTATAACTTTCTTTTTGCGTTTTCTTTTTTAATAAGATTTGATCTTTAGCAATTTCAAACCCTTTTTCTGCCCAAAAAGCAGCTTCTTTTTCCTGCACAGAAATATGCAACCAATATTCATTTTCATCCTTAAAACGAACTTTTTTAAACGGAATTTTTAATTCTTCGGATGAATTTGATTTTACATCTACATTTTGTAAAAATCCAGATTGCAATTCTTTTCCGTTTTCGGACAACGTCCATTTTACATCATATTTATTTAAATTGGTTTCGTTTAAATGATTGATTGCCAAAACGGTTCCTTTTTCAATTTCAATATTTTTAAAATTAAAAGGTTGATGAATGTATTTTACTTCCCAAGCATGCGGATTTGGTTTTCCTTCAGGGGAAAAAACACCATTGATACAGAAATTTTTATCATTCGGATAATCCTCAAAATCACCTCCATAAGCATAAAAATCATTTCCTTTTTTGTCTTTTTTAACCAAACCTTGGTCTTTCATATCCCAAATAAAACCACCAATTAAATTCTTTTTCGAGTTAATTAAGTCCCAATATTCCCCCAAACCACCAATAGAATTCCCCATGGCATGTGCATATTCGCACATAATAATTGGCCTGTTAATATATTTACTTTCAGACATGGCTTTTAGCTGATACAACTCTGGATACATTCTACTTAAAACATCTACATAATTAGGATCATCAGGATTTGCATGTGCTGTTCCTCTAAATACTTTTTGCCCTTCTTCTCCTTCTTTATATTCGGGATGTGTTGGTTTTCCTTGCGCTCCTTCATAATGAATAAAACGAGAAACATCATAATCTTTTATCCAACCTGCAGCAGCAGCAAAAGCTGGTCCTGTTCCTGCTTCATTACCCATAGACCAAGAAATTATGGAAGGATGATTTTTATCTCTATCAACCATTCTCATAATTCTGCTTAAAATAGGAATCGCTAAACTTGGTTGTTGTGGCGCATAACTACCTAAATGATGGGTTTCTATATTTGCTTCGTCCATCACGTAAATTCCGTATCTATCACACAAATCATAGAAATACGGATCATTCGGATAATGAGAAGTTCTTACAGCGTTAAAATTGAATCTCTTCAACAGTTTTACATCGTCTTCTAAATCTTTTCTTGTTAATGCTTTTCCTCTAATTGGATGATGATCGTGACGATTTACACCTTTTATTTTTACTGGCTTTCCGTTGATTAATAATTCATTTTCAGTTGAAAAACCAATTTGTCTAAATCCAACTTTCTGACTTCTAGATTCTACTATTTTACCTGATGCATCTTTTACATCAAAAACCAAGGTATATAAATAAGGATTTTCAGACGACCATTTTATTGGGTTTTTAATGTTCGCTTCTAAAAATGCAAACTTTGTAATATCTCTTTGTGGCCATCTTTCAAAAAACACATCTTCAATATTACAAGACATTGCTTTTTCTAATACTTTTTGATGATCAGCATCATATAAATCAGCTGTAATTTCCCAATCTTTTAAGCTCTCTTCATTTCCTTTCATCCATAAATGAGGACGAACTTCTAACTGTGCATTTTCTAGTTTTTCATCGAACTTTGTTCTTACAAAAAAGTCATTTAACGCTATTTTTGGTTGTGATAAAAGCAAAACTTCTCTATGAATTCCGCTTAAACGCCACATATCTTGGTCTTCTAGATAACTCCCATCACTCCATCTAAAAACTTGCACAGCAACTCTATTTTTTCCTTCGGATAAATAGGCTGTAATATCAAATTCAGCAGCCAATCTACTTCCTTGGCTATAACCTACTTTTTTACCATTTACCCACACATAAAATGCCGATGAAACGCCGCCAAAATGTAAAATTACAGATTGATCTTTCCAATCTTTTGGAATTGTAAAATCTCTGTAATAACTCCCAACAGGATTGTCTCTATACTTTTCTATAAATGGAAACTGCGGCGGATGTGGTCCCATATAATTGAAATTCCTTTTCCCTCCATTTTTAATATCTGGCGTAAAAGGATAAATAATATTGGTGTAAATGGGTTGTCCAAAACCTTGCAATTCCCAGTTTGAAGGAACAAGAATATCACTCCAATTTTCACCTTTAAAATCTTTTTTGATGAAGTCTGTTGGTCTATCTTGTGATTTACCCACATAATTAAACTTCCACGTTCCGTTTAAAGATTGCATTCTAGATTTATCTCTATTTCCAATCAACGCATCTGCATGATGTGTATAGGAATAACTTGGCACTCGTGATCGAAGTTTGTTCTGCTCGAACATCAATTCGTTTTCCCAATCGTTTTGGGAGAAACAGAATTGAGAAATTAATACTAAAAAAAATACGATAGAGTACTTTAAATTCATTTTATAATTATTTTTACTTAATTACACATCTAACTCCAATTAAATTCATTACTATTTTACTGGTTAAAAACATGTTTTTTGAGAGAAGTCTTAATCCTATAAAGATAAATAGGATTCTTCAAAATGTTAAAAAACAATTTATCCAAACCCTACTCAATTTTACCTTAAAGAATTGTATTTATTCTGTAATATATTTCTGATTCATCTTTAAACCAGGTTCATCATATTCATTCATTTGCTTAAACAATTCTGTTTGCATCTTTTTTGCAATAGCAGCATATTCTTTATCGTAATAGAAGTTTATCAACTCATCTGGATCTTTCTGTAAATCGAATAAATATGGTTTTTCTTTTTTATCAATCACCAACTTATATCTATCAGTTACTGCTGCTGCCCACCATCCGCCAGACTTGGCGAAATAGGTAATCCGATCACTAGTAATTTCTTTTTTATTGTTTGTATAATCATCTGAAGTATCTAAACCTTGGAATTTAGCATCGGTTTTTACATTCATCAAACTTAAAATAGTTGGTGCAAAATCTACATTGGTATATGCTGTATTTAACACTTTTCCTGAAGGAATTTTCTTTGGATAACGAATTAAAAACGGAATTCTGGCAGATCCTTCATAAGGCACGCCTTTGTTACGTCTGTTATGTTCAAAAAACATATCCCCGTGATCAGACGTAAATACTACAATGGTATTTTCTGTTAGATTGTTGTCTTCTAAAAACTGAAGAATTCTACCAACACTATCATCAATATGACTTACCATACCAAAGTATTGCTTTAACGCATTTTTCTCTTTCGTAAATGCTTTTTTACCAATCGCTTCATTGTTGTCGTTTTTGTTTCCTCCACCTGCCCAAGCTGGTTTAATTGCAGTATATTTTGGCCCCATTGTTTTAGGAGCTTCAATTTTTAAATCTTTATACATGGTATTGTAAGGAGGTTTTGCATAATCTGGCGTGTGCGGATCTGGAATAGAAAGCATTAATGCAAAAGGTTTGTTTTTATCTCGCTCTAAAATTTCTAAGGTTTTATCTGTAAAGAATTCTGTTAAATGAATTACTTCTTCTTTTGGTAATTTAGCAGCATTATTTTCATTGATTCCTTTAAATTTTCCATTTTTTATATGAAAATAAGGTGCATGCCCACCTCGCATCATATACTGATTATCTTCAAAACCTGCTTTGTATTTAATTCCGAAAGTGTATTTTTCATGACCTGCCAAATGCCATTTCCCTACATAAGAAGTTGCATAACCTTGATCTCTTAAAATTGTAGCAAAAGTTGGAATATCTTCACTAATATGCATTCCGTTTTTTGGTGCTCCTGTAGCTCCTGGATGCAAACCTGTAACCAAAGAAGCTCTTGATGGCGTACAAACAGGTGCTGCACAATAATAACTTGTAGCAATCGCTCCTTCATTTCCTATTTTATCAATATTTGGTGTTTTAGAATTGTTTCCTTTTCCCCAAACAAAAGCTTGCTCTTCCGGTAATAACTTTTGATACGCACTTATGGTTCTAAAGTTATGTTCATCTGTATGAATGATGACTAAATTGGGTTTTTGAGCTGTTTTAGAAACAACATCTTTTTTACTTGTAACTGTTTTTTGACCAGTACAACTCACAAAAGAGATTGCACAAACCATAGAAAATACTAGTATTACTCTTAATTTCATTTCTTAAATTATTTTATTATTATTTAATAAGATACTGTTGCTGCTTTCGTTTTTCTTAATTCTTTAAATTTTGCAAGCATTGTTACAACCCTAGTTTTACACTTCGGATTATCAAGTAAATTTTTAGATTCATCTTCATTTAAATTATCTTTTAAATTGAATAAATGTGTTGGTGTTAACTTTGATAAAATAACTCCTTTACTTTTTACTTCTTTACTTGTTTTCCCTTTACTCCCTAAGTTCATTATCAACTTAAAATCGCCATCTCTAATTGCATAAGTTGGCCCTCCTGCAGATTGGTGCATTAAATATTGATGCGCTTTTCCATCTGATTTACCTAAAAAATATGGTAATAAATTCGCAGAATCAAAGACTTTGGTTTTATCTAGTTCTTGATTTGATAATGCTGCAACTGTCGCTACAATATCATGTCCAATAATTGGCTCATTAGATTCCGTATTAGGTGTTATTTTCCCTGGCCAACTTGCAAAAAACGGTACTCTATGTCCACCTTCAAAAATAGACCCTTTTTTACCTTCCATTCCATTACTAGCATCGTGTCCAGCTTTTATCATTCCTTTATCAAACCCTAATCCTCCATTATCCGAAGTAAAAATAAACAAGGTGTTTTCATACGCTCCAGATTTTTTTAAAGCTTCAACAATCATTCCTACTTGTAGGTCTAATTCATAAATCATATCTTCGTGATAACCTGGTGTACTTCCTTTTACCTTTTGATTATTAAAACTAACTGGTGGTGTATGCGGAATATGAACTGCTTGACTACAGTAATACATATAAAAAGGAATATCACTTTTTTGTCTTTCAATATATTTTACAGCTTTATCCGCTAAAATGAATCCAACATCTGCAGGATTCCAATTAGAATCTCCAATACCACACCTCTTGTTTTGTGTTTTTTAGCATACGCATAACCTGTTTGAACAGCATCCAAATCTTTTAAAACTGAATTCGGTTTTAATTTCATCCATTTTTGATTCTCATAAAAAGCATAAGGTTCATTTTGTAATCCTTCAGGTAATTCTAGCGCATAATCAAATCCGTATGTTAATGCACCTGCATTTTCTTCAGAGAAATCTACTTTCGTCCCTTTTTCTTTTATCCAAGAACCCCCTAAACCCCATTTACCAAAGAAAGCAGTTGTATAACCTCCACTTTTTGCAATTCTTGCAACTGTTGTAAAATTATTAGAATCAATTAGCGCATCTGCATCTGGAGTCCAAACGCCAAAAGATCTTTTATTTCTATACGTATAATTCCCTGTTAACATAGAAAACCGTGTGGGTGCACATAATGGTGCTGGCGAATGTGCATCTGAAAAACGCATCGATTCTTTTGCTATTTTATCTAAATTAGGAGTTGGCACAACAGGAGTTTTACCCGTTCTAATTTTGCTATAATAACCAATATCTCCCATGCCAATATCATCTGCCATAATAACAACAATATTGGGTTTCTTTTCTTGCCCATTCATTTGAATACTATAAATGAAACAAAAAATGATAAAAAATTTAAAACTAAATACTTTCATAATTCTCTTTTAATAAGTGATATCAATAAAACGTAATGAACCCCCAGGAACCGTAGTTTTAATTAATTTTTGGTGTATTTTTAATTCTTCTTTACTTAAAACATCCATCGCTCTTTTAGGTTGTTTTGTTTGAAAAAGGATCGTTACTTCTCTTTTTTGTGGATCTAAATACCCTGGATCTACCAAAATAATTCTTGCATGATTTTCATCTAATTTAAGCACACTCCAAGAAGCTCCTTTTACCACAATTGCCAAGTTTTTTTCACCTTTAGAAACCGTGCTTTTTATTATTACACCAAATTGATTGGCAGGAATTTTTTTATCACCATTAACACCAACTTTTCCATTGGAAACAAAATAAGGTTTGCCTTGTTTTTCAACCATGGATTTTGATTCAATTGGAGCAATAGGAACCATTCCATGAGGCATTTCTGGCATATAACTTAACCAACGATATTTTACACCCAAAGCTGCGTTTGAATAGTCATATTCTGGAATGTTAGTTCCTGCCCAATGCATTTGTCCGACAGAAAAAATAGCATTGTCATCATCCTTTTTGTATTGTTTTAAATTATGATGATTATCAACAGAATGAATTAAATGTTCATCCACTTCTTTTATCAAATGCCAAGAACCAATTGAAAGTATATCTTCTTTATCAACAATTGGCAAAACTCCAGATTTCATTAAGGCAAACAACACGTTTAATCCAGGTTCTTCTGTAAAATTATTGTTTGCTACAATTCCGTAACGCGCACCATAAGCAGCCATGATAACGCCTTGTCTTAAATAAGGAGATATTGAATTTTGTCCTCCAGGAGATAATGGTCTCCAACTTGTTGGATTGTCGTCAATCAAACGCATTGCAAAATCATTTACATATCCTCCAGAATGCATTCCTACTCGTCCTGCTAAATTTAAATCTTGAATACGATTGCTTGTATCTTCCGATGCTGGAACCAAAATATCGCTATATTTTCCCGAGAAAAACATCTCTTTCCAAAGTGGTAAATGCGAAGTTGCCGCCCAAAACATATTTTTATATCTGAAATATAATTTAGCTTTATTATTTTTTCTGATGGCTTTTGCCAAACGAGGCAAATATGCATTTACAAAATGTTGTACTCTTGGATCATCTACATTATCCATTTCTGCATACACAAAACCATAGCAAGTAGTTGGTGCAACTTCTAAGATTTGTTCTAAAGTTTCTATTTGAATGTAAAAAGGGTCGTTTCCATGACCTGCCCAAAATGTAAAAGGCTGACCTTCTTTTTCATATTTTCTAGCCATTTGCACAATGTCTTCTCTAGAATCTTGGTATTTGCCTCGTTTGTCTTTTTTTAATGCGTCTTTACCTATAATTTTCACTAAATAAGCACGATCTGTGCTTTCTTTAGGTGCTTTCTGAATTACGAATTTAATATCTTGTCCATCTAGTTTATTTACTTTCTCATCAACTTCTTTAGAAGTAATCATTACCCAATCTTTGTCTGATTTTTGTTGATATGTAGGCGTTTTAAAATTTAAAGTTTGTTGGTATAATGTATTTAAGTTTTGTTCAACTTCTAACATTCTACCTTGTTTTTTCTGATTGGCATTCCACCATTTATTTTTACTTACATCATAAAAATAAACCCCATTTCCTCCATCAACTTCTCCTGCAGCTATTAATTGATTTGATTTTGAATCAAAAACAAAATCGCTATAAACCATGCCTCCATATCTTTTCCCTGAAGTATCAATTAGTTTCCCCTTTGCATCCAACACAAACAAAATACCTCCATGTTGAAACATAATTTCTTTTCTGTTTGATAAAAATGTTCCTTGTGAATGACCGTAACGTTGAGATTCTTTTTTTGTCGCTTTAAACTTTGCCAAGACATTAAAATCTGAATCTAAAGCCGTCATAAAAGGTGTGAAAGAAATATCTGCAAAAAACAAAACATCGTCTTTTTTATCGTTGTTGATATCAGAAATGGTGATATCAGTTACCATGGCTTTTCGTAAATCTTGTAATCTTTTATCATTATAAGTAACATTTTTAATTACTTCTTTGCTTTCAGCATCTAGAAAACCCATAAATTCCCAACGAAATTTATCATGATTATACGTCATTAAAAACAATGATTGTTTCTCTGAATCAATAAAATTTCCGGCTTCTATTTTTCGAACAACGCCTTCTATCTTTGTTTTCGAAACTAATTTTCCTTCATCATTTAACTCGTACAATGTATAATCATTTCCACCAGCAAAAACTTGAACCTTATCATCGTTATTTACCACTGCAATTTCAGAAAATCGGACTTTATGACCTGGATTGAATTTCCATAATAATTTACCTGAACTATCCCAACAGTAAATATTTCCATCGCCACTTGCGGCTAATAAATCGTCATTTTTATCATTATTTACATCAACTGTATTTATTTCGAAAAGAACAGCAGGTTTGTCTGTTTTAGCTTCCCATATTTTTTTTCCTTCAATAGTATATGCAGAAATAGTACCTGCTAATTCAGAAAAATAAAGTACTGTTTTTCCGTTTACATTTGCAGTAACAGCATTTCTGATTCCATTGCCTTCTGTATGAAAATTCTGAGCAAACAATATATTTCCTGTAAATAAAATTACAGTCGTGAGCACCGATTGTATCCATTTTGAGGAACAAAAACAAGAAGTTTTTTTGATATCCATTTTTTGTATTTTAATTTCTTCAAAGATCAAATACATATTCACTAAATATGTGTGATTGCGTAAAAGAAATGTATTTGTGAATTTATATTCAAAATTTAGACTGCTAAAAACAGAAAAGGCTTAACTCCTCTTTGAAATTAAACCTTTTGTATTTTAAAAATTATTTGTTTTAAAACGGAATTTACATTCCTTTATTTTTCCTTTTGAAAGCTGCTTTTTCAACGTCATAATTCGGATTTTCTGTCATCATTTGTGCACCAACAGCAATTCTCCATTCTTTTAAATTTTGAAGTAAATTCGTTGCTATTTCAGGTTGATTTATAGCCAGATTATTCGTTTCGTTTGGATCTACTGAAAGGTCGTATAATTCTAATTTTCCATCTTCAAAAAATTCAATTAATTTAAAATTTTCTTTACGAATAGCTCCATAAGGTTTGGTTCTATGATAATGAGGATAATGCCAATAAAAAGTGTCTCTATCTAATTTTTTTGAAGTTCCATTGAGCAAAGGAAGCATGCTTATTCCATCTTTATGATCATTTGGACGTAATGGTAAATTAGCAACATCTAAGAATGTTGGATAAAAATCTGTTCCAAGAACTACCTCATCACTTACAGAACCTGCTTTTGTTTTTCCTGGCCATTTTACAAGTAAAGGTTCTCTAACGCCACCTTCATGTGAAAAACCTTTATAACCTTTTAAACCTCCAGTTGTCTCATCAAAATTACCACCATTATCTCCAGTAAGCACAATAATTGTGTTTTCTGAAACCCCTAATTCCTCTAACTTTTTAACAAGTCTCCCCACACTATTGTCTAATGCTTCCACCATTCCTGCTCTTTTAGGATTGATGTATTCATTTTTTGAATTGGTTAAATTTGTAGCTTTTTCTTTATATTTTTCTTCTAAATTAGGCGGGCACATAATAGGCCCGTGCACTGTGTAATAAGAGAAATACAATAGAAAAGGGTTCTTTTTATTTGTAGTATCTATAAAATGAAGCGCAGCATCTGTTAACTTATCCGTTAAAAAATCTCCAGGCTTACCATCATCTAAATTAGGCATTTCAAAAGGAGAAAAGTATTTCCCTTTTCCTTTGGGTTGTCCCCATTCTTTTCCGCCAACATTAATGTCAAATCCGTGATTGGTTGGGTAATGTTCTTCAAAATCAGGCTGATTAGAAGGCATTAAATGCCATTTTCCAAAAAAAGCTGTTGCATACCCTCCTTCTTTTAATGCTTCTGGTAAGGTAGTTAATTGATGTTCAATTCGTGTATTCCAATCAGGAACCGACAACTTTGCATTTGGAAACTCGTGTCCTGTAATCCAATCTGTAAGATGGGTTCTTGCAGGATATTGTCCTGTTAAAATAGCGCCTCTAGAAGGCGAACAAACTGTGGCAGCTGCATACGCATTGTTAAATAACATACCCTGACTTGCTAATTTATCTATGTTTGGCGTTTCATTAAATTTAGCACCATAACAGCCAAAATCTGCAAAACCTAAATCATCAACCAATAAAAAGACAATATTGGGTTTTTCTTGACTAAAGCCAATTATTGTAAACAAAAATAAAATTGAGAATATTATATGTTTTTTCATTTAAATAATAATTAAATATTGAATTGACAATT
Organism: Polaribacter sp.; assembly: GCF_051251875.1. Classification (GTDB taxonomy): domain Bacteria; phylum Bacteroidota; class Bacteroidia; order Flavobacteriales; family Flavobacteriaceae; genus Polaribacter. The sequence continues at coordinate 108,636 of NZ_JBPOGL010000008.1, forward strand.
ACTTTTTATACTCCAAAATAGCATATTTCTCTAGAATAATATAGGTGTATTAAATTTTATTTATTCGTCTTTTATTTTATGCAGCATATACTTATCAAAAGCCTTTCCATCAAAAGGAACAATTACAATTTTACTTCCACGGTTATCTTTTGGTCTGTCTTTTCCTTTATTTACATCAATTACTGAAAATAAAAAATGCGTTGGATGCCCATTTTCAACATAAAAAGTCATTCGCTGAACTATTGCCCAATCATTTACAGTTCCGTTTGTGTTTTTAAAAATATCTGCACCTTTTTTAAAAGCGATTCCTCAACTTTTCCAATTATGAATTCCATTTGGTGCATCAAAATGAATAAATTGTTCTTCTCCAGTCTCTAAATTTATTGCCATTACAGATCCTGTTATAGGTAACAAACATGCTGCCAAAACACCTGTTGCTCCTTTTTTAAAAAAATCTCTTCTTTTCATAATAATCAAGTTTCTGTTTACACTTCATCAATATTAGGAGAATATAGAAGGTTTATTGTTTTTGTGGATACTTTTTATGTGTCTGTAAATAATTTTAAATAAAAAACCCAACAAAATCATAAGGTCTTTTTGGGTTTATTCTAACGATAATTCTTTTTAAAAAGGTAAAACTGAATTTGGTGGTAATGGAACTTTGTTTGCCTTTCTCCAAGAAACTAATTCTCCTAATAAATTTTGAGTCGTTTTTAATTCGATATTTGATAAATCTTTTGATTCTTTCGGGTCATCAACCAAGTTGTATAATTCTAATTTTCCGTCTGCCAAAAACTGAATTAACTTATAATCTCCTTTTCTAATTACAGAACATGTTCCGTGTTTATAACGACTTGCTAAATGCCAAAACAATGGTCTTTCTGATAGTTTTTTATCGTCTTTAGCAAACAAATCTGTCATTGAATTACCATCTAAAGTTCCATTAAAATCATGAATATTTGCTAAATTCATTAACGTTGGAAAAACATCCAATCCACTCACAGCAACATCACTTCTTCTTGGACTAACTTTGTTGGGATAATTAATGAACATTGGCACTTTAATTCCGCCTTCATAAATAAATCCTTTTGCTCCACACATTAAATCATTGGCACTTGCCATGCTATGAAATCCGTTGTCTGATGTAAAAATAATCACCGTATTTTCTCTAAGATTATTCGCATCTAAGTAATCTACAATACGTTTTATATTATCATCTACAGATTCTACCATGGTTGCATAACTTGCAAAATATTCATGCTTCTTTTTCTTAGTATGCAAACCCTGACCCGTAATTGAATCACCCGGTTTGTCAAAGTATTTTTGATACAATTCTTTACTTCTGTATCTAATAGGTCTGTGAACTGCGTAATAATTTAAATTGATTAAAAAAGGACCTTCTTTGTGTGCATCCATAAAGGCAATGGCGTCATCAGTTAACCGATCTGTAAGCCAATTATCTGTAGGTTTTTTCTCTATAAACGGATTGCTAAAAGGCGCCCAATAACCACCAGCTACACTTTTATAACCACCTGCTTCTAAAGCTGGATCTCCTCTAAAAGTTCCACCTACATTTTTTAAAAAACCTCTTCCTTCTGGATAATATTGTTGAATTCCTGGTGTTTTATGAGTTGCCACCCAAGAGTAATCTCCTGGATCTGGTTGATTTAATTTTTCTTTTAAAGGATATTCTTTTGCCAATTCTTTCTTCGGATAAGGGCCAACAATATGCCATTTTCCTAAATGAATCGACTTGTAACCTGCTTCTGCCAAAGGTTCTGCATAAATAGGATGTTCTTTACCAACCGTCCAACGAGAAAAAATATTTTCTTGATCATCTCCTTTTTCTAAAACCGGCACTGTATAAACGCCCGTTCTAAAAGATTGTTTTCCTGTAAAAATTGCAGTTCTAGAAGGCGAACAAGTTGGATACATATACGCATTATCTAACACCAAACTTTCGTTTGCCAACGCATCTATATTTGGCGTTTCAAAATATGTTGAGCCATTAAAACCAACATCTGCATAGCCTAAATCATCTACCAAAACAAAAATAATATTGGGTTTTTTAGATTCTTTTGATGTTTCTTTTTTTAAGCTATTACAGGCTACAAAAAAAGTTATGAGGACTATACATAAACTTATATTTCTTAAATTTTTAATCATTTTAAAATGGTGTGTGGTGAATATTATTTCAAAATATTTTTTAATGCTGCTCTAAATTTTTCTATCGTTATTTTGTTAGTAGCAATTTGGGCAATATTATGCCATTCATTTGGGTCGTTTCTATGATCGTACAACTCTTCAAAACCATCCTTATAAACTGTATATCTGTAATTTTTATTTCTTAAACTGTGTAAACCTTTGTCTTTAGATGTTAACACATATTCTTTAACTTCTTTGGTAGGATTTTTCACCAAATCGTACATACTTTTACCTTCCAAGTCTTTTTTCTCTGGTAAATTTGCCATTTCAACTAACGTTGGATACACATCTAGTAAAGAAACAATTGAAGTACTTACTTTACCTTTTCCATCTCTTGGATCAAAAATTAATAAAGGAGTTTTTGCAGAACGTTCCCACAACACATTTTTAGACCAATGTTCTTTTTCTCCTAAATGCCACCCATGATCTCCCATTAAAACAATAATGGTGTTTTTTGCGTATTTACTTTCATTGAGACCGTTTAATAAATGACCAACACAAGCATCTGCAAAAGAAATATTTGCCATATAAGCTCTTACTGCTTCTTTCCATTTACCATGTTCTACTACAGATTGATGCACAGATCTTTTCGACATTCTTTGTCCCATTTTACCAACATCATCCAAATCATTTTTTAAAGTTTCTGGAAGTTTAATATCTTCTAAATGATACATGTCAAAAAACTACTTTGGAGCAAACCAAGGTAAATGCGGTCTAAAAATTCCACAAGCTAAAAAGAAAGGTTTATCGTGTTTTTCTTGTAAGAATTTAGCAGCATAATCTGCCGATTCAAAATCATTATTGTCTTCTAAAGAAACATCAACAGGAAACCAATCAAAAGATTTTAAGAAAGAACCTTTTACACCGTATTTTTTAAGATTTAAACCATGAGATTGCAAGTCTTTTTTATCCGGATAAGTGCCACCTAAACCACCTTTTCTTTCTTGTTGAAAAGAACCAGGATCACTACCTTCTTTGGGTTCTTTTCCATTTCCTCTCGGACTGTGAAATATTTTTCCTGCTGCTGCAGTTTTATAACCATTTTGCTCAAAGTATTGTGGAATTGTAACTGTTTTCTCAAATCCATGTACCTCTCTAAAAACTTCTGAATTTCCATAAACGCCAGTTGTTGAGGGTCTATAACCCGTCATGATACTAGTTCTAGAAGGATTGCATAAAGGTGCAGCACAATACGCGTTTTTAAAAATGGTGCTCTTACTTGCTAGTGCATCAATATTGGGAGTTTTTGTCTGAGGATTTCCACCAAATGCACCTACCCAATCATTTAAATCATCTACCATAATAAACAATACATTTGGTTTTTCTGATGTGTTTTGACTAAATGTAGAAAATGTAAATAGTAATAAAGCTATTATACAAACATTTTTGATGCGCTGAGATTTCATATTTGCATTATTTAATTTTTAACGAAGAAACTTCAAAATATTAAAATAGTTGTATGTATACGTTTATAAAATGTCTTTATTAGTAGAAAAATATAATTTTAACGCACAAAAAAGAATCGCATTTACAACGTTTTTGTAAACACGATTCTCTTATAAACTTGCGTTCTTACGAAGTTCTTTCCTTTTATTTTTTAAACTGATCGTATTCTGGGTTTACTTTTGCATCACGAAATCTTGGTCTGTCTTTCCACATGTCATACGTTGCTTTTAATTGTGCAGAATCTTCAGGAAACTGCCCTTTATCACCTGTTTCTTTAATCCAATTCTCTAAAACAGTTCTATGTTCTTTTAAGACTTTATCAAAATCAGCATTCAACGCTAAATTATTCATTTGATCTGGATCTTTCTTTAAATCATACAACTCTTCTGTAGGACGAACTCCAAACCAAAACTCATCTTGATAAGGTGTTAATGCTCCTTTTTCGTGCAACGCTCTTAAGTCTTTTACAATTTTTTTATTGTCTCTGTAACCTGCTTGTAACATAGGTCTATCCGGAAAATAGTTACGAATATATCGGTAATCTTCAGAAACCACAGATCTAATTCTATCAATAGTATAATCACATCTATCTCTTGCTCCAATTACATATTCTTTTTCTTTATAATTCTTAGCAAATAAATCTTGTCCTACTAAATAAGAGGGCATTTTTGCTTTACCTAAAGCCAATGTAGTTGCAGAAACATCTAATAAAGAAACCAAATCATTTCTTACAGTTCCTGCTTTTAAAGCAGGATTATTTCCCTTTATAATTAAAGGAACCAACAAACCGCCTTCATAACAAAATTGTTTGTGTCTTAAGGACGAATTGCTTCCGTGATCTGAAAAGAAAAATATAATGGTATTTTCGAATTCTCCATCTGCTTTTAATTGTTTAATGATTTTTTCCAAAGTTACATCAGAGCCTCTATTGGCATTATAATGTTGAGTCCAAGCTTCTCTTTGAGATTTTTTATCCGGAAAATACGTTGGCATTGGCACACTATACGTATCTAATTTTTCGCCTTCTCTTACGTATTGGTAATCTTTTTTACCACCCATAATTTCTACTTGTCCAAACCAAGGTTGATTCTTATCTTTTCTTGCATTCCAGACATGGTCATCAACAGTCATGTAATCAATAGCAAAATTTCCTTGCCATCCATTCATTCCTGCCTTGTAGTTTTCTTTTGTTCCAACATCATACAACGCTCTTCTATCATAATGAAAATTATAATCATCTTTACCACTATTAAAAGTAAAGTATCCAGCTGCTTTCATCAATTCCGGAATTGTTTCCATGTCTTCTGGCAATCGAATTTTTAAATTATCTGGTACAATTTCGCCATCGGTATATCTATTTGACCTATGATTGTGCGTACCAGTTGTAGTTTGATAAACACCCGTTATAAATGCAGATCTACTTGCAGAACATACTGGTGCAGTTGCATAAGCGCGTTTAAACAAAACACCTTCCGCTGCTAATTTATCAATTACAGGCGTGTGCCCTTTATTAATAGAATCTCCATAAACGCCCATAAATGGGGATAAATCTTCTGCAATAACCCATAAGATATTAGGTTTTTTAACTTCTTTTTCCTTTTGACTGCAAGCAGTAAAAGTTGTTGCTAACATTAGAATACATAAAATTCTAAGTGCAAAATAAGAATATTGTTTTTTCATTTTATTATTTATTTGATAGTTTTATTAATTCTTTAGCAAAGGCAATTCCCAATCTTTTTTGTCCTTCGGCATTGTAATGCACATTATCCGAATTTTTTGGAAAATCTGACCAACTTGTGTCTGTTGCTGTTTTTATCAAGCTAACATGAGGAAGCATTTCTGGTACTTTTTCCATTTGAGCTCTCACGGTTTTTGCACCATCTTTTACTCCGTATCTAGAATTAATTTGTCCGAATACAAAAGGCATGTTCTTCTCATTAAAAGTAGTTCTGTATTTTAAAATTAACTTTTTTAAATTTTGAGCATAACTATTTGCGGCAACTTCTAAAATAGCATCATTTTCTCCTTGCATCCAAGTCATGCCAATAATTTTATAAGACTTCCCTTTTTCTTTTAAAATGGTTAAATTTTCATTGATGAAATTAAAGTATTGTTGCACTAAATTCCAGCTTTGTTTTTTTTCACCTTTTTCAATTTCTTTCGCTTTTTCAAGAGTCCAATCTGGATTCCAAGCACCATACAAAGCAGTACCTCCTTTTGCGTGTTTTATCAACAAAAATTCTTTCTTCGGATATTTCTCTGCCAACGTTAAGCCTATTAATAATTCCGGCCCAAAACGCTTCTTGAATTTGTATTTTTCACTCGGTTTATTTTTATAATATGATAAAGGTGTTTGTGCAGTATTAGATTGACTCACAAAAACCCGATCAGACACTTTGTCTATTCTTTTTTTAATTGCATCATCTAAATCATCAAAATTTCCTGCGCCTGCCATATTAGATTGTCCTGCTAATAAAACAACCTGTACTTCGTTATTTTCTTGAGAAATAGTAGTACAAGAAAACAATATAAACAACAAAATGATTGGAAAAAATGTATCTTTTTTCATATTTTTATTTTTTAGAAATTACCTCAACAAAATAAACTTCATGTGGTTTTAACGTTGGTGTTGATGAAACCGGTATTCCTTTTATTAAATCTTTACAAATAATATTTGTACTTCCTTTTAAGGTTATTTTTAATGAAGCATCTGATTTACCCACATTTACAACCGACAACACATCGTTTCCTTTTTCATTTTTCACCACTTTCCAAATACAACCTTTTGTACCAATGGCATTTGTTTCTTCGAGAACAACATCAGAAAGTAGATTTCTTTCTTTTAAGATTGATAAAATTTTGTTTCTCATTTTATCAACTGAATTCAATTGAACAAGCGTTCCTTTACCTTCAGTTAAACCAGAAAGTTCTTTACCATATTCATTTTTTAGTAAACTTTTATCATCAACAAGTACGGTTCCTCCATTATTTAAATAGGTTTGTAGTACTTTTAATTCATCATTTGTAACAAAAGGAGTTTTAAAAACAGCCACAACATCCCAATTTTTAGCATCTTGTTTTTTGATGATATTTTCTGTAACAAATCCTAAAGAAAACCCTTCAAAATTTAAACCTTCATACAAATGAAAAAGATCATCCATATGTTTATTTTTATTGATTGCAGATGTTTTAGAATAGAATAATCGTACAGGTTTGCGTTGTCTTTGAATAGACATTATTTCTTCTGAATACGAATTTAGATCTATTAACGTCATGGCAACTTCATTGGTTACTCTTGGTTGTTGCGTGTTAGAACCTGCATACCCTTTATCGTTTTTTGTTTTCTTAGAAGGTGAACCATCTGCATTTCTTGGCCAATACCAAATCTGACTTGCATCCATACCATAACTATGCGCTAACCAAAACGTTGCTCTGGCAAAATTAGGGTCTAAATATAAATTACGAGATCTTACGGTTGATAAATAATGCAATTCTGAATTAAAATTAATTTTATTTGGACTTACAGATTTCATAAAATCAAATCCCATACAAAGCTCTCTCCATTCGAAAGCATATTTTTTTTGCCATTCGTGAGGTTTTCCCCAAGTATACGTGTGATCTGCTCCAGAATCATTTCCTATAATTCCACTTAAATCGGTCAATGCTTCTAAATCGATTCCATGCACTCTTTTGTTTTCGGTCCAAAGATTTGGCATAATTTTTAAATGCACTTTGGCATCCGCATCATATTTTCTAATTTCTGATTTTAAAAATGAATACCAGTCTGTAACTCTATCCATATTAAAGGAAGTCCAATCGAACCAAATAGGAGAACCTTTTAAACTAATATCAATAGGAATCTCTATTTGTACGTCATTATAACTTTTAAAATTCGTTTTCCAAGTATCGTTTAAAGCACTGATATTTGTATGTTTTTGAGACAACCAAACTTTAAATTTATCAATAGTAAAGTGAGAAACACCACCAGAAGCCCAAGGCAACTTTTTCTTTTTAGCATCTGTATAGGTATAAAAATGAGGCTCATTACATAACATATATCCTAACTGACTAAAGTTTTTTCCTGCCATTTTAGGAACAACTTCTTCCAAGAGTTTTTCTTGAATATATCTTGCGCCAGGGTTGTCTATATCATACGCCGTATACGTGTCTTCACGCATAGAAAAATTCGGTCCGTATTTTTCTTTAGACCATTTAGGAACTCCTTTATGATTCATAAAAATAAAACCTAAAGTTTTATCTGGTTTAGAACCTAATTCTTTCATTTTATTAGGATTTACCGTTCCATCTTCTTTTACAACATAAGTTGGCGTTAAAAAGAAACCATCTAGATTTCCATGATACTCCGTAAGTTCTTTGGTTTTTGGTTTCCAAGAATAATCAGCAAGAAAAACAGGTCTATTATTAAAGGTAAGTTGATCTTTTTCTACTTTTACTTTGCTCCAATCTACATTCGGACTTGGTTTTCTAAAGGTTTCCTTCGCAATTAGTGAGGTAATTTCTGTAATCGCTTTGTCTAACATAAGATTCACATCTTTTCTTTCGAAAGTTGGCAAATCATTGGCCATTTTAGAGGCATCCTTATTAAAAGATTGCACTAATTTAAAGTGTGCTGTATTCTTATCTATATTTTTCTCGTCCCAATTGGCAAATTTTAAAAATATTTCTGCAGTTCTAATCGTTGTCTTTTCTTTTAAAACATCAATATTATTTTTCTCTGCTTTTTTAACTAACTTCTCTAAAGTCTTTATTTTAGTAAGTGCTTCTTTTTCTAAAGATTGTGCATTTACAAATATTGAAGAAAGAAAAAAGATACCTAAAACACCTTTTTTTAAAATCGATATTATCCTTTGGTTTCCTTTATTTGAAATCATAATTATTTTTTAAAATCTTATATATTAAGCTACTATTTTTTACTCTTTAACTTCTATTGATTCCCAGTTATCTGTTCTAAAAGATGAAGCTGGTAATCCTGCATTATTAAACAAAGAGCCATCTACCCAATCTTTAAAACCATAACGAACAGCTACAGGTTTGGTTACCTTATCACTCCAAACTTCTAGTTTTCCTTTACTAATTTTTGCTTCAGCTTTATAAAACACTTTGTCTTCTCCCGCGATTACAAAATCATTTAATTCTTTATTCAATGAAGTGACACCTAATTGAGCATATTCGAAATTTAAGACAACTTTGTTTCCTTTAACATTCATCGATTTATAAACAGGACCACTAAAATCAATATCTTTAAATCCATAATCTTTTGCCAAAGCCCAAAGTGCCAATCTTTCTCCTACTTTTTGTTTTTCTGCAGGATGAATATTAAATTTTTCACCAATATCTAAAGTAACTGCCATTCCAGAATTTTTTACAGACTGCATCGTTTTTAATTGCGTTTCTCTAAGATATGCTTGGTTACCTCCACCCCAACCTAAAGGTGCTATTTGCACAAAATAAAATGGAAAATCTCCTTGATTCCAATTGTGTCTCCAACTTTTTATCATAGAAGAAAACAAGGCTGTATAATTTTGATAATAATTTTTATTTCCTTCACCTTGATACCAAATCACTCCTTTAAAAGTAAAAGGTTGTAAAGGATGAATCATTCCGTTATACAATACTGAAGGATTTTTTTGTGGTGATTTTTCATTTTTATTCCAACCTTTAAAATCTTTAAATTGTGTATGTATAATTTCACTTGGTGTCCAAGCTTCAGCAGGAGTTCCTCCCCAAGCAGCACAAATAAGACCCACAGGAACGTTTAAGGTTTCTTGTAGCATTTTTCCATAAAAATACGCTGTTGCACTAAATTCTTTCACCGATTTAGGTTCTGCTAATTGCCAATTTCCTTCAATACTTTCTACAGGTTCTTTTGATAGATTTCTTTTAACAGTAAACAGTCTTAAATTTTGATTAGTGCTTTTAAGAATTTCTAAATTACTTCCTTTAATGGGTTGTCCAAAATTCCCTCTCATCTGCATTGCCATGTTAGATTGACCAGAACACAACCAAACTTCTCCAATTAAAATATCTGAAAAAACAATTTCATTTTCCCCTTTAATACTTAATGTATAAGGTCCACCTGCTTCTGTTTCATCTAAAAAAAACTTCCAATTGTTATTCTCTACTTTTGCTTTGTAGGTTTTCCCTTTAAAAGTAATTACCACTTGTTTTTCTGTAGCTGCTTTTCCGAAAACAGCAATCGGTTTATTACGTTGTAATACCATGTGATCTTGAAACAAAGCATTCACTGTTACTTGTGCCAAGGAAACATACCCAATAAAAAAAAATAGTATTAGAAGTGATTTTTTCATTTTTTAGCGTTTATAAATTTGAAAACCCTTTATTATTTTTAATTTTTAAGGAAGTTTTTGAAACTTTATCAGTTTTCAAAGTATTTTTATTCTCTCCCGAATAGCTGTTATTTGAGATTTCTACATTCTTACAATTTACCAAATCGAACATATTGGCATTTGGAAATTGTGGTTTAAATGTATGTGTTTGTTTGATAGAATTTCCTTTAACTACCAAACCATCAACTCTATCTGCCCAAATAATTCTATTGCCAAAAGTTTCTATGGTATTGTTCTCGAAAGTGATATTTCTATCATACGTAATTGTACTATCAAACGTCTTCCCTAATCTTGGAGATACTTTTAAAATAGCGTGTTCAGAACCTCCGTATGCACAATCTACAAACCTATTATTTCTAATAATTACTTCTTCTACATTACCAGATTCGAACCAATAAAAAGTTTCTCCTCGTAACATAATTGATGACATCATTGAAGACAAATCATTGTCTTCTATAATAATTTTTTTAGGTGTTTTTATAATGATATTTCTTGCTCTGTGATCTCTAATTACATTTTTACGCATTGTAAATGTAGGATTCCACGTTTTGTTTTCTAAAATATCTCCTGTTTTTAAATCTGCAGGAATTTCATTTTTAAAAGTAATATCAGAAAAATAATCATTAATAACTTTTACAGAAGTTACAGTATTTGTTTCTGCTCTTTGAGGATTTGGTTGTTTTATAAACCAAACTTCATCATTTACGCCTGCAAATTCAAAGCCCATCTGTTGGTCATGCTTTAAGGCGATTCTTATGGTTTTTTTATTTAGAATTTTATCCACTTCAACATAGGTTCCATGTACATTTGTACCATCATCATACATGCCTTCTAAACGGCAACCTTCAATTAAAATATCTCCTTTACAGTTTGCAAAATGGGTTGCATCTGCCACAATAGACATAACTCTGTCTGAACCTTCTCTAATATAGATTCCTGAGTTTAAAATTTGAATGTCTTCTGATCTTTCAAACAAAAACCCCATTCCTAATGCATGGTGAATTATAACTTTATTAAACTCAATGTTTTTAGAATTTCTAGTTAAAAATGCAGGTGCGTATCTGTTGTTTAATTTATCTCCTTTCGATTGTAAAACCGAACCAACTCTTGGATAATTTTTTAAATTTTTATTATAAAAACGTAAAATTCCATTGGGTCTTTTTTCTACAAAATTTGAGTTCAAACCACTATCCCAAGCACCATAATCTACCGCTTTGGTTTCTTTATTGTGCGGCAAAGAACTTCCTAAAGAAGTAAAATTAAAATGGTTAATTCCTGGGAACTCAATTTTCCCTCTAGTTAGTTTCCAAGAAAACCCTTTGGTATACGGTTTTAATTCATACCATTGTTCTTTTTCATTCACTGCAGTAACATCACCTTGAAAAGAAAAAGGAATATCCCAATCTATTGTTAGGTTTTGCACATCAACTTTATTCAATCCATCAAAAACGAATGGCAAAGCTTGACCTCTAAAAATAAATTCAGAATTGTTTCCTTCTATTGCTACAGAATTAAATCCTTCAAAATTGAAAATTATTTTTTTAAATCCATTTCCATGATTTGTAACATATAAAAATTTACCAATAGCATAATCTGTTTTAAAAAAGTAATTCCCTTTTTCGAACACTAATTTTATGTCTTTGGTTTTTGCACCTTCAATAGCCTCTCTTACTACCAAAGTCATATCTCCTTCGGCATGTTTTATATTGATAATTTCTGTTGCATTACAACCAATGGTTAGTATAAAAACTAAAACGGTAATGCTTTTTAATAGGATATTTTTCATGTATTCTTTATTTTATAAATTAACTCCTGTACCTTGTAATGACGCATCGTGTCCCCACATAATCATCCAAGGATCTGAGGTATCTTTTTGAAATTTTTTCATTTTAGTTTTCATCGTTTCTAAAACAACTGTAAACTCTTTCTTTTTTGCTAGATTATTTAATTCATTTGGGTCTTTCTCTAAATCATATAATTCAAACTCTGCTCTAAAAAGATACTCTTGTACTTTTCTTGGACCAAAATTTTCGATGTCATTTCTGTAAATACTTTGCCACGTAGAAGACGCCCATAAATCGGATGCAAAAGGATACTCTAAACGCCAAGCAACATTCCAAATTAGTTTGTAGTTTTTACTTCTTACAACTCTCATTGGATAATACATCGTTATTTCATGAAATGTATGCGACGCATAAACTTCATCCCAACCTTCTGGATTCGTTTTCTCTAAAATAGGATTGAATGATTTACCATGAAATTGTTCCTTTTTAAAATCGATTTTTGCCATATCTAAAATAGTTGGCGTTAAATCTACCCAAGAAATCATTGCATTATTTGTTGTTCCTTTAATGTTTTTTAGAGGGTCTTTTATAATACACGGTAACTTAATACCTGGCTCATATACCGTTGTTTTTGCACCTGGAAAAGCCATTCCGTTATCAGAAATATAAATTACAATGGTATTATCTGCTTTTCCAGTATCTTTAAGCATTTTCATTAACACCCCAAAACCTTGATCTATTCTAGAAATACTTTGGTAATACTGCGCAATCTCCTCTCTAGTCTGTTTTGTATCGGGTAGAAAAGAAGGCACTAAAACATCTTCTGGATTGTAAGTAACTGTTTCTACACCTTTGTAACCTTCTGGTTTATTCCCAAAATTGTTAGGCGTGTCCCATTGTTCTTGCTCAAAAGGCTGTCCTCTATGAGGATCATCTGTACAGAAATACAACAAGAAAGGTTTATCAGACTTTAAAACATCGGCACATTGTTCTGCCATTTCTACCGTATTTCTTGGATCAGCTTCTAACACTTGGTTAAAGTGATATACTTTTTCTGGTGCCACATGATACTTACCAATTCTAGCGGTTTTATAACCAGCATTTTCCATTATTAATGGTAATGACGTTTCTGTATCATACGTACTAAAATGATGATAATCATGCACATGACCATAAGAACCAGTTGCATGCCCAAATTTTCCTGAAAGAATTACAGATCTACTAGCAGCGCAACTTGCACTTGTACAATATGCGTTTGTAAACTTTACACCTTCAGCAGCTAACTGGTCTAAATTAGGTGTTTTAATTACAGAGTTTCCATAAGCGCCAATGGCATCGATACCATGATCGTCTGCAACAAATAAGATAATGTTAGGTTGATTGCATTTTTTAACTTGAGCTACTTCTTTATGCTTGTTAGCACAACCAACAAAGGCAATTGCAATAACTACAAATAGTAATTTTAGAAAGTGTGATTTCATTTTTACTCTTTTTATTTAATTATTAACTTTCTTGTAAAAGATGATGTGTCTGCATCAATATTCACAAAATATACTCCAGATTTTAAGCCACTTACATCTACATTTGTAAAAAAATTCTTACCGTCAACTGTTTTAATAAGTTGCCCCGAAACATTATAAATAGTTGCTATTTTAAAGCTTTTACTATTTTTTATATTGATAAAATTAGAAGCTGGATTCGGAAAAATCTCTCCTGTTTTATGTTCTGTTTTATAATCATCAACAGATAATGCAGCACAATTTATCGTTAAATATTCTGCAGGAATAATAACTTCTTGAAACTTAAAACCAATACCAACAACAGGTTCTTCTATAACCACCGTTTTTAGACCATTTGTACAGGTATAATTAGTATCTACTAATACTGGTACAATTGACGAACCTACAAAAACACTAGTTTCATCGCTAGAAATATAGCTAGCCAGTGTTGTTGGAGGTGAAATTTCTGGGGGATAATAATTAAAATGTTTGCTTTTAATCTCTGCATTTTCTCCATAAGTTGCCGTTACATTTTTAACACGAACATGTTTAAAAGTTCCATCTGTTAATCCAATGGTTTGATCATATTTACTAGATACAAAACCTCCTTCTACTCTTACTGCAAAACCAGAACTTATACTTTGAATACCTTCTGCATCAACAGTGCCATTATGCAACGCATGCGGAGAAATCATTAATGCTGAATTACCATTTCTAGAAGAAATATTTCTTGCCACAATTTTATGAATGCCACCAACTCTTTTTACTCCTGAAGGCAAATTGGTTCCTTGTAAATCATTTAATCCGGTAAAACCTGTTTCTAATCGCAATGTTGCTCCACCTGTTCCTGATAAATTTTTAAACAATATATTTTCTGCAGACTGGGTTTGTACAACGCCATAACCATAATGCGCATTCTGAATGTCAATATTTTTTACGATTCCGTTTATTGGATAAACATAATTTTCGTTATAAAAATCTCCACCAAAAGTTACCGCTGAAATTTTTGTATAACTATCAATTACATTAAAATTTGAAATGATAAAATTTGAAACTTTTTCACAATTTACCACAGCTACATTTGGATTGTTATTTTGTGTTAAATCGATAGTAAACCTATTTTCTGAAGATGATGTAATAGATACATTTTGAATAGGGTTTGTATTACTACCCAACTTAAAAATAGCATAATTTTTCAATTTTCCATCACTAGGAATTTCATAAAAAGGTCTAATTACTACTCCTTCATCAATTTTAATATGCACATTAGAGTTTAAATTTACTTCTCCAAAAGAATAATTTCCAGATGGAATTGTTAAAATTCCTCCTCCATTTGATGAAATATCATTGATGGCATCTTCTAATTTAGCACTATCATTGGTAACAAAATTATTATCAACATTATAATCTAAAACTAAATTTTTATCATAGTTGGCATTTGCAACTAGTGTATAAAAATTAGCTTCGTTATCTATCTGAGCATAAAAACTCTGAAAATTAACAACAAAGAGTATTAGAAAAAACAATGTTTTTATGCTCATTTTATAAATTAAAACCTCTTATTTTAGAGTACAAGATTATATATGTAAAGTTCTTTAAGATTACTGTTTACTTTGTTTTTACGGATACATAAATTGTATCTATGAATAATTTCTTACTACAATGCTTGCTCTAGCTCAATATCAATAAACCTAAAAGCACCTAAAGGAATGTTTATTTCAAGTAAAGAATTTTGTACTTTAAATACTTCTTTATTTAAAACATCTGTTATCTTTTTTATTTTGATGTTGTTAAAATGAACAATTGCTGTACTTTTT
>NZ_JBPOGL010000009.1:0-115904 GCF_051251875.1 Polaribacter sp.
ACTGCAAAAACTGACGATATGTTCTTTGGGTCGTTAGCTATATATCGCACAGTATTTGTACCCGTTAAATTGGTAATACTCGAATTTAAATTTACATTTTTAGTTATATTATATTGAGCACTCAAACCAAATATTGCATTTCCAATCGTATAATGAGATTGATCTTGCCCTATATAACCAAGACCTGCAAGACGGCTTAAATAATTACTTCTGTAAGATCCTGTAGCTCTAAATGTAAAACCATATTTTTGGTAATATAAAATTGCTTTTCCACTATATTTTGATGTTCCAGGCAAGCCTAGTGCTACATCTTCTCCTGTTGCTGATATAAATTCACTTTGTGTATACGTAAAGTTAGCAGAAAAACCGAAACCACTAGCAAAACCTGGTAAAAAAGTAAAATGTTGATTTAACCCAGCTTCAAACCCGTATACCTGCGCGTTAGATGCATTATTTACAGGTTGTCTAATATCAAACAAGCTATCTTCTAATCCTTCAGGTAATGAAATACCTATTTTTTCTATACCTGGAAATGGTTGCTGATACTGCCATATTACACCCGCATAATTTCTAAGGTCTCTATAAAACCCACCTACTGTAAAAATACCTCCATTTTTGCTATAATAACTTACAGCAGTATTAAAAGACCAAGCTGTTCTAGGCACTAAATCAGCGTTTCCAGATCTAATTGTGTTAAAATATTCACCTGGCGCATAGCTTTCAGAATCAGGGTTTAATACTTCTGATGATGGATCTATAAAACTAATTGTATTGTTAGGTAGTAAATTTCTAACTCTAGGTCTTGTCAATCTTTTACTAGCAGTTAATCGAAATTTTAAATTTTTTCTTAAATCTATTGTCCCATTAAAACTTGGTAAGAAATTTAGAGTAGTATTATCTGTTACAAGGTATTGAGAAAAACCAGTATCCTCAGTTTCCGTATCATCTATAGGGTCATAATATACAATGGTTGAAAATCCTGAAGATGCATTATTATATTTAACAAGTGATGACGAAAACCTTAAAACTGCTTTACGCCCGAAAATTTTAGTAGTTAACCTTACATCTAAATATGCTTTAAGGTTACTTTCTAAAACCTGATAAGATCTATTTGCATTAAACCCAACGTTATCCTCTTCTCCTGGAATTTCCGAAAGTGATTTGTCAAAATTAAAAATTTCACCTCCATTATAAGAAGAAAATTCTGGATCTGCATTCCAAAGTGCTAAACCCGAACTAGCTAGCCAATTATCTAAACCAGTACCTCCTTCTAAGAAAACTCCATCTGTTCTAGTACCTTGAGAAGAAAAGTTTTTATAAGCAATTAACTGTGCTGCAGTAAGGCCAACACTACCATTTTCTTTTACATAACTATTTGTGTTTATCCCAAATCGTCTAGACTGAGTATTGCTATAATCATAACTTAAACCTCCAGATACTCTAATTTTTTTACTCATTCTATAATCCGCATCTATTTTAGCCTGAAATTTATATCCTAAATTTTTTGTAACATTATTTCCTATATTCGGAGCAGCGGTAGCTAAGACCTCACTACTGTATATATTAGGAAATCCATAAGAAAAATTCCCGCTTCTTATATCTAAAGATAAATCTTGACGATTAAAATCTTCAAAATCCTGATTATAAACTATAGTTCCACTATTTACTGTCTGTCCAATAAAATTAATACTAGAATAAGAAACATCTCCTACTAAGTTTAATTTCTTATTTGCATTGTATCTAATGTTTAAACCACCTAAGCCACTTTTTGTAGTATTCTTAACCTGTGTATTTCTACTTCTTAAAGTATACCCAGCATCTGGAGCACCTTCTAGGTCGAAATATGTTAAATGCTGCCCATTAAAATCAAGAGAACCTGGCGCCCATAATGTGTGACTAGTAATACCTGTATTATTATTAGTAGTCGTATAAAGATTATAAGTTGTTTGCAAAACATCTCTTTGAGAATCAGCTACAAGACCAGTGAATGTATAATCCAGCATAATGTCTAATTTCTTATTCGGTTTGTATTGAATTCCTAAGGAGGTTGCCGTTCTTGTATTTATTCTTTTATTAATACTATTACTATTATTACCAGGCCCATAATGTGTACTATCAGTAGCAGCATAAAAAGTATCAATACCTTCATCATACACGCCATTTTCATTGTTATCTATTGTATAACCTCTAGGCAAGTGACCTCCTAGACCAGCTGAATTTTGAACCGTTAAATCTTTTGATTTTAAAAAAGTAACAAATGCCCCCAATTTATCATTAATTTTACCACCAAATGCCATTGAAGATCTACTTCCCAATTCTGGTTTTATACTATTGGCTGTAGTTCTAGAAGATACCACACCAAAATATTTTTTCCCTCCTTTGTAACGCATATTTAAAGGTCTTATAGTACTAAAGTTTACATTTCCTCCAATACCACCATTACTACCTGCACCCCCAGTTTTATTAATAGAAGCACCACTAATAATCTCTGTTGGTATAACATCTAAGTTAAACTGTCTTAAATCACTATACCCATCAGTTCCTGCAGAAAGTGGAGACCTACCATTAATGGTTACCTCTACAAATTCTGGTCCTAAACCTTGCACAGAAATTCTATCTCCAGTTGTACCATCTACATTTCTTTCTATTTGAACACCAGCAACTCGCTCTAAAGCATCTGCAGTATTATTATCTGAAAAGGCACCAATGTCTTCTGATGTAATAGACTCTATGATATCATCCGAGTCTCTTTTATCTTTAATAGACTTTAATTGAGCTGCCCTTAAACCCACAGTAAGAGTAATTTCCTCTAATTGGTTTGTACTTGGAGCCATTATTATATCTATAACTTCTTTATTTACAAGTACTGTTTTCTTTTGATAACCTATATAACTAAATTCTAACTGATTGCTACTTCCTTTTAATTTTATAGAATATTCACCATCAAAATTTGAAGTAGTTCCGTTCTTAGTTCCTTTTTCTATAATGCTTACACCAAATAACTCTACACCTTCATTATCAACAATTTTACCTGTTACGGTTTTTTGTTGCGCAAATGCAAAAAAAGTATTTAGAACTATCAAGATAAATAATGTGTTTGTTTTCATTTTTGATATATATTTAGTTTTAGTTAATTGTTTCGTATATAAAATACTTAATCCCAATGTTTTATTTGTATGATTAATTAGTTCAAAGATAGCACGGATGTGTTTTTTATCATTGCTGAAATAGCCCATTCAGTTGCTTAAATCTACTTTTTAATAAAAAATAATAGTTGAGATGTTTAGTTGATCTGAAGTTGGCAAACCGATAGAGGCTTTTAAAAAAAATAAGTGAAGAAAGAGTTCTGTATTAGACCTATTTGATAGATTATCTTTATCACATAAGACCTTAAATACTTCTCGAAAATTTCTAAGATATGGATTCGAAACTTTAACTATTCATTTTTTTTAATCTTCAATAAAAATAAAAGTTAATTATATCAATATACAACCATTAAATTTACTTAAACAAGTACAAGAACTCTTGCATACATCACAGCTCTCTTTTATACCTTGACTCAAAAACCTTCCTGGAAAAAATAAAAAAACTTCCAGGAAAGCATCACTTTTTATATAATTCTACTATGTATTCCCGTTTCTATCACTCGAAAATTAAATATTAATATTTAATTTTTAAAGCATAACCATTTGGGTCTACTACTTTTTTGTCTAAGGTTACTTCTAAGCCTTCTTTAGTCTGTTGCCAAGATAATGCTGAATCATCACCCAATAAAGTTACACTTTTTATTTCTGCTAAATTTTCTAGAGTTAAGCTTTGAATAATTACCTTTTCGTTTTCTTTAGGATACGCTAACGCTATAGCATATATTGTATTTTCTTTTTGAGTAAACCAAAAATCTTGTGGTGTAAACTCAAATTTTAAATCGGCTTTTTCTGCTCTATCATGAGTTCCGTTCATTTCTATTTTGGTAGGACCTTCTTGTGTTACTTTCCATTTTCTGGTATTGTAAATAGCTTCACCATTTACTGCTAAAAACTTCCCTACTTCTAATAAATTATTTGCAGATTCTACGGGAACTTCTCCTGATGCTTTAGGACCAATATTCAACATATAATTACCACCTTTACTAACAATTTCTGTTAACCAAAACAACAATTCTTTTACAGATTTCCAATCGTTATCATACGAATTATAGCCCCAAGAATTATTGGTAGTACCCACTGTTTGCCAAGGTTTGGTAATTGCTAAATGATCTTGTGGAATTTTATTATCACCAGGAATATCAAAATCGCCTAAATCGTTACCAACTCTTGAATTTACCAACATATTTGGTTGTAAATCATAGGCTATTTTGTAAAATTTATGACTTTGTTCTGGTGTTACATAATGTGGAAAATCATACCATAGCGTGGTTAAATTAGGAAATTTTGTTAGTATTTCTTTTACTTGTGGATACGACTTATTTTCTAAATACTCTGAAAAAGTATTTGGACTTGGATCCCAAGTATTCACTCCTGCTTTACGTTTTACTCTGTCATGCATTTCTCCTCTAGATGCAATATATTCAGAAAGACCACAATCATTTGCATCCATCCAATCAATATTATGTGAATAATACAAACCAAAATCTATTTCGTATTTTTGACAAGCATCGTATAATTCTTGCACAATATCTTTTGGATATGGACTTGCATCAGTAATATCATACTCACTTACTTTAGAATCATACATGGCAAAACCATCATGATGTTTAGAGGTAATTACCAAATATTTCATACCTGCATCTTTTGCTAATTTTGCAATAGCATCAGCATCAAATTTATCTGGGTTAAACTGATTTGCTAATGCTGCATATTCTGCTCTAGGTATTCTAGCACCAAACTGAATCCATTCTGCTACTTTTGGTCCTTTAAGTTCTTCCATTTTTTTACCTTTCCAAATTCCTCCTGGAATGGAGTACAATCCCCAATGAATGAACATACCATATTTAGCATCATTAAATGCTTCATTAGATTTTTCTTTGGATGAACTCATTTGTTCGTAAGTAAGAGCAGGTTCTTGTTTGCAACCTAAACTTATTGCAAAAAGTAGTGTTAAAAATATTTTAGTTATATGTTTCATTTTGTTTAAAATCTATTTTTAGAAAGCCACAATTTTGTAGCAATTTAATTATAAGGTCTATATCTTTTTTAATGGGCTAAATAATTTAAATTTATAACTTTCCCGTACAGTTTGTCACTCCGTAGTGAGTCTTTTTATTATTAAGCCAATCAAACTTAATACTCCTATGGCGTGACAAACAAGGTGGTAAAGAAACTGAACTGTTCATGGAAAAATTATTATTCCTATAAACACTCTTTTTTCAAAAAAAGTTGCCTTACCATTATAAATAACTTTGGTTAAATTTTATTTATTAACCTTCTTTTTCTTTTTAACTTTTTTACCCTTTTTCTTAGTAGTCTTTCCTTTTTGTCTAACAGAAGATAAAGTACTTGCTTTTGGTTCGGTTGGTAATGTTGCTTTCCATTCTTTTACCATTACTAATAATTTAGCCGCTTTTTCTGGATTATTTTTTGCTAGATCATTTTCCTCTTTCCAATCTTCTTTAATGTTATACAACTCATATTTATCACCGGTTACATCCACAACAAGTTTCCAATCTCCTTCTCTAACTCCAAGCGAAGGCCATGTATAATCATGACTAGCTCCACCTCTCCATTCCCAAAAAATTGGCTTACTTCTTTCCAATCCTTTTCCTGTAAAGGCAGACATCATACTTTCTCCATCTGGTTGAAAATCATTTGGCATTTTAATACCTGCTGCTTCAAAAAATGTAGGCAATAAATCTACTGCTGTTACCACAGACGTTTTATCTTCTACACCTGCTGGTATTACTTTTGGCCATTTAGCAACAAATGGTACACGAATTCCACCTGCAAACAAAGATCTTTTTTGACCTTTTAACCCTCCTGTTTCTCCTACAGAATAATATTTACCAAGACCCGCTACTCCGTCTTCTTCATTACCTTTATGCAGTTTTTCTTTTTCTGAACCTTCCCATTCTGGACCATTATCGGTAGAAAAAACCACTAAAGTGTTTTCATCTAAGTTTAATTCTTTTAATAACTTTGCGATTCTACCAACTGCTTCATCTCCTTCAGCAATTATAGAAGCATATACTTGTTTTTGTGCATCTAGCTTACCAAATTTATCCATGAATTTTTTTAATGGATAATGTGCTGTATGTGCTTCATGCAACCATAGATTTATAAAAAATGGTTTGTCTTTATTTTTTTTGATAAATTTTTCAGCATAATCTACACCTACAGAACCACCTTTAGGGATACTTATTGTACCTGAACCATTAAATGTGGCATACTCATCATAACCATAATCGCTTTCTATTGGCCCATCTTTTGCTTTCCATCCTAAATGCCATTTACCAAAATGTCCTGTTACGTATCCTGCTTTTTGAAATTCTTTAGGAAAAGACATCCCATTAGGATCCATCCAATCTGGCATGCCTCTTTTTTGATGTGCTTTCCATCCTTGAAAGTGCTGATGAATAGATTGTCTTGCAGGAAACTGACCAGACATAACAGCTACTCTACTTGGTGAACAAACAGGGCTATTTACTGTAAAATTAGCGAAGTCCATTCCTTCAGAAATCATTTTATCAATGTTTGGGGTTTCTACCCAAGTACTTCCATGGTCACTAATATCTCCATAACCCCAATCATCAGCAAAAATGAAAATGATATTTGGTTTTTGTGCTTTGGTTTGATCTTTGGTTTGTGCTTTTGTAAATCCTGCACAAGATGTCATCAAGTATAGGAAGCATAATATTGTTATTCTATTTGCCATTTTTAAAAATTTAATTTTCATATTAGATATTATAAAATCTTAAGTTATATTTATTCTTTTATTATTTTATTGAAGAAGATATCACCTTCTTCGGTTTGCACTCTAACGATGTATATTCCGTTTTTTAACGTTGAAATATCAATTGTTTTTTTTCTTGTAATATCAATTTTTACCAATTTTCCTGTAACATTAAAAACTTGTGTCTTTACTGAATAGCCATTAAACGTAATTTGATTTTTTGTTGGATTAGGAAAAACAACAAAAGATTTTCCTGACTTTTCAATAATTTCATCAGTACCTAAAGTTAAGGTTGATACATCTACACGCGCTTGCACAGATATATTTTCTACAGACCATTTATCATTTGTTGCAGTTGATCCGTTTTTAATGGTAAACGACAGAATATTTGTATCTGTTGCTTCTGCTACTAAATCTACTATTTTTGTACCTTCTCCATTAAATCTTCCTAATTCAAAATCTGTAGATCCATCCGCAGAAAATGTAAATCTATCACCCACATTATGTGCATTTACTATAGTTATAGACTTAAAAGTGTCTATAGTAATATCTTCTGATGTTAAACCGCTTGTTCCTGTAATATTTCCAACCGTTGCATTTGAAATGGTTGCAGAAAATCCTTGATCTCCTTGAAAAATTCTATCTCCGTAAACATTGTTTGCGCCATCATCACTTATTGCCCAACTTTTTGAAGTTGATGTATTATTACCATCACTAACTCCAGATACAATTACGGCATTCGGATATGTTTCTGCATTAAAACTAGGTGTAACTGTAATGTTTATTTCAAACGTTGCATCAGACCCTTCTATGTTTCCTACACCTGTCATAGTAACTGCTCCTGAACTATACGTAGTATTTTCTGTTGCTTTAATATGAACTTCTGTTGTAGTACTAGAAGTATCTATTACTTCTTCCATTGTACTGCTATACATGCGCTCTTCACTATTAAATACATTAATGTAAAAATATTTTGTTCCCTCTGGCAATGTTGCGGTAATTGTATTTGTTGCTTCTGCCACTTGCGCATCTATCACTAACCAATCGTAAGAATCTTGTTCCCAACTTGCTACTTCACCTGTGTAATATAATACAGCACTTTTTACATCACCTTCAAAAGAAGCTGTAACTGAATCTTCAGAAACATCGTTAACAACTACCTTTAAAGGAGCTGTTCCGTTTTTGGTAATATAATCTGCAAAATCATATATTTCTTCTGGTCTGTATCCTGCAACTGTACTATGAGACATTAAGTGTTGAAAACGCACATATTTTTCACTATTGATAAGATTGTAACTTTTAGAAGCAATATTCATTGCAAACTGCTTGTCATTATCACCGTTAACATAAAAAACTGGTAAATTTTGCAAAGGCATATAAAGAGAAGGTTCCCAATTGGCAAAATAAAATTCTTTTTCAGCTTCCGTATTTACTAGCATGTCTACACTATACTTAGGACTTTCGTATAAATAACCACAACCGTAAACCGGAACTGAAAATGAAAAACGATCATCAATACCAGTAATTACATTGGTTAAAACACCTCCCCAAGAAATACCGTTTATTCCAATATTAGAAGCATCAACTTCAGGAAAACTTCTTAATAAGCTGTTGGCCAAAATAGCATCTGCCGTTGCATGATAAAACCATTGTTCATCTAAATTTTCATCAGCATCTCTAAAAAAACCAGCCCTTCTTGGCCCAGAATATTCCCATGTTTGATACCAACCATTTTCTTTTTCTCCTGGTAACTGTCCTTCATGTGCAATTGCAATTGCAATATACCCACGGCTTGTCCATTGGTTTACCCAGTTAGGAAAAGCTGTTCCACCACCACCGTGAACTAAAACAACGGCTGGAGCTTTTTCTCCTTCTGCTAAATTTTCCGGAACTCCATACCAAGCAAATACTTTTGATGGGTTTTCACCATAATCTAGTGCATCAATAAACATTCCTTGTATGTTATCGTACTCTCTATAAGCATCATAATCTGTGGTAAGATTATAATTTGGCGTATTAAAAACACCTGCGTCTGTCAAAGTATTTTTGATAAACTGAGGACCTTCTGTCTGAGCTCTAACAACAGTTATAGCTGTCATAAAACAAACTATAAAAACTATGTTAAGCTTTATGGTTTTAATGTGATTATATGAAATATCGATTATATTCATTTATTCTATTAATAATTTTTTGAAGTAAATATTACCTTTTTCAGTTTGTACTTTAACAATGTAAATTCCATTCTGTAGCGTTGAAATATCTATTGTATTCTTTCTATTATTTTCAACTTTCACCAATTTTCCAGTTAGATCAAAAACTTGCGTCTTTACTGAATAACGATTAAATGAAATTTGATTTTTTGCTGGATTTGGAAATACACTAAAAGGCTCAATTTTATTTTGATTTATATCTGAAGTTGATAACCTATTCTCTTCAAATTTAATAATAACATTAATTCCTTCTATAGCCCATTTATTAGTAGCTTCTGAATTTCCAACGCCTATAGCAAACTCATTAATAGAATCTGTATTTAAAATAGTTTCTAAATCAATTTCTTGTGTTTGATTTTCTAATCTACCTACATCAATATTAGTGTCATTATATTTTAATGAAACAAAATCGTTTGTAGATTGTGCATTAACAATAACAAGAGATTTAAAATTGACGATTATATTATCTGAAGTAAAAGATCCACCATTGGCATTAAAATCTACAATTTGAATATTATTAATACTTTCTACCCATTCGTTATCACTACCTGTAAAAATATCATCACTATTACTGTTTGTTCCATCTCCTAAACCCCAAGAATTTTCTGTTGCTGTGCCTCCTGAAATACCAGAAATTACGGCTTTATCACTGGAAGGTGTAACATCTATTGAAATTCTATAGGTTGCTAATCCATCTGGTGCTGTTTGAACATCAGAATACATTACAGCCTTGGTATTGATACTATAATTTGTACTTGCCGTTGCTTTTATTTGAACAGCTGTTGAGGCAATTTCTGAAAAAACATTTAATGTTACTTTTCTATCAGTTCCTCCGGAAGCATCATTCACTTGTAAATTAAATTCATACTCGGTATCTGTTGTTTCTGTTGGAGTTCCGGTTAAAGTCCATTCACCAGATGCTGTTTCTGTAATAGTTAACCATGACGGAAAACTGCCAGTAGCAATCAATGATGTAATTACATCTCCTTCCGGATCCCAAAAGTCAATACCTTCTTTTAATGTATGTGTGTATAAGAAACCTTTGTAAGCCGATGGTAAAATAGTATGAGCTCTTGCCCAATTTGGTGGTCCTGGATTTTCGTATTCTGCAAGGTAATTATCCATACCCTCCAATAGCACATATACCCAATCATAAATTGTAGTTTCTGCTCTATTAAAAGATCCTCCCCATGTCATAGAGCCACCTGCATGCATTGCCTCTAAGTTCCATTGATTAAAATCTTCTTGTTCCCATGCTTGTGTAGGTCCATATTTCCATGCTGTTGTTGATAATTTTGAATGAAAATTCCCAACAATCTTATCATCCCAATCCCAACTTCCACCTGAATGTACAAACCCATTGGTTTCTGTCATACGGGTTACATATTGGTAATTAAGGTTGAATTGATTTCCATTTTCTTTTTCTGCATGATTATTATTTCCTCCAAAAGCATGTCCAAAGGTAAAGTCTTCAAATCTAACGGGATGTGCATAAGGATAGGCATTATAGCTTGTTGTACTCCTTCCATTATTAAAAGCAATTGGAATATCAGGATTACCTGCATGCACAGCATTTGCAAAAGCTTGATATATTCTTTGTTCTTCTACAATACCACTTGTGGCATTATCTCCATTTTGTCCCATAGTACTGCCGTCATCAAAAATCCATGAATCTAAGTATTTACCATAACGTAATGCATAATCTTTCAGAAAATATTCTGCATAACAAAACATATATTTTCTCATAGGAAAATTATCAGTGGCATCTTCATAGGTTTCAGTATCTCTATTCCATATACCAGTATGGTAGGGTTTACTATTAATAAAGGCCTGTACTTCTGGGTCTGTATCGCAATATGCTATCCAACTATCTACAAATGGTTGAAGATAGTCTGCATTTGGACCCACAAAATTTTCAGAATTTGTGTAGGTTTTTACATAAAAACCAGCAGCTTTAATTTTTAAAATATCCGCTAGCATTTTATCATTATCAGGTGTATCTGAATTTAAATCTCCCCAAGCCGGGGCAGCTGCATCTCCACCAGCTAACATATCAAACAATTTATGAGGCACTTTGTGTTCTGCTGATAATACAGCGCCGTTTGTAAAACTTACACCTAAACGATCTAATGTTTTAAGGTTCTTGATCCTGTCATCTACTAAATCTACTAGAATTTCTGAATTCCAAGTTCCTCGTAATTTTACTGCGCGTTCTCCTAAAGCATATCTTTTTTCTAATGTTATAGACTGAATTGATTTTCCATCACCATTATCACTTTGCCCATACACTGCAACATGGTAATTTTTATTGAAATCAAAACCTTCAAGTAATACACCAGATTCTTCATAAACATCATTAATACGATAAGACCAATAACCACCAATACCTATTTCTATAGTAACTTTTGTGGTTTCATCTGTGGCAAACTGTACGCTGGTTCCAGATTCATCTAAAGTAACCCTTTCTGTAGTGTTGGTAAAATTTAATCCTCTTGCTGTTGCGTCTTCATTAGTTGTTAGATTAGCTCCAACACTATATACTGATGTTTCTGCTCTAAAAGGATTAAAACCTGAATACGTTGCTAAATCAGTTTCATCACTTATTAAACCAAAAGAAAAATTATGCCCAGCAACATCCTCAATAGATCCTGTGGTATATTCTATTGTTAGCTTAAAACCATCTTCAGATTGATAGGCTGATGTAGAATACAACAATGCTCTATTTTGAACATTGGTACCATTATTATTGTATTCAAAACCTCCATTTGATGGGCTAGCCCAAGTAGCACCGCCTTCTATAGACAATAACTCATTTGATGATGTTTCATCGTAAAATACTTGAGATTGTATGTTATACATTCCAAATAACAAACAAAAAAGTATGACTAAGAAATTACGCTTACCCACATTTATCAATATTTTTTCTTTGTTATTCATTCTTTAATTAGATTAGTTTGAAGTTTGTTTTATAAATTTTTTTATAATAGTTTTTCCCTCGGAATTAATTCCTTTTAGGATGTATATACCCGACATAAAATCTGAGATATCTATATTTTTTGTTTCTTTTGAAAAAGTTTTCAATTCTTTTCCGGTTACATCTATAATTTTAACCGTATGCAATGGCATGTTAAATGAAATTTGATTATTTGCAGGACTTGGAAATAAAACAAATGGGACTATTTCTTCTTGATTTATTTCAGAAGTAGATAAACTACTATCATTAATTTCAATAGCTATATTTATTCCTTCAACTGACCATTTATTAGTTGCTGAATCATTTCCTGTTCCAATAGCAAAATCAGTAATATTAGTAGTTGAAGTTTCTAATTCTAAATCTAGGGTTTCTAATTTGTTTGCTAAACGTCCTGGATTGTACGTTGTAGCATCAACTATTAAGGAAACAAAATCATTTACGGATTGAGCATTCACAATAGTAATAGATTTAAAAAAACCTGAAAAGTTGTCTACAGTAAGAGATCCTCCATTGGCATTAAAATCAACAATTTGAATATTATTAATACTTTCTACCCACTCGTTATCACTACCTGTAAAAATATCATCGCTATTACTGTTTGTTCCATCTCCTAATCCCCAAGAATTTTCTGTTGCATCACCTCCTGAAACCCCAGAAATTACGGCTTTATCACTTGTAGGTGTAACATCTATTGAAATTCTATAGGTTGCCAATCCATCTGGTGCGGTTTGAACATCAGAATACATAACAGCCTTTGTATTTATTCCATAATTAGTACTTGCTGTTGCTTTTACTTGAACCTCTGTTGAAGCAAATTCTGATAAAACGTTTAATGTTACTTGTCTATTAGTCCCGCCAGTTGCATCGTTTGCTTGTAGATTAAAATTATAATCTGTATCTACTGTTTCTGTAGGAGTTCCGCTTAATGTCCAAACTCCAGGATCTGTTTCTGTAATGGTTAACCAAGAAGGAAAACTACCTGAAGCTATAAGTGATGTAATAACATCTCCTTCTGGATCCCAAAAATCAAACCCTTCTATTAATTTATGTGAGTATAAAGAACCTTTATGAGC
Organism: Polaribacter sp.; assembly: GCF_051251875.1. GTDB lineage: Bacteria > Bacteroidota > Bacteroidia > Flavobacteriales > Flavobacteriaceae > Polaribacter. Next base: position 13,143 of record NZ_JBPOGL010000009.1, read on the forward strand.
AGGTGGTAAAATAGTATATTGTCTGGACCAATTTGGTGCTCCGGGAGACTGAAATTCTTTTAAATACGTATCCGTAAGCTCAAACTGAGTTAAAGCATAAGGTTGTAATGTTAGAACTGGCGAATTTTCTAAATTTGTTCTCACTAAAGGAGTTCCCCAAGTAATTGCTCCTCCACTTATAAGACCTTTGGTAGTCCATTCTACAAATTCTTCGTCTGTTAAACAAGGAGTATTGCCTGCATTCCATGATGTAGAACTTTGTTTTGGAAAAAAATGCGAAACAACATTATCATTCCAATCTCTTGAATCATCTCTAAAAGCATATCCATTATAAGCTATCATCCATTCAATAATTCCAAAATTATAGAAATATAAAGGATCTCTTGGTTCCACCATGTTTCCTGCTCCTCCAAAAGGATGTCCAAAAGTATAGTCATCAAAAAGAGTGGCTGTTGTAAACGGGTTTCCTTCTCTATCACCAACACTATTATTAAATGAAATTGCTGCGTTTGGATTTCCTGAACGACAAGCTTCAGCAAAAGCTTGATAAACTCTTTGTTCATTTACATCATCAGATGCAGGATCGTCTCCACACTCATTTTCCATAATATTATCTGCAGAATCAAAACACCATGCATCAATTAAATCTCCATAACGTTCTGCATAATCTTTCAAAATAAATTCAGCATAGCAAAACATGTATTTTCGTCTGCCATCTCCATTATGGTAGGTTTGACTGTTTATAAAAGTTTGCGCTTCTGCATTGGTATCACACCATTCTTTCCATCGATTTGAAACGTCTGGATAATTAGTTTGCGTATCATCTGGATTACGAGCTAATAAATTATATGAATTTACATATATTTCCGTTTTTAATCCTGCTGCTCTTAATGCTTTTAACCAGCTTAAAAGAGGATCATCTACTGCTTCTCTAGGAACTGCCAAATTAATTATATCACCATTTGTATCAGTATCTCCTTGCCATAAACTTTCTATTATAGGATGAGGTCCAACATGTATTGGAGAAAAAATATTTGGACTCGTTAATGGAAGTTGTACATAATCAATGGTTCTAAGGTCTTTTATTTGAGTAATAAAATCATCAATTCTAATACCTTCAATATTACCATTGTAATTGCGCTCAGGCAACCATAACAAACCTAAAGCACCTTTCATCCAATCTGCTCTTAATCCTTGATCTGGATCTGGAATCTGAGCTTCTGCCTTTGGCAAAATAATTAGGGTGCATAAAAAAGTAAATAGAATAACTATTTTTCTGTTTTTTATAAATTTCGGTTGTGAGCTCATCATCTATATAATTTATTTTACAAACTTTTTAATCATTTTTATTCCATCTGTACTAAGCCCTTTCAAAATATAAATACCAGATTGTAAATTGGAAACATCTAACTTTTTTATTTCTGAATCATAGGTTTTAACCACCTTACCTGTTAGATCTATAATTTTTGCTGAATGAATTGGAATGTTTAATGAAATAGTATTATTTACAGGATTAGGAAATAAATTAAAGGATTCCTTATCTAATTCTTTGGTATCGGTAGCAAGTACTCCACCATTAACTTTCAAATTAACCCATCTATTATTTCCACCAGTTGCGTCTTCTACTCTTAATCTAAAATCATAATCTGCCAATGCTGTTTCTGTTGGTGTTCCGCTCAAGGTCCAAACACCAGCTTGTGTTTCTAGGATGGTTAACCAAGACGGAAAAGTATCTGTTTCTACAGCAAAAAGTTTAGTTATTATATCTCCTTCAGAGTCCCAAAAATCAACTCCATCAATCAAGTTATGCAAATAAGGTTCTCCTACAGTAGCATCAGGTAAAACGGTATGTTGTCTTGCCCAATTTGGTGCACCAGGAAATTGATGTACACTTAAATAATCTTCTAATAATTCTAATTGAACCATTGCCCAATCTTGACTTAATAATTTATTTTCAAAATTATATCTGCCATTCAAAGGTATACCGAAGGATACGGCACCATTGCCTAACATCATTTTACCATAATACTCTGCAAACACATCATTAGAAACACCAGGTTCTGAACCAGCATTCCATTTTGTGCTGCTCATTGGTGGGTCATAATGTCCTACTACCTTATCATCCCAAGTTCTGGTTTTACCATCATTTATATGAGCATAACCATTTCTGTCTGCTGTCCATTTAATGATAAATTCATTCGCTGGATTGTCTCCTACGTTTTTTCCTCCGTTAAACGGATGTCCAAACATATAATCACAAAAAAGTGTAGCAGGCGTAAACGGATTGTCTACCAAATTATTACTACCAGGTGAATTTTGAAAAGAAACTGCTGCTTCCGGATTACCTGCATGACAGGCATCTGCAAAGGCTTGATAAATTCTTTGTTCGTTCACATCATCACTATCTTGATTATCTCCACCATATTGCCACATATAGCGTCCTGAATCAAAACACCAAGCATCAATTAAATCTCCATATCTAATGGCATAATCCTTTAGAATATATTCTGCATAGCAAAACATATACGGACGATTTTCATTATCACCATCTGTATGATAAGACTTGCTATTTAAAAAAGCTTGAGCTGTTGCGTCTGTATCGCACCAATTCATCCATCTATTAGTTACATCCGGAAAATCATCTGGTGACGAGTTACCTACTCTTCTAAGCATATTTGAACTATTCACATACACTTGCACTTTTAGTCCTGCAGCTTTTACCGCTTTAATTACCTCTAAAAAAGGGTCTCTACCTATAGATGCTCTAGGAACAACTAAATTTATTGGATTTCCACTACTAGTATCACCTTCCCAAAATGATTCTATTAATGCATGCGTACCCGCATGAACAGGTGAATATATACTTGATTCATTTAAATGAACCTGAATATAATCAACTGTTTTAAGATGTTTAATTTGATCTAAAAAATGTTCAATCGTATAATCTCTGCCTTCATATACACCATTAGCACCTCTACCAGGTTTCCAATTTAAACCATAGGTTCCTCGCAACCAATCTGCTCTCAGACCTAATTCTGGGTCTAGAACTTGTGCTTCAAAACTTATGTTAATTGAAAACGAACATAAAAGAAACACCAATATATGAATTGTATTTTTTTTCATCTTTTGATAAAAAATTGCAGATTAAAAAGTTTCATAATTTAAGTAAACCGAAATTTTATCCTTTTTACTTAAATTATGAAATGGTTTTTATGATTATTTAACGATTAATTTACCTGTAGAAATTGCACCAACTTCCGATTGAATTTTAACAATATAAAGTCCAGAACCAATTCCTGATACTTCTAAAGCATCAGAAGATTTAAATGTTTTAACAGCTTTACCCGTTAGGTCAAAAAGTTGTAAAGTTTCAAAGGCTTTGTTTACAGAAAAAGCTCCATCTGTAACTGTTGGAAAAATAGTTAAAGCATCATCTTTTTTATTAATAGTATTTACTCCAAGAGTGGTATCTTTAGTAAAAGTAAGAGCCCAATTAGTACCAATAATTTGGTAAGAATCATTCGCCTCTGTAGAACCATTACCAAGTGTAAAAGCAGTTACCCCAGTAGTACTTCCTACTGTTGTTTCTACTGCTGGATCTGCTCCATTTGTATAAGGAGTCCCAAATGTAATCGTTCCAGATCTTGCTGCTCCCTGTCCTATGTTAAAAGTACCAGGATTAGTTCCTCCAACAATCGTAAATAAAGGTTGATCATTAGCACCATTCATATTAAAAAGAGTAACTCCCGTAAAATGTATATCTGAGATAGCATCTACTGTATAAGATGTTTCACCTGGATTAAAATCAATAACTGTTAAATTACTAGTGGTAATAGTTTCAACCAAGTCTCCGTCAATTGAAGCCCCATCAACTCCATATCTATTATTACCATTACTCTCAATATAAGCACCGCTACCTGATGCAGTTGAATTAGGAGTAAGAGTGACTTGAATTTTAAATGTTGTCCCTTCTACTGTTTGTTCAGATGTTACAATATCAATTGCTCCTCCTGCATATACAGTAGTACCCACAGTTCTAATATTGCTACTTATAAGTACCTCTTCCGTTTGTGCGTTTGCATTTGCAAAGCTAAATACCATCGCAAAAATAGCTAAGCCTGTTTTAATTGTTTTAAATGTGTAATTTTTTTTCATGATAAATTTATTTTAATTATTAATATTTACTGTTTATACTTTAAAAAGAAGTCCACAGTTTTTTGTGTGATTACTTCTAATGTTGGCTCAATGTTACCTCCTGCTTTTCGCCAATTATGTTCTGCATTTTTTATGGTAAATACATCAACATTAGCTTCTATTGTGCATGTCAAAGAAGGTTTTAAATCTACTTAACAATCATTTTGCTAGTAGATGTAGCACCTGTAGCAGATTTTAACGTTACTATATACAAACCTTGTACAATACCAGATACTTCTAAAACATCAGAGCTTTCAAATGATTTTACTGTTTTACCTGTTAAATCAATGATTTTTAAAGTTTTAAATTCTTTGTTTACAGAAAAAGTGTTTTCAACTATAGTTGGAAAAATAGAAAAAGCATCTTTTTTTACATTATCATCTACAGAAGCAGTTGCGCTTGTTGTAAATGTATACCCTACATTCAAGCCTAATAATTGAAAATTACTTACTCCGTCTGTTGCTCCATTAGTAGCAGTAACAGTAGTTATATCTCCCTCTTGTGATCCAATAGTAAAAGGAGTACTTGCTTGGTTGGTATATTCTACACCAAATTCTAAAACTTCATTTATAGTTGCTAATTGTCCTAACTCAAAGGTACCAGCATTGGTAGCTCCATCAACAGTAATACTAGCATTATCTGCAGCTCCATGACCACTTCTAATCGTTATTGCTCTAAAATTTAATTTTGAAATGGCAGCTTCCGTATACCCTGTTCCATTATCATTAAAGTCGATAACTTCTAAAGTATTAAACGTTATCACATCACCAAAATCTGAGTTAAGGAAATTGGGAGTATTAGTAGCATCTGTACTATCACCAACACCAAATCTTCTATTTGTTGCATTCCCAATAAATGCATTGTCATTTCCTGAGGGAGTTGCAGTAAGTTGTAGTTTAAAAGTTGCTCCTTCATGGGTTATTTCACCTGAAATAAAGTTAGCTGCACCGTTAGGATATGTTAAAATAGTAGCATCAGGTCTTATACTAGTAGCATATTCAGTTTCAGTTTGCGCATTTACCTGTGTAAACCCTGCTAAAATAGCCATAATCACTATTCCTTTTTTAATTGTTTTTAAGGTGTAATTTTTTTTCATGATATATTTATTTTAATTGTTAATATTATTGTTTATACTTTAAAAAGAAGTCCACAGTTTTTTGAGTGATTACTTCTAATGTTGGGTCAATGTTTCCTCCTGCTTTTCGCCAATTATGTCCTGCATTTTTTACAATAAACATATCTACATTGGCATTAATTTTATCTGCTTTTTCTTTTATATGATAAGCATGCCCTACAGGTATGGTGGTGTCATTATCAGCAGCCATCATGTACAAAGGAGGACTATTTTTTGTTAAATAAAATATAGGACTCATCTCTTTATACATTGTTAACATTTTAGAAGGGTTTGTTTCTTTTTTTGTAATTCTAGAACTAAACCTATCTGGATTTTTACTGGTATCTGTTGTTTCAAATAATTTTTTAATGGTAAAATCTGAAGGACCATACCAAGACACACCAGCAATAACTTTATATGAGTTACCAAAAAGCTTTTTATCACCTTTAAAATCATTTGGATTTGCAAGTGTTATCATTTGAGCTATATGACCTCCTGCAGAATCTCCTATGGGATAAACGCAGTTTGTGTCTAATGCAAATGCATCGCTATTTTTTGATAAAAAACGCAAAGCATCCATAGCATCTATAACACAATCGCGCATTAATACAGATTTTCTTCTTGTCAATCTATAGTTAATAGAAACTACTGCAAAACCTTGTTCCAACAACTTATAAAAAGGAGCTGCCACAGGATTTCTTGTAATATTTTCTTTACTTCCATTAAACCAACCTCCACCATGGGTATAAAATACAATTGGCAATTTTTTATTACCTATATTTTGTGTCGGATAATATATGTCTAAATACAAATCTTCTGCTTCTGTAGTTTTGTATTTTATATTTAGATTTTTCTTCCCTCTGGTTTTTAAATAAGGAATTTCAAATTTTGAAAATTCTTCTAATGATAGCTTTTTGTTATTGTCAGTATCATATTTTCTTAACTGTTTCCAAATCTGAAAGACTTCAGTTATATCTAGTTCTCCATTAGAATTACCATCTAATTTTTGGAATTCAGTTTTTGAATTTACTTCTGTATAACCTACTATTTCTTGCGCAACAGTTGTTGGAAGAATTAGTAAGTTTAAAACAAGTAGTATTAAAACTTGATGAATTTTTGAATTGAAAAATATGATTTTCATAATTTGAAAATATTATTGTTTATCTATTAATTATTTTTTTTCTTCTTCTTTTTCTTCTTATTATTATTTTTACACTTATCTCCAACTTCTTTAACAAAAGTCATTACCTCTTTTTTAGACTTCCCTGTTAATTTGCCTAAATCAGCAAAATATTTACGATTAATTCCTTTCGTTTTTCCTTTCACTTGATCTTTAGCAATTTCTCCAGCTTTAACGCCTTTTTTAATTTCAGCACGATCTTCTGAAGCCTTTACTAAAAGGTCATTTAGTTCACTTTTTTTATCATCAGATAGGTCAAATGTTTTGGCTGCTTCTGTTAAATAACAATCGTTATTTGCAGGTTTTCCTTTTTTCTTTTGTGCTGATAATGATATTGTAATAAACATTACAAATACTAAAGTTGCGATTTTCTTCATTTTTACTGGTTTTTAAATTATTAATTATTATTACTATTTATTATTACTATTTATATTAGTTGATACTATTTTCTACATTAATATAGAAGGCATTACTTAAGGTTCCATCTTCCATTTCAAACCAAGCTAACAGCTCTGTTTTTCCTGCTTCAACTGTAAATTGAAGATCTGCAGATTGCGCTGTATTGTCTACCTTTACAGATATTTCTTTGTCTCCAATTTTTAGAAAGGCTTTTTTAAATTTCATTGATTGTCCTTTGACACGTATATCTGTACTAGCAGTTTCTGGTCTTTCATCATCAATTTCAGCCCCTAATGCTACTCCACTTTCCATTGGCCAACGTCTTAATTTAAAATTATAATTTCCTGGTTTTACAAAATTCACAAAAAACGGAGCTGGTTTCATTGGTTCTCCTGTTCTTATCATTCTTTGGTTCCATGGTGGAAAATAATCTACTGTTCTTGCATCATGACAGGTAATAACTTCCATCTCATCTACACCTAAATCTATGGTAGAATACTTAGTTTCTTTGATTACACTTGTCCACCAAGATTCATAAAAAGCATTCATTTTTGCTACTCTTTCTGGATGTTGAGCCGCCAAATTATTTGTTTGTCCTGGATCGTCACTTAAATTATACAACTCACTTCCATTTACCAAACGCCAGTTTCCATCCATTACTGAACTTTGTTTTCCTTTTACAGGCCAAGAAATACGTTGTGTATCTGTAACTAAATAACGATCTTTAATTTTAGATTCTCCTTTTAAATACGCACCTATATTTGTTCCGTCCATTACTTTATCAGACGTAAAATTAATTCCCGCTAAAGACGTTAATGTTGGTAAAAGATCTACATGTGCAGTTAAATCTGAAAGTGATTTTCCTCCTTCTAATTTTCCATTTGGCCATCTAATAATAAAAGGCACTCTATGTCCGCCTTCATACTCACTTGCCTTAGTACCACGCATTTCTGCATTATACCCATGTATTTCGCCTGTTTTTTCATCAACTTTATAACCTCCAGAAGTACCATTATCCGTAGTAAAAATTACAATGGTATTTTCTGCTATTTTTAACTCATCTAATTTTTGTAATAGTCTCGAAAAATTCTCATCTGCATTCGTAATCATTCCGTAAAAACGCTTTTGGCTTTCTAATAAACTGTCTTCGTTTTTATACAAATCATAATATTTTTGAGGAACATTGTATGGCGAATGAGGTGCATTTAAACTTAAATAACATAAAAATTGATCATCTTTTTTGCTCTCTATAAACTTAATTGCTTCATCAAACCAAACATCTGTACAATAACCTTCTACTTTTTCTGGAACTCCATTTCTGTGGTATGTGTCATCAAAATAATCATTATTCCAATAATCTGGAGTTTGACCTACACCACCACCACCATGGTAAAAAGTTTCATCAAACCCGCGGTCTTCTGGTAAAAATGGATGATTGTCTCCTAAATGCCATTTACCAAACATTGCTGTTTTGTAACCATTCTCTTTAAAAACGTCTGCCATTGTTACTTCTTCTCTATTTAATATAGAAGCTCCCATAATGGTATGCCATACGCCATTTCTGTTACAATTTCTACCAGTAAGTATTCCTGCACGAGTTGGTGCACAAGTTGTACCTACATGATAGTTTGTTAAGCTAATACCTTGCGTTGCAAATTTATCTATGGTAGGTGTTTTTATTATTTTGTTACCAGTATGCCCTAGATCTCCATACCCTTGATCATCTGTAATTACAATAATTACATTCGGTTTTTTCTTAACTTCTTCGCTTTTTTCAGATTTTTCAGTTTTACATGAAAAGCCTACGATTAAGAAGGTTACTAAAACTATAAATTTGTTAAATTTTATCATTCTTTTATTATTGTTAATTATTCAACTAGCTTTGATTTTACAGTAGTGTCTATAACCAGTTTAATCTTTAATATCCCATTGAATAAAACTAAGTATTTTAAATCTTATTCAATGGGTCTTTAAATTTAAACAATTAAAAACAAACTACAAATCAAATTATTCCCATAATGGGTTTTGCTTTAAAGCGCCACCAATAGCTTCACTTTGTAAAATATCTACAAGTGGTACTGGATATTGTGTATATCTTCCTGCTGGAGCATTTGAAATAAAATCTGCCTCATCTTGTGCGCGTTCAATAGCCACTGTAGATGCTCCTGCAGCCGTTTCAGCAGCTGGTAAACCAATTACTGTAGCATCTAGTATTCCCCAACGAATAAGATCTCTTTTTCTACCCCAGAAACCTTCACCACACAACTCCCAAGCACGTTCATTACGTATGTCTTGCATTGTAATTGAAGTATAATCTGGCAAACCTACTCTCTCAGTTCTTTTGTAATTAATGGCTGCAAGTGCTGCTGAAGAGGAACCTCCTATCATAAACTCTACTTCTGCAAGCAATAAATAAGCATCTGATAATAAAAAGATACGTTCTGGAGCACTTGAGTTATTTTGTGCTTCATGTTCTAGCATTAAAGGATCACTTGGTGGTACAAGCCCACGCATTAACTTAGGAATATAAATCTTTGCAAATTTATAATTAGTAGAGGAAATTGTATCTTTAGTTACCTCATCAATTTGGTATATTGTATGATTGTCCCATACATTATAAAGTTTTCTTTTATCATCATCATCATACGTATCAGCAAAACTTTTTCTTAAGGTAAAAGGTGCAGAACCATTGGTCATTCCTACATCTTTAAAAGCATTATTCTTTACACTGCTACTCTCTGCTGCTAAATTCGGACGGGCTGTTGTATTATTAGTACTTAATACATCTGTAAGGTATTCTTTCCCAAAAATAATCTCTGAATGAATTTCATTACCTTCTCTATACATATCTGCATAATCATCATTCAACGTCTGTGGAGAATTCGTAGTTACCTCTATAAGTTCTGTACGAGCTGCAGCCCATTCTTTTAACCAAACATGTGCATACGCTTTTAACATGCGTGCTGCCCAAACAGTTGGTCTTCCTTCATTATCTCCCCAAGTATCTGTAGATAAATATCCAGATTTAATTGCAGAATCTAAATCTGCAATCATATCTTGAAGAATTAATGTAGCATCTGTTTGCCCAATTAAGGAAAGTTCTTCAAGATTGGTTAATTCATCTCTCCAATAAGGAACATCTCCATACGTAGTTGCAAGATTTATATATTGAAATGCTCTAAAGAAATATGACTGAGCAACTACATTTCCTATTACGGCATCTGATAAATCAGACTTCACAATACTTGCCAAAGCTAAATTAGCATCTTTAATGTTAGAATATTGAGTTAACCATTTAAGTCTATTATCACTCACATCAAAATCGTAAGCACCAAACTTGTGTGATGCTGCTAAACTTATTCTACCTGAAACACCAACATCGGTTCCCAAGAAGAAAAGAAATCCTGAAGAACCAACACCTTCATTTAACTTGTTTAAGGCTAAAGTTGCTTCAGCTTCATTTTTGAAGAATGTTTCTGGGGTTAACAAACCTTTTGCATCTTCATCTAAAAAATTACTACAACTGATGAATATACCTAAAAAGGCAAACATCAAAACTTTAATTATATTTATATTTTTCATTTTAAGTGTTTTAATGGTTTAAATTTGAGTTAAAAGCTAACATTAATTCCCAAAAGAAGAGACCTGTTTTGTGGATACCCAATGGCATCAAAACCACGTTGAAGTTTACCATCGGCACCTGTACTTACATCTGGGTCAAAACCTACATAATCATTAGATTTTAATAAGAAAAGATTATTACCTGTTGCATAAACTCTAAACTTGGCCAATCCTTTAATTAAATCTTCTGGAAAATTATAGCCTATTTGTAAAGTACTTAATCTTAAATAACTAGCATCTTGTACATACAAACTACTAGAAAGATCATAGTTTTGACTACCAAACGCTGGATACAATGCGTTTTCCGTATTGTTTACAGAGTACATATTATTACGGATGGAAGCAAAACTATTCACCGAAATTTCATTTACTCTAAAAAACTCTTCACTATAGCTCTCATTACCAACACTAAACGCAAAGAATGCTGATATATCGAAGTTTTTGTAGCTAAAATTGGTTTGCAGTCCTCCAAAAAAGTCAGGGTTTGCATTTCCAATTACTTGATCGTCATATTCTTCACTATAAATACCATCTGGCTCACCATTTGGTCCACTTATATCTTCAAAAATAGCATCACCTGTAGTAGGATCAAAGCCTAAATATTTTGCTCCCCAAAATATTCCAACAGGTTGCCCAACCATTAATCTACTATTTTCATCAGTAGCTGGCGCACCTAGATTATTTGTAGAAAGAAATGTACTCTGCCCTAAATCTAACACTTTATTTTTAAACGTAGAAATATTTAAGGTTGCATCCCATTTAAAATTGTCTGTTTCAATTATTTTTCCTATTAAAGTGATATCTAGACCTTTGTTCTCAACCTCTCCAACATTAGTTAATAGCGTTCCTTCACCTGTAAATTCACTTACTTTTTCAGCCAATAATAAATCTGTAGTATTTTTATAGTAAACGTCTACCTCTGCAGAAAGTCTTCTATTAAATAATGAAATTTCAAGACCAGCATCAAATTGATCTGTTACCTCCCAACCAAGATCTGGCTTTGCAATTTGTCCTTGGGTTACCCCAGGTACTGTTACGCCATTTACAAGAATTGTAGTACCATCAATACCATAGTTTGCAATGGTGTTGAATGCCGCTACACCAGAATTTCCTGTTCTTCCGTAATTTACTCTAAATTTAAGATCATCTATAGTTTCTATATTCTGCATAAATGACTCTTCTTTTACTTTCCATGCAATAGATGCTGATGGAAAGTTTCTGTACCTTTGATTAACGCCTAAACTAGACTTACCATCTCTTCTAAGTGATGCATTAAAAATGTATTTGTCTTTATAGATGTAATTAATTCTACCAAAAACACCTAGTTGATGAATTTCACTATAACCAGAAGAAATAGAAACACCTTCTGCTGGTGCCAATTGAATAGCATTTACACCTACTCCATCACTTGGTATATCGTTTGCAGATATTTGAACATTTTCACTACTTTGAGTCTGAAACGAAGCACCTGCTAAAATATTTATAGCATGATCACCATACGTTTCTGAAAAGTTAAGCGTATTTTCATTTAAAAATTCTTCATTATTAGATCTATTAATAATTGCTCGTGCCAATCTATTGCTATTCATAATATAACTAGGATTGGTTGAAGGTGTAAAACGATGACGTTTATTGTTAATAAAATCTGCTCCTATAGTAGATTTCCAAATTAACTTATTGTCGTAGAAACCTCCTTGAATATACGTATTGATAAAAATCTTATCTAAAGTGGTATTATCATCATCTAATAAAGCATCCGCTAACAAGTGACCTGTTTCACTTGCTAATATAGGATTTGTACCTATAAAATAGTTACCCTCATCATCATAAACAGGTTTTGATGGATCTTCTCTTAGTAACTGCGTAAAACTTATGGTATTATTTTCTCTTTCTGTTCTTGAAAGTGAGAAATTAATCCCTGCTTTAAATTTATCTGATAGCTTAAAATCAATATTAGAACGTAAACTATATCTGTCAAAACCAGATCCAAGTATGATACCTTCTTGAGAAAGGTAACCACCAGACACGTAATATTTCACAGACTCACTACCACCACTAACAGATAATTGATAATCAGACAAAGTAGCCGCTCTTGTCAATTCTTTCTGCCAATTAGTTTCCGTTGTTGGAAGGTTGTTTAAATCAAAAGGCAAGTTGGTTTGATCTGTAGCAATGTCATTAAACCATGTTGCTAATTCTCTTGACGATTGCACATTAATTTCATTTGGTAAAGTTTGCATACCAGAAGACATTCTAAAGTTTACAACGGGCTTACCAATTTTCCCCTTTTTTGTAGTAATGATTATTACACCATTTGTTCCTCTAGCACCGTAAATTGCAGTTTGAGATGCATCTTTTAATATTTGCATAGACTCTATATCATTAGGGTTCAATGATGATATATTATCTGCTCCTACAAAGCCATCTACCACATATAAAGGGCTATTCCCTCCTGTTATTGAGTTACCCCCACGAATAACAATTACTGGTGCACTACCAGGAGCTCCACTAGAAGAGGTAACTTGAACACCTGCTGCCCTTCCTTGAAGTCCATTATCTAAATTTGCCGTTGGCGCCAAATACGCTTTTTCAGCATCAACCGTTGCTACAGCACCTACTAAGTTTTTTTTCTTAACGGCTCCATAACCAATTATTACTATTTCATCTAAGCTAGCAGCGTCTTCTTCTAAAACCACTATTATCTTAGTTTGATTTCCTACAAGTATTTCTTTTTTAGAAAAACCTATATAAGAAATCTCCAATATGGATTTTTCACTACTAACACTAATAGAAAAATTTCCATCAAAATCTGTCTGTATACCATTAGAAGTACCTTTTTCAAGGATACTTGCACCTGGAAGCGGCAGACCTGTACCATCTGTTACATTACCAGTAATTGCTTTTTTTTGAGAAAACATGGTTATGGATAAAGTAACCATAAAAGCAAATAAAATTTTCTTCATAATTTGTTTGAGTTAATTTAAATTAAATTGAGTTAATTGAATGTTTACTACTGCTATAAATACCTAAACTACAAGTACTTAATTCTTTAATAATTATTATTTTATTGGTTTAATAATTATTGATTTTAAACTTGATGTGTGCGGATCACCTTCTACCAATGAAACAGAAATGGTATGTTTTCCTGCTGTCTTAAATTCTAAAATACCCATTGGATATGGCTGATACTTTTCTGTTGCCGCTTGTTGATTTTGAACTACAATGCCTTCATCTGTACTTGTATTCCAAACCAATCTACCTTCACCGTTATAATTAAGGTCTAAATAATAATATCCAGGCTCTAATACATTTACAGTAAAAGTGGCTTTGCTATCTTTTTTCCAATCACTTACTTGATTTGTTTTTTTCCATTCTCCAAATTTTTCCATCCATCTTACGTGTTTTTTGGTTGCATTTTGCACTTCTGCAAACTCAACTAAACACTCAGTTTCAATATTTGGATAAATTCCTAATGCACTTTCTACTTTTACATTTTTTACATTATCTTTTAATACAACCTCAATTACAGAAACAGGGTTATCAGGAACTTGGAAAGGAACATCAAAAACAAACCATCCGTTCTTTTTAGTGAATTTTAAATTTTCAGATGTATCTGTACCTAAAATTTTTGCTGAAACAATTTCGTTTTCTAATCCTGGTAAGTAAATTTTACCATCTTGTGGCCAATCAAAAACAGAAAGAAATAATGATTTTTCTTTTGTAGTAACATCTCCCCAAGGAAATGCATGCCCCCAAGGAGAACTACCTGCACCATAAACAACTTGTGGATATTTTTTTATCCATTTTCCTGCTCCTTCTAAAAATTCTACACCAATTGCTGGCACTTCGCCTTTTCCATTCGGACCAACATTAAACAAATAAGTTCCTCCACGGCCAACAGTAGAAATTAGTCTATGTAAAATTTCTCTTGGGCTTTTAAAATTATTATCATACCAAGCGTAAGACCAAGAATCGTTGTTAGTATCGCAACTTTCCCATAAAACATCTAAATTTTTTGCTGGTACTTCCATATCACCATGACTTACATAATCTCCTAAACCATGACCAACTCTACTAGACATTAAAGCATTAGGTTGTAATTCTCTTACCATTTCTGCTAATTCTACTACATATTCTTTTTTCATACCACCAGGGGTATCAAACCAAACAAAGTCTATATCGCCATAATTTGTACAAATTTCTCTTACTTGAGGCTTACATTTATTGTAGAAATATTCTTTAAAAGTTGCCTCAGATCCATCATCATGTACTTGAGGGCCATTTCCACCTCCTGGCGTAGTCCAATCTTGATTATGAGAATAGTAAAAACCAAAACCAAGACCTAAATCATGACATGCTTTAGACAACTCTTTCATAGGATCTCTAGCAAAAGGCGTAGCATCTACAATATCAAAGTCACTTACTTTAGAATCAAACATTGCAAAACCTTCATGATGCTTGCTGGTAATAATAATATATTTCATCCCGGCATCTTTTGCTAATTGAGCAATTGCTTTGGCATCGAAGTTCGCAGGATTAAAATCTTTTGCAACTTCCATATATTCTTTTGGTGGAATATCTGCCACTCTTGGGTTCATTAACCACTCACCAATACCATAATAAGTTTTGTCTTTCCACTTACCTCCTAAATTAGAAAACAATCCCCAATGAATAAACATTCCAAAATTACTTTCATCAAAAAATTTACCCCTACCTTCTCTTATATTTCCATCAATAACAGAAGTTTCTCCCCACATTTTATCCATACTTTCTTGCGTATCCTTTTTATCCTGTAAATGGACAGTTTGGCTAATTAAGAGAAAAATGAATAGTAAAGGAAAGCGGTATGTTTTTTTCACCATGATTTTGAGGTTTTAATATGTTTATTTATAAATGTTGTGACTTATTCTATACCAAAATTAGTTAAGAAATATTTTTAGACATTGCTCAATTAACCCATAAGATTGCTTAAATCTACTTTTTCCCATAAAACCTAGTGATTTGAGCATTTTTTTTTGCACTATGGAGTTAAAATATCCTGTATTTATTTGAATGTAAATGAAAAATAAGAAGCTAATTAGATAAGAGAACTTTCTAAAACAACCTATTTTACAAACTCACTTCCACCACTAAAAAACACCTAAAAATCAAACAAAAAGGAGGCTCTTTTTTATCCTAAAACGAATTGGAAATTAAGGAGCTGTGCAACCCAAAATACAACAGAGATTTACAAGAATTATAAACCTCATTTATTACTTATATGCTGAACAAAAACCAAATATACAAGCAAAAAAATCTAAATAATAAGCAAAAAAAAAGGTAGTGATAAAAATCACTACCTTTTATATATGTATTCTGTAACCCTATATAAAGGATGCCACAATATTTATTTAATTGATTTAAAAATCAAGTCCTGGAGCTGCAGGGCTTGAAGCTTGCGCTTTTTGTGGATTAAGAATTAAATAGGTTCCTAACGCAGTTAAAGCTGCATATTTACCGTAATTACCAATCTTTTTAAGAGCCTCTTTACGAGAAATATCTTGGGTATTTTTTACTTGTTTTTTCATCTTTCTATGTTTTTAGAAGTCTTATTAATTATTCTAAAATTATTTTTTTGTTTACAGTACCTGATGTTGCTTTTAAACTTACAATGTAAACACCAGTTGCTAACTTTGGTAAAGAAATATCCTGTACGTTAGCTGCATCAAAAGAACTTGTCATTACTTTTTTACCTAAAAGGTTATATAAAGATACTGAAGCTTTTCCTTCACTTAAACCTGTAATTCTTAATGTAGATGTTCCTGTTTTAAAAATACTAACGCTATTTAAGATAGCATCATCAGAAACACTTAAAGCACTTTGTGCTGTATGTAAGTAAAATCTTCCTGCACCATCTAAAGCTTCTGTTAAAGTTATTTTTAAACTACTATTTGCTTCATCTAAACGTGTAAACGTATTTGCAACTCTATCTTCTAAAAACACTTTTATTCCATCTGGTAAGTTTAATGCTTCCGCAGTAAAAGAAAGTTCTTTACCGGCTGCTGCTTTAACACCAACAGGCACAATCATGTTTTCGTAATCTGAATTAGGTAATGCTTGTTTTTCAAATTTTACACTTTGGTTATCTTCAACTAAATTTGTATATAAACTAAACTCAGATGCAATTCCATCAAACATTCCAACATCAAAACCTGGGTCTAAACCATTTGTTTTATTTTCTAAATAAGAAACTTTAGTTGTTTTAACAGTACTTCCATCAGAAACAGAAACATTTAAAGAAACATCAGTAGAATTTTCTCTATAAAAAGCAGTCCCTGTTTGATGACTTTGTAAATTTTCTGAAAATGTAAAATTACCATTTACTACATTAGAGTTCACAAAAAATGCTTGTCCTGGATGAATATAATCTGTAGCAGTTGTACTTGTGTAACTAGTTCCATTCCAAACATAAATTGCTTGATGACTAGTACTTAGTTTACTTGCATTATGGGCAATTAACTCTGATATTGTTACATAAGAAGAAAAAGGATTACCTACTAAATTCCAATTACTTACATCCTGTGTTATTGCAGGATAAACACTACTAGTTCCTACAGTACCTGTAAAAGCATAATCACCTGCAACTGTTCTTTTTAAACTATACCCAACACCTGAACCAAAAGTTACAGCTGCACCATTTTCTTGAAAGTATGTCCAGTTAGCCGTAGTTGGATCTGGAGTACCATTACTATAGGTTGCTATACCTCTATTAGTTGAGTTATTACTACCGGTAGCTATGGAGTTAAGACTAACCCAATCATTACCAGCATTATCATCATTATATTGTTCTCCAATTACTGGAGAAGAAACCAAATGCCAATTTGTATCTGCTACATTTACATTATATGTAATTTCTCCTGATGAAGTACCATTTACAATTAAAGAACCACCTGAGTCTACAGTTAAAGAACCACCTGCATCTACATCAAGACTATATGCCTCTGCACCAGTAGCTGAACCGACAACAGGGTTTTGACCACTTGGAATTGTCACAACAGAATTACCTGTAGGCAAACCATTTGACCAGTTTCCAGCATCACTCCAAACTGTTCCTACTGCACCTGTCCAATCTGTTTCTGTAACAGCTGTAACACCTACATTAATATATACAAGTTGTAAAGCATTTCCAGGATCAGTATCTGCAAGTTTCACCGTAAAACTAGTTATATCATTACTACCAACAATATTTGTTTCACCTGCAGCATTTATAACAGGAGTACCAAATGTTTGATCAAATTGTGTGGATGCCCCTTGTCCTAAATCAAAAGTACCAGCATTAACGCCGTTATGCACAACAATTCTAGGGTTATCAGCTACACCATTGGTACCTCTAAGTGCAAGTCCAATAAAACGTATATTTTTCAAAGAAGCTAGCGTGTACCCTGAAGCGTTAGCTACAAAATTTACAATTTGTAAATTATCAAAAAGCACTTCTTCATTATCACTTCCATCTATTGTAGAACCATTAACACCCCATCGTGCTCTATTAGCACTTTCAATAAAATGCCCTGACCCAGGATCTGTATCTGCGGAAGGTGTAGCATCAAAACTGATATTAAAGGTTGCACCATTAATATCAAATTGTGGAGATTCAATAGTTACTGTACCTGCGGGATATATTGTATTAGCCGAAACTCTCCCCCCCAAACTTTTTTCATCTTGTGCAGATGTTGCTGCAGTAATTAAAGCTATCGCCATAATTGCTATGCCTTTTGTAACTCGGTTTAAATAAATAAGTAATTTTAATTTCATGATTAATTTTGTTTTAGTTAATATTTCCCCAAAAATAGTATTGAAGCAGTTTTCACCCTTGCTCATTTAGCCCATATAGTTGCTTAAATCTACTTTTCCCCTTAAAACCTAGTGATTTGAGTGCTTTTTAAGGTACTCTGAAGGTGATATTCCATGCAATTTTTTGAATGAAGAGGAGAAATAAGAGGTAGATTCGATACCTATTTGATACATCACTTGAACCACATTAAACCCTTTATTGCTTGCTAAAAGTTTTGCAGCACGTTGCAATCTAAAGTTTCTAATATACACATTTGGCACTTGCCCAGTTAATTGTTTTAATCTTCTATAAAAGTGCGAGGTACTTAAGCCAATTTCTTTGGATAACTCTTCTACTCCAAAATTAGAATTCGAGATATTTTTTTCTATAATTTTAATTATATTTTCCATAAAATCTTTGTCTTTGATAGACAATTCTATGGTGTTTTTTTCTTGCGGTAGGTCACTGTTTTTTGCAAAGTATTCTTTTAATTGTATACTATTTTTAATTAGTTTACTTACCCTAAGCTCTAAATGCTTAATCGAAAATGGTTTACTAAGATACTCATCTGCGCCATATTCTAGGCCTTTAACTATATCTTCATTAGCACCCAATGCCGTTAAAAGCATTACCGGAATATGACATGTTTTTGAATCTGATTTTATTTTATTACAAAGTTCAAAACCATCCATCTCTGGCATCATTACATCACTAATAACTAAATCTGGTTTTTTTAAAAGTAATTTTTCTAAACCTTCTACTCCATTATTAGCAATTGCAATATCATATTTTTCAGATAGCGTACTAAATAAAAAATGCTGCACATCAACTTCATTTTCTACAATAAGGATAGAATGCTCCTTTTTAACATTAGAAAAAGACAATTGTACATCTTCATTAATAATTTCATTTGTTAAAGGAACCCAATTTTTAATAAAAGATTTTTTAGATTCCTGATTTGTTTTTATATCGTAATCTTCTACCTCTTTTGATGGTATTATAACAGTAAAACGAGTTTCTACACCCGGTGTACTTTTTGCAGATATTTCTCCGTGTAACAGATTTACCAGAGATTTACAAAACGCCAATCCAATACCGCCACCACTTACTTCACTTTCTGAATTACCCAGCTGATAAAAGCGCTCAAAGATATTTTTTAAATTTTCTTTTGGAATTCCCTTGCCAGAGTCTACCACACTTATTTCCATCATTTTTTCTTTGCCAACATAATGTATACCTGCCTCTATACTTATAGTTCCATGCGGTGGTGTATTTTTAAATGCGTTTGATAATAAATTAAAAATAATACGTTCAACTTTTTCTACATCAATAATAATTTCTTCATTGGGTTGCGTTACTTTATAAAAGAAATTAATATTTTTTTCTAAAGCATAGTTTTCAAAAGCTTCTGTTGTTGGATATATAAAATCTCCCAAAGTGTATTTTACCAGGTTTAAATCTATAAAACCTTGTTCTGCTTGACGAAACGTAATTAATTGATCTACCAGACTTAAAAGTCTTTTTGTGTTTTTTTGAATAATTGCTAAATACTTATTGTTTGAGGTGTCTGAATTTTGCTCCATTACGCGTTCTAACGGCCCTGCAATTAACGTTAAAGGTGTTCTAAATTCGTGTGATAAATTGGTAAAATATCTAAATTTTCCTTGATTTACAATTTCAACTCTTTGCTTATCTAATTCTTCATATTTTAACCTTTCTTTTAATTTTTGATGCTTTAAAAAGTAAAACATTATATAAATTATTATGGAAACAATAATTACTAAAAACAACATAAAACTCCAAACAGTCTTATACCAAGGTGGTAATACATGTAACCGTAACGTTTTACTTTCTCCCCAAATACCATCACCATTACTTGCTTTTAGTACAAATTTGTAGCTCCCAGAAGCAAGGTTTGTATACGTTATTTCTGCTTTACCTTCTTCTGTTTCAATCCATTGATTGTTAAAACCTTCTAATTTATAGGCTAGTTTGTTTTTTGAAGGTGTAGAAGTGTGTTTTGTAACTACATTAAAAGATATTATTTGTGCTTTCTCACTGATAGAAAACTCTTCTATTTCTAAAATAGATTTTTCAAGCACTACTTTATTATTAAATTTTTCACCAATTTTAATAGGTTTATTATTAATAGAAAACCCTGAAATTAAAATCTTAGGTGGCTGCTTATTCACTAATATTTCTTCGGGTTTAAAAACTGTTAATCCGTTTAATCCTCCAAAATAAAAATAGCCAGATTTTCCTTTAAAATAGGCACCTTGCCTAAAGTTATTCTGAGACAAACCATCTCTAACATCATAAACATTTACTGCCTCTGTAAACATATTAAATTTCACCAAACCCATATCTGTACTTAGCCAAAGCACAGAATCTTTAGATTTTAAGATACCATAAATAGCATCATCTGGCAACACATCATTCTTTCTAAAATATTTTACATTAGAAGGTTTTTTATTTTTATTGATTAAAAACTTATTTAGTCCTCCACCAAATGTTCCTACCCAAAGTGTAGTATCATTTTTATATAATGAAAACACATTATTATAACTTAAATTATACGGTTTACTATTGATTGTAAGTTCATCGGTTATAATGAATTTATCTCCAGTATAGGTTGTTTTTAGAATTCCTTCGTTGGTACCAAACCAATAAACATTATCTATATCTTTTAAAATTGTTTTAGCTCTATTTGAGCCCAAATTTAAAATTGTTTTTATGGGTAAATTAATAGACGATTTGTTAAATTCTTTCCATGGGTTTTCTACAGTTAAAATATTGTTTCCAGAAATAATAATTTCATTTGTATCGGTTTCTGTAATTGCCCTAATGGAAACGTCTGAATATGGTAGTTTATGATGAAGAAAATTTACCTTTTTTAGTTTTTCTAATTTAGGATTGTACACCAATAAAGAAAAATCAGAACCAATCCATATATATCCTTTTTTATCTTGATATAAACATCTTACAAAATCGTTTTCTTTTAAAAATTTTTCAACTCCTAAGTTTTCAAATTTAAGATTGTTTACTGTTTTTTCTGATACGGTTGTTGTACTTCTATACAATGGCGCATTGTAAGAAGACAACCACAATACACCTTTATTGTCTTCTAAAATTGCGGTAATAAGGTTACCAGACAAAGATTTAGTATCGTATGGGTTTTGATTGTAATTAATAAATTTCTTTTGATGTATGTCTAATTTATTAATACCTCCTTGTGCTGTTCCAATCCATAAAACATCAAAATCATCTTTATATAAGGCGTTTATTTGATTACTACTTATACCTAGTTTGTTTTTAGGATTGTAAATAAAATGTTGTAAAATATCTTTCTCTTCATTATACTTATATAATCCATTACTTTTTGTAGCAATCCAAATAACACCTAAATTATCATATAAAATATCGTTTACATTCAGTATCCCTTTAGGCTGTGTATTTTTTAATTGACCAAAGTCTTTTATTATATGTACATCCTTATCATATATGGCAATTTTAAAAGCACCATTTTCAGCACCAATCAAGAAAAAATCTTTTATCTTTAAAATACTCTTTAAAGTTTTACCTTGAAATTTCTTAAAATTTGAAATAGATTTTATTTTTGACTCTGTATCATCTAAAACAATTTTGGTTAAACCGTTGTCTGTTGCAAGAATTATTGTTTCTTGATCCTTAAATGTAAAATCAATTATTTTATTTTCGAAATCAACTGGTAAAAGATTTTTAGAAACATCTAATAATCCTTTTTTACTATCTATAACCTTACATTTATACAATTGATTATTTCCGGAAAACCAAATATTTCCAATAGAATCTTGTGTTATTTTGGATATTAAAATATTTTGTTTTAAAGGTACTTTAATAAATTTTTCTAAAGAATGAATATAAAGATTAAGCCCTTGGTTAGTTCCAATCCATAAAACACCATTTTTACCGTTATAAAGTTTTGAAATAAAATTACTATTTAAAGCTTGGTTGGATTTGGATTGAGTGGTGTAAGTTTTAAACTCATAACCATTATATTTTATTAAACCATTGGGTGTACCATACCATAAAAAACCATATTCATCTTGTTCTATATCATAGATGGTATTTTGATTGAATCCTTCTTTATTAGAAATTCTTTCAAAATTTTGTCCAACAATTATAAGAGTATTGAAAAATATAATGCATAAAATGTATTGAAATTTAGAATATTTCATCATACTTTCAAATTTAATTCATTTTTTTGTTTTCTAAAAAAAATATATTCAACTTTTTTAACCTTTGTAGTTTTATAAAAATCAAAAAAAACTTTTTTATGTAGTTCAACTATTTTTAATTTTCTCAAAACACAGGCACGTAACCTATTAAATTTGGTAATAAAATATTTTAATGAAATAATTTAAGATAAAAAAAAGTGGGCATCCGAAAAACCAATTTCATCAAGATGCCCATTTCTTCAATTACCGTTAAGTTTAGTACTTACCCTAAGAAAAGTACTTTAAAATATAGTTTACACTTTATTATTAGCGTTTGTTATAAAAATGATTCCAATTTATCAACCATTTCTGAACTACCACAGAAAAATGGCACCCTTTGATGTATTTCTGTAGGTTTAATATCTAATATACGTTGTACACCGTTAGACGCTTTTCCACCAGCTTGTTCTGCTAGCATAGCAATAGGGTTTGCCTCGTAAAGTAACCTTAATTTACCATCTATGTTTTTAGTGCAATTTGGGTACATATAGATACCACCTTTTAGCATGTTTCTATGAAAATCTGAAACCATAGAACCAATATATCTCGCAGAATACGGGCGGTTTTCCTCTTCTTTCTGACAATACTTGATATAATCTTTTACACCTTGAGGAAAATGAGAATAGTTTCCTTCGTTTACAGAGTAAATATTTCCAGTTTTTGGTATTTGTATATTAGCATGCGATAAATAGAAAGAACCTATTGCTGGGTTTAGCGTAAAACCATTTACACCATCACCTGTTGTGTATACCAACATGGTAGAAGTACCATAAACAACATATCCTGCAGCTACCTGTAAACTTCCTGGTTGTAAAAAGTCTTCAAGTTGTACTGGTGTTCCAACTGGAGTAACTCTTCTGAAAATTGAAAAAATAGTACCAACAGATACATTTACATCAATATTTGAAGAACCGTCTAAAGGATCCATTAAAACAACATATTTACCTTTATTTGCTTTATCACTACCAGCTATAGATATAAATTCGTCCTCTTCTTCTGAAACAATTCCGCAAGCAATATCACGTTTTATAATAGAATGGATAAATTTGTCATTGGCAAACACATCAAGTAATTGTTGATCTTCACCTTGTACGTTTACCTCACCTGCACCACCAATAATATCAACTAATCCTGCCTTGTTTACTTCGTGATTTACCATTTTAGCAGCAAGCCTAAGGCCATTTAGCAATTTAGATAATTCACCCGATGAATATTGGAAGGCTGATTGGTTTTCAATAATAAATTCTCCTAAAGTCATGTGTTCATTCATAGTTTTGTGTTTTTTTCGATCTTTGATCGAAATTATTATTATAGATAATCCTTCATTAACATGGCAGCACCTAAAGCACTTTCATTTTCACAATTAGAAATCTTAATTTGGCAATTCTTCTTTAATAAAGATAAGTATTTGATAAATATTCTATTTTTATTAAAACCTCCAGAAATATAAATGCTTTTTATGTTAGTATTTTTATCTGTTATTAAATTGATACCGTTGATAACTTTTTTACAGATTTCAAATATTAATTGATAATAGGCAGTTTCGTAAGATCCATAATATTTAAACAATTTTTCATTTGCTTCAAATTCAGTATCAATACCATCTGCTAAAAAGATTTGCGCATTTTCTACAATTAATTCTTGGCAAAGGTCTTCGTTTAAGCCAAGATTTAAGTGTTTATTTTTATTAACATTATAATACTCACTTAATGGATCTACATATACTTCATGAATTCTTCCTAAAAACTGCATAGAAGATTTAACTTGCTGCTTTGCAGGGGTCATAAAACACAAGCAATTATTTGATAATTGGTGTTGTGTTAAAGTTTCCGTACTAAACGGATTCATTGCAATAATCCAGGTTCCGGTAGAAAGTAATATAAAATCTTGAGTTTTATTTTCTTCTAAAAGAGGTATTATTGAAGAAGAACTATCATGCAAACCAGAGCCAACTGCTACTTTTTCTCCATTTACAATTGCTGTAATAGCATTTTTACCGTTCGTAGGTTCTGGCAAATTAATATTTTCATTTTTTAACCATGGATGGTATTCCATATTGTCAAAATCCCAAGTAGCTGTATGCGCTCCAACGGATGTAAAATCTGAAGTGACTTTTTTTGTAAATAGATAGCTTAAATATTGAGGGTAATGTAAAATAGCATCTACTTTTTCCCATATTTCAGGCTTATCCTTTTTCATCCAAAGCATTTGCAACCCTGCATTTAACATACCATAAGCCGGAGAAGCTGTTCTTCTAGAGAATTCTTCAACGCCACCATTTGCTTCATGGAAACTCTTAAAATCTTCTATTTTTAAAGGTTTTAAATAGTTGTATAAAGGAGCAATTCTGTTGCCTTGTTTATCTAAATAAACAAGAGAAGCTCCATGAGTTGAAAAATTAATTGCTTTTAAATTATAAACTTCTTTGTCTTGAATTGATTTTATCTCATTCTTTATCCAATTTTCAATGGATTCTATATCATCACAAGGAAAATTATCTTCATCTAAAATTTCATCAAATTTAGTTGAGTTTTGAAAAACAATATCAAAATGTTCATCAAATAAAAATACCTTTTTATTTGTTTTACCTATGTCAATAACAGCAATTACACTCTTCATAATTTTTAACTTAAAAGAGGCATTTGATCCTAAAAAGAATCAAATGCCATATAGTTTATTCTTTAAACCCGTATAATGGGCCATAATTTTTACATGCTCTATAATCAGCTCCTTCTAATGCTTCTCCAAACGCAGACCAAGCACTTGGTCTAAATACGTCATCTTCACTAACATTATGCATATTTACAGGAATACGTAACATTGCTGCTAAAGATATTAAATCTGCACCAATATGTCCGTGAGAAATAGCACCGTGGTTTGCTCCCCATTTTGCCATTACCGTATATACATCTTTAAAACAACCTGTTCCTGTTAATCTTGGTACAAACCAAGTTGTTGGCCAAGTAGGATTAGTTCTTTCATCTAAAACTGTATGAATATCTTCTGGTAATTCAACACTCCATCCTTCTACAATTTGTAAAACTGGTCCAATTCCTTTTACCAAGTTTACTCTACACATTGTCATTGGTAATTCACCTCTAGTTTTAAACTGTGAAGAAAAACCACCACCTCTAAAATATTCTGCAATGGCTGCAGGCCATTTTGTATTGTCTAAACAACGTTGTGTATCTTCTTCTGTAATTTCCCAGAAAGGTTTCATTGTTGGGTTTCCATCTGCATCTTCTTGTTGTGCAGTTGCATCTAACGTTGTAGAACCAGAATTAATTAAGTGAATAATTCCTTCTTTAGCAATACCCGTTAATTTTTTACCTGTAACTCTTTCTACAGACTCAGGGCTCCAGTACGTACGTACATCTGAGAATAACTGAGCTTTGTTTGTTAACAAATGTCCAAACAACATAGAAATTGCATTTAAACAATCGTTCTCTGTTGCAAAAGTATATGCTTGTCTAATTCCGTTCCAATCAAAAGATGAATTTAAAATAGACTCTGTATAATCTGCATTTGGTTGGTAATCTGTCCACTGACGTTGACCTTGAAAACCTCCCATAATTGCATTTCTACCTTTAGCTTCTTCACCGAATCCCATTTCCTTTAACTTAGGATTTCCGTTCATTAAATCTTTACAGATCAAAGTCATTTTCACAACTTTTTCCCATTCGTCTGCTTTAACTTCTGCAGATTTTTGTGCTTCAGGGCTATTGTAATCTTTTCCTTCTTTACAGTTTTCTTTTGTCCAAGCTAATGCTTTTGCATATTCTTCTTGATCAAAAATACCTTCATCTATACGTCTTAAAATTTCTACAGACTCTACAAATTCTGCTCTAACACCTAAGTAATCTTGTAAAAAATTTACATCAACCATAGAACCAGCAATACCCATAGAACTATATCCTATAGATAAATAAGATTTACCGTTCATTTGAGCAACAGCCAAACCTCCTTTTATAAAACGAAGAATTTTTTCTGAAACGTCTTGAGGAATGGTTTGGTCTCCACCATCTTGCACTTCTTTACCATAGATACCAAAAGCTGGCAATCCTTTTTGAGAATATCCTGCCAAAGCCGCTGCTAAATACACAGCACCTGGTCTTTCTGTTCCATTAAAACCCCAAACTGCTTTTGGTGTTGATGGGTCTGTATCCATAACTTCTGTACCATAACACCAACATGGCGTTACTGTTAAAGAAACTTCTACTCCTTCTCTTTTAAATTTATCTGCACAAGCAGCTGCATCTGCAACACCACCAATAGTAGTATCTGCAATTACACATTCTACTTTTTCGCCACTTGGGAAACGTAATGTTTCTTCAATTAATTTTGCTGCGGCTTTCGCCATATCCATTGTTTGAACCTCTAAAGATTCTCTAACCCCTAATTCACGTCCATCAATCACAGGACGTATTCCTACTTTTGGTAATCTACCAATTAATCTACTCATGATTTATAATGTTTTTAAGTTTATAGAAATTGCTCTAATTCTACTAGCTGCTCATTAGACAAACCTGCTGGTTTAAAACCTGCTGCCCAACATGTTAATAATAATTTAGCTCCTTTGTTTGAAACATCTAAAAAGTCCCAAGCTTTCATTACATCTGGTGCAGTTGCAGTAGCTCCGTGCTTTTCCCATAAAGAAACATTTCTAGTTTTAAAAGCATCAATAGTTACATCTGCTAATTCTGCTGTACTAGATAAGGCATACGGTGTACAATGAACTCCTTTAGGTACAAATACTCTTACCTCTGGGCACATCATCCATAATTGTCTGTTTAATTCTTCTTCATCTTCAAATAAATCATGATGACTCATACAAATTAATTCAATTGGATGTGTGTGAACAACCGCTAAATTTTCTGGGTGATGAATAGAATTGAAAAGGTGAATACTTGCATGAGAAATTAACTCACAAGTTGGTCCAAAATTAGGTCTCTTTCCTCCCCAAATAATAGAATATGCTGTTGCAGTTTCATTAATATAAAGAATACACGAAACTTCTTCTAACATGTCTACTAAATCTCTTAAATAACAACCAGTTCCTGTAATATAAATTACAAATCCTGCTGCTCCTTTTGGAAAATCAAAAGGAATTTCTTCTCCAATTCCTTTAACTTCTTCTTTATCGAAAAAAGAGGTCAAATTCATTGATATGTTTCCAGCATTTCTTTCGGCCCACTCTCTCTGCCATAAATAACCTGCTACTTTAGATACTTGTTTTAATTCTATCTCTACCTCTAATGGAAGTTGTAATGTTTTCATATCTTTAAAATAATTATTGAGCTACAAAAGTAAATTGAATAAAAGTTTTATAAAATATTTAAAATATGTATATTTATATCTAATTTAAACATTTACAGAAAATTGAATTTAATAAAAGACATTAACCTTATAGATCCATCAGTAAATAACCAAAATTTTATAGATCTTAAACTAAAACTACTTTGTTGTAGATATTGGTTGCTTGAATTATGGGAATGTCCTGATATGGTGTTTCCTTTTTGGAGAATCTATTGGAATAAAAATGAAGGAGGAGAAATAATTCACTTGGATAAGTTGTACAAAATGACCCCTGATACACTATATATTATTCCTCCGTTTACTTCTTTTTCTTCAAGGTTTTCAAAAAAACCACTTTACACAAAAGGCATGAATGTAAAAGGAAGATATTTAACAAAAGATGTAAACGAAAATGATTTTATGGATCAATCATTATTTCACTTTTTCATACATTTTAACTTAGGAATCCCCTTTGACAATGTATATCCTGGTATTTTAAAAATTAAAGTAACCAATTATTTTAGTGAACGTTTAGAGTATCTAACAAATAGATTACAAATTGAAAACAAAGATTTTAAATTAACCTTTAACTTAAAATTACAAGCGTTTATAAAAGAAATTTTAACAAATGTAGCCCCTGAGTTATGGAAAGCTACCAATATAGATAGTAGGGTTTTAACAATTATTCGTTTTATAGAAGTTAATATCCACAAAAAATTAAGCAATACAGAAATCGCTTCTAAAATAAATATGGCACCCAATTCATTTGCAAGATTATTTAAAGAAGAAATGAATATAACACTCCACAATTTCATTCAAAACAGAAAAATATCTAAAGCATGTGATTTTTTTGAACTGACAAATAAAACAATAGAAGAGGTTGCTTTTGAATTAGGCTTTTCTGATCGATACCATTTTTCTAGAGTGTTTAAAACTATTACAGGCCAAACACCCGCTATTTATAAATCTAAAAGATATATCTAAACACCAAACCTTAATAAAAATACACCTAATCTACTTATATACAATATTTTATACACACAACATGAGAAAAGAAAAAGAAAATACAAACTTTTTGATAACGCAAAAGTAAATAACAATGTTTACATTATTCATACTATAGCTTATTATGGATAAACCTTATTGTGCATTCATATTATAGATTTGCATAATTCGTTTTACATCTGTTAAATATGTATGGCGTAAAAACTATTAAAGAAATCAAGACCTACTATACTTGTTTTCTTATAAATTTAATTCAATTAACTAAAACTATATTTTTTATGAAGCAATTTAATCAATACATTAACGGAAGATTCGTAAACTCCACTTCTACAAAAATGACAGAGGTATTAAATCCTTGTACAGAAGAAGTTTTATCATCCATACCACAAGGTTCGGTAGAAGACGCCAACAATGCCTTAGATGCTGCTCAAAATGCTCATCACGCATGGAAATCTCTAACAGCAATTGAAAGAGCCAATTATCTTAATAAAATGGCAATTGTTATTAGAGAAAATAGAGTTTTTTTAGCTGAAACATTAGCTGCAGAACAAGCTAAAGTAATAGGCTTAGCACAAGTAGAAATTGATGTTACCGCAGATTATTTTGATTATTATGCTGGTTTTGCAAGAAGAATAGAAGGAGAAATTATACAAAGTGATCGTAAAAAAGAACATATTTTTATACACAGAGCACCTATAGGAGTAGCTGTAGGAATTTTACCTTGGAATTTTCCATTTTTTGTAATGGCTCGTAAAGTGGCTGCTTCTTTAATTACGGGTAATACATGTGTTATTAAACCAAGTTGTGTTGCTCCCAATACAGTTTTAGAATGGGTTAAATTAATTCAAAAAATTGAATTACCAGCAGGTGTTTTAAATTTTGTCTGCGGCTCTGGACCTATCGTTGGAAATGCTTTAAGCAAAAGCCCAATAACAGGAATAATAAGTTTAACAGGTAGTGTTTTTGCAGGTCAACAAGTAATGCAAGCTGCCTCAGAAAATATCACAAAAGTTTCTTTAGAACTTGGAGGAAAAGCACCAGCTATTGTTTGTGCAGATGCAAATTTAGAATTGGCTGTGAATGCAGTAGTAGGTTCTAAAATTATTTTTAGTGGCCAAGTATGTAATTGTGCAGAAAGATTATATGTAGAAGATTCTATTTATGACCAATTTGTTGAAATGGTTACAAAGAAAATGAAAGAGGTAAAAGTAGAAGACGCTTTTTCTGCAAACAACCCAGATATGAGTAGTTTGGTTTCTAAAGATCAATTAGATAAAATTTCTGAAATGGTAGAATATGCTAAGAAAGAAGGAGCCGAAGTATTAGTTGGTGGTGAAAGATCTAGCAAATTTGATAAAGGTTATTTTTATCAACCAACCCTATTAGGAAATATTAAACAAGATATGCAAATTATACAGGAAGAAGTTTTTGGACCTGTTTTACCTGTAATGAAGTTTGGATCTCTAGATGAAGCAATTGCCTTATCAAATGATTGCGAGTTTGGTTTAACTTCTTCTATATTCTCTGAAAACTTTAACAAAGTAATGCATGCATCCGAAGAATTAAATTTTGGAGAAGTATACATTAATAGAGAGCATTTTGAAGCAATACAAGGTTTCCATGCAGGTTGGAAAAAATCTGGATTAGGTGGAGCTGATGGAAAACACGGTATGGAAGAATACTTACAAACCAAAGTTGTCTACGCTCAATATAAATAATATTAAAAAAGTGGAATTAATAAAATTTTAATTCCACTTTTATTTTAATCTAACAAGTGCGAAAGAAGTAATTTATGTCAAATACAAGTAAAATACCTGTAGTATCTAAAGAGATGCTAATTCCATTTATAATTATTACTTCATTATTTGCGCTTTGGGGCTTTGCAAATGATATTACAAACCCAATGGTTGCCGCATTTGGAACCGTTATGGAAATATCTACCGCAAAAGCAGCACTAGTACAACTAGCTTTTTATGGAGGATATGCAACAATGGCAATTCCTGCAGCTTTATTTGTTAGAAAATATAGCTACAAAAAAGGAATTCTATTAGGATTAACCTTATATGCTGTTGGAGCATTAATGTTTTATCCAGCTGCAGAATTTGAAATTTTTGGTTTCTTTTTAGGTTCCTTATATATTTTAACATTCGGATTGGCTTTTTTAGAAACAACAGCAAACCCATTTATTCTTTCTATGGGAGACCCAAAAACGGCAACACAACGTTTAAATTTAGCACAAGCATTTAACCCTATTGGTTCTTTATTTGGAATGTTTGTAGCTTCAAAATTTATTTTAGTCGCTTTAGATTCTGATAAAAGAAACGAAGCTGGAGAACTTATTTTTGCAACCTTAAGCGAAGCAAAAAAAGCAGTAATTAGAACACATGATTTAGAAATCATCAGAAACCCGTATGTTATTTTAGGTTTTGTTGTTATCTCTATGCTGGTATTAATTGCTCTTATGAAAATGCCAATAAGAAAAAAAGCTGAAAAACATTCAAGTGCAGCAGATTCTTTTAGAAGATTATTTAAAAACGGAAAATATAAAGAAGGTGTTTTAGCACAATTATTTTATGTAGCAGCACAAATTATGTGTTGGACATTTATTATTCAATATGCTGGTAATTTAGGCATCGCTAAATCAGATGCACAAAATTATAATATTGTTGCCATGTCTATTTTCTTAGCAAGTAGGTTTATAAGTACTTTTTTAATGAAATACATAAACTCTAAAAAATTACTAATGATTTTTGCGCTATGTGCAATGGTTACTGTTTCTGGAGTTATTTTAATTGAAGGAATGCTTGGTTTATATTTACTAGTTGCAACATCAGCATTTATGTCTTTAATGTTTCCAACAATTTACGGTATTGCATTAGATGGCCTTACAGAAGAAGATACTGCATTAGGTGCAGCAGGTTTAGTAATGGCAATTGTAGGTGGCGCATTAATGCCAATTTTACAAGGAACAATGATAGATATGGAATCTATAGGACCATTTTCTGGAGTAAACTTTTCATTTATTCTTCCTTTTACTTGTTTCTGTGTAATTGCGGTTTATGGTTATAGATCACATAAAATCTATAAATAAAACTAACATTTTATGAAAAGATATTGTTATGCTTTAGATTTGGTTGATGATAAACAATTAATTGAAGAATATATTGGTTATCACAATAAAGTTTGGCCAGAAATTCAAAAAAGTATTTTAGATGCTGGTATTCTTTTAATGGAGATCTATTGTGAAGGAAATCGTCTTTTTATGATTACTGATGTACATAAAGATTTTTCTTTAGAAAAGAGAGCTTCAAATGATGGCGTTAATGAAAAAGTACAAGAGTGGGAAAATCTAATGTGGAAATATCAACAAAAATTGCCTTTTGCAAAAGAAGGTGAAAAATGGATATTAATGGATCAAATTTATAAATTAAAATAACTTTTAAATGAAAGTAGGATTATTTATTCCTTGTTATGTAAATCAATTATACCCCCAAGTAGCAATAGCAACTTTGGAATTGCTAGAAAAGTTAAATGTTGATGTGTATTATCCTTCTACACAAACTTGCTGCGGACAACCTTTAGGAAATTCGGGATATGAAGATGACTCAAAAGGTGCATGTCAACTATTTGTAGAAAACTTTAAAGAGTATGACTACATTGTTGGCCCCTCTGGAAGTTGTATTTATCATGTTAAAAAACATTTTGACATTTTAGAACAAACACCAGATGTTATTAAAGTAAGAAACAATGCCTATGAATTGTGTGAGTTTATCACCAAAATATTAGGTAAAACTGATTTGGGCGCTAAATTTCCACACAAAGTAGGTTTACACAAAAGCTGTCATGGTTTACGTGGTTTGCATTTAGGTTCTTGCTCAGAAAGAATGGATCCACATTTTTCTACAGAAGAAGATTTATTAAATGCTGTTGAAGGATTAGAACTAATGTCTTTAAATAGAAAAGATGAATGTTGTGGTTTTGGTGGAACATTTTCTGTTTTTGAAGAAGCTATTTCTGTAAAAATGGGAAAAGATAGAATTCAAGATCATATAGATAGTGATGTAGAAGTAATTACAGGGGCAGATCACTCTTGTTTAATGCATTTAGAAGGTTTAATCAATAGACAAAAAAAACCTTTAAAAGTAATGCATATTGCAGAAATATTAAATAAAAGCATATAGAATACTATGGCTCACGCAGAAAAAGCAACAGAATTTAATAAAGACGAAGCTAAAGTAAATTGGCATGACAAAGCTTTGTGGTATGTTAGAGAAAAGAGAGATAAATCTGCACACGGCGTTGTAGGTTGGGAACATTTAAGAGATGTTGCCTCTGGCATTAAAGCCAATGTTTTATCTAACTTAGACAACTACTTAATAGAGTTTGAAAAGAATGCTCAGAATAACGGAATAAAAGTACATTGGGCTTCTGACGCAAAAGAACATAATGAAATTATTTCTAAAATATTAGCAGATAATAATGCAAAAAAAGTGGTAAAAAGTAAGTCGATGCTTACGGAAGAGTGCCATTTAAACCCGCATTTAGAAGCGCAAAATATTGAGGTTGTTGATACTGATTTAGGTGAATATATTGTACAAATTGCAAAAGAAACACCAAGTCATATTGTTTTACCTGCAATTCATAAAACAAAAGAAGAAGTTGATGAATTGTTTCAAGAACATTTAGGTACAAAACCAAGTGGGGGAAATCCTGAATACTTAACCAATGAAGCAAGAAAACATCTTAGAAATAAATTTTTAAATGCTGATGTTGCAATAACAGGTGTAAATTTTGCCATTGCAGATACTGGCGGAATTGTTGTTTGTACAAATGAAGGAAATGCAGATATGGGTGCTCATTTAGCAAAAGTTCATATTGCTTCTATGGGAATTGAAAAAATTATTCCAAAAGAAGAAAATTTAGGAGTCTTTTTAAGATTGCTTGCAAGAAGTGCAACTGGACAACCAATTACAACCTACTCTTCTCATTTTAACAAGCCTGCTAAAGGAAAAGAAATGCATATTGTTATTGTTGATAACGGAAGAACAGAACAATTAAGTAGAGAAGATTTTAGAGCATCATTACACTGTATTAGATGTGGTGCTTGTATGAATACCTGTCCTATTTACAGAAGAAGTGGTGGTCATAGTTATGATGCTACTATACCAGGACCAATTGGTTCAATTTTATCACCAGGAAAAGATTTAACCAAACATAGTTCTTTACCTTTTGCTTCAACTCTTTGTGGCTCTTGTTCTAATGTTTGTCCCGTAAAGATTAACATTCATGAACAGCTGTACAAATGGAGACAAGTAATTGTAAAAGATGTAAAACAACCGGTTGTTAAAAAATCTATTTTAAAAATTGCTGGTGTTGTTTTATCTAACAGAAAACTATATAATTTCGGAGGTAGAATGGCACGATTTGCATTAAAATATGCTCCTAGATTTATGGTGTATTCTAAACTAAATGCATGGGGTAAAGCACGTGATTTACCAGAAATAAAAAATGAGAATTTTGATGAATGGTACAAAATTAAAAGAAAAAAATAATGGGAAGAGAAGCTATATTAAAATCAATTAAAGAAAATAAACCAACAGGTCTTCCTTTTCCAATATTAGATCTTAATAATTTTAGAGAAGACATTAATTTATTAGAAGAATTTAAAGAGAAAGTACAAGTAGTTGGTGGTACAATTATAGAATTATCCACTTCTGAAACTCTAGAAAATGAAATTAAAAAATTATATCCGAAAGCAAAAGAAATAGTTGATTGCAGTAACAATGACCTTTCTTTAGCAACAATATCAATTTCTGAAGAAACAAATCCTAAAGATTTACAAAATATTGATTTAGCTATTATACAAGGAGAATTTGGCGTTGCTGAAAATGGTTCTGTATGGATTTCTGAAAATACGTATCCTGTAAGAGTTTTACCTTTTATCACAAATGATTTGGTTATTGTTTTAAAAAAAGAAAAAATATGCCAACACATGCATTCAGGGTTTAAAATAATTTCAGAAAGAGAAAGAACATTTGGAGTTTTTATTTCTGGCCCATCAAAGACTGCTGATATTGAGCAATGTTTAGTTGTAGGGGCTCAGGGAGCAATGAGTTTATCAATTATATTGATATAAAAAACGCTTACATATTAGGTAGTTTTTTATTGTGATAAATTTCAATTCAAAATAGTGGTAAAAAATTATGAAAACAAGAGACCGGTGAAATGGCCCTTATTAACTAAGTATTCATAAAATTATTCTGCCGCAAATACTGGGGCAATGCCTCCTAAATGTATTATAAAAAAACTGTTACTTTTTTACAAAAGTAACAGTTTTCTATTTATAAAATTTTAAATGAGTTCAAGTGCGAATTTGGTCAATGGAAAATACTTTTGCTCCGATTTCTAATCTTTATCTTTTGAAGATAACTTGAGAATGCTTTTAAGAAGAAAAGCAACTTCTGTATTTATGAGTGCTTTTATTAGTTCTAAAGTCTTATCAGAACCAAACTAACTACTTCTTTAAAAATTGTCTTGTATTTGTATTTTTGAGTAAAAAAAGAAGACATTGTATGAAAATTATGTTCATCAGTAAATTTGATAAAAAACATTTTAAAATTTTTACTGATTTTTATCATAAACCCTCATAAAACTAAGCTTTTACCCAAAATTTATAAACGTTATAAATTAACTATTTTACTTAAATTTAATGTTTTCATCATATAATTAATTAAGTAATTTCTTTACTTTTAATGCTTATTATTTAATCACATTATTTTATGGAACATATATATAGTACATGGCATCACCCATACAAACCAGCTGCAAAATACAAGAAAAAAGTAGCTTATTTTAGCATGGAGTTTGGTATAGATCAAACGTTTAATATTTACTCAGGTGGCTTAGGTTTCTTAGCTGGGTCTCACATGCGTTCTGGATTAGAGCTAAAGCAAAATATGATTGGTATTGGAATGCTCTGGAAATATGGTTATTATGACCAAGCTAGAAATGAAGACCAAACCTTAAAAACAGAATTTAACGAAAAACATTTCGATTTTTTAGAATATACTGGCATTGAAGTAGAAATTAAACTTCATGATAATCCGCATGTAAAAGTTAGAGCCTATGTTTTAAAACCAGAGGTTTTTGGCACAGTACCCATGTATTTTTTAAGCACAGATGTAGAAGGAAATGATCATCTGTCTAGAACCATTACAAACCATCTGTATGATCAAAACCCCGTAACAAGAATTTCTCAAAGTATTATTCTAGGAATTGCTGGTGCTAAAGTTGTAGAAGCATTAGGAGGCGCAGACACGTATCATTTAAATGAAGGGCATGCTTTGCCTGCTTTTTATTATTTAAGAGACAAAGGGGTTACTAAAAATCAAATGGTATTTACAACACATACTCCAGAAAAAGCAGGAAATGAAGAAAGAGATGCACGTCATTTAAACAGATGTGGCTTCTTTGGCAGAACATTATCTGAACAAGAGTTGCAAACCGAAATGGTAAACGGTGGTATGATTAATTACACCATTTCTGCTTTAAGAATGGCAAGAAAAGCAAACGGAGTATCTAAACTACACGCTATTGTAGCCAATGACATGTGGAAAGATTATGCTGGTATCTGTGAAATAATTCCGATAACGAACGCTCAAAATCAAAAATTTTGGCAAGATGAAGACATCAAAAAATCTTGGGAAAAACAGGATACAGATTCCTATAAAAATAGAAAAACACAATTAAAAAACGATCTTTTTCAAGAAGTGTACAAACAAACCGGCAAAAAATTTGATCCTAATGTATTAACCATTGTTTGGGCCAGACGTTTTGCAGGCTACAAAAGAGCCGATTTATTATTGCACGATTATGAACGTTTTCAGAAATTGATTCACAATGAAAAATATCCGGTGCAGATTATTTGGGCAGGTAAACCTTACCCTTTTGATTATGGTGCAATAGATACTTTTAACCATTTGGTACATCAATCTAAACAATCAGAAAACCTTGCAGTACTTATTGGCTACGAAATAAATGTCTCTAGAAAATTAAAATGCGGTTCAGATGTTTGGTTAAATACGCCTAGAATTACGCGTGAAGCTTCGGGTACAAGTGGTATGACAGCAGCAATGAATGGTTCTGTAAATGTTTCTACGGATGATGGTTGGATTCCAGAATTTAAAAAAGATGAAGAAAATTGCTTTGTATTACCAGCTCTAGATTATCGTTCACCTACTAATGATCAAGATAGAATGGATACTGATAATTTATATAATATTTTAGAAAACAAAGTGCTTCCTGCTTATTATGATGCTCCTGAAACTTGGCAAAAAATTGTATTTAAAGCAATGGATGATGTTATTCCTGCATTTACAACGCAAAGAATGGCAGATGAGTATTATAAAAAATTGTTTTAAATGAAGTTAAACAATTGAAAACATTTTAATTCATCAACCCTCAAATATTATAAAACCTTAGCATTTAATTGTTAAGGTTTTTGTTTTTAGCCTAAACCAATAAACCAACAGAATTAACAATTATTGTAATGCCTATAACCACATGTTTTTTAGCACTATAATTTTCAAAGAAAAAAAGTTATCACACAATTTTACCGTATTTGAAGTTTTAAAACCATAAAGTACATTTCTGTCTTTACGTGTCTATTTTAACTAAATACGAATCTGTCTATCTATTTGCTGTTCTAGAGAAATAAAAGTTTCTGTTCTTAAAACCTCCTTTATCGATTGAATTTTAGTGTTTAAAAGTCGCATTAAATCCTCATTATTTTTACAAATTATTTTTATAAAAATAGAATAATTTCCCGTTGTATAATGACTTTCTAAAATTTCTGGAATAGTATTTAATTTTTTCATTACTGCAGAAAGATGGCCAGAAGAATCTAAAAAAACACCAACAAAAGCTGTGGTAGTATACCCAAGTGCTTTGGAGTTAATTTTCATTTGATATCCTTCTATTAAATGAGAGCTCTCTAATTTTCTCAAACGTTGATGAATAGCTGCTCCTGAAATACCTACTTCTCTAGCAATGCTTAATATAGGTGTTCTAGCATCTTCTAACAATGTTTTAATTATTATTTTATCAATTCCGTCTATTTTCATGTTTAACTCTTAAAATCTAAAGATAAAAAAAATAGAGAACACATGTTGTATTCTCTATTTTTATATCAATTTAAAACTAAAAAGTAGGTTTTATTCCATTTTAAAATCTTCCATAAATTTGGTGGTATAGTTACCAGCAATATAATCTGGATGATCCATTAGTTGTCTGTGAAAAGGAATAGTAGTTTTTACACCTTCAATTACAAATTCATCTAATGCACGTCTCATTTTATTAATAGCCTCTTCTCTTGTTTGCGCAGTTGTAATTAACTTGGCAATCATAGAATCATAATTTGGCGGAATTGTATAACCTGCATACACATGCGTATCTATTCTAACTCCATGACCACCTGGCGCGTGCAATGTTGTTATCTTACCTGGCGATGGTCTAAAGTTATTATAAGGATCTTCTGCATTAATTCTACATTCTATAGAGTGCATTTTTGGGTAATAATTTCTACCGGAAATTGGCACACCTGCAGCTACTAAAATTTGTTCTCTAATTAAATCGTAATTTACTACTTCTTCAGTAATAGGGTGTTCTACTTGTATACGAGTATTCATCTCCATAAAGTAGAAATTTCTGTGTTTATCCACCAAAAACTCTACTGTTCCTGCCCCTTCGTATTTTATAAATTCTGATGCTTTTACAGCTGCATCTCCCATTTTTTCTCTCAATTCATCTGTCATAAAAGGAGAAGGAGTTTCTTCTGTTAACTTTTGGTGACGACGCTGAATAGAGCAATCTCTTTCTGATAAATGACATGCTTTTCCGAAAGCATCTCCAACAATTTGAATTTCAATATGTCTTGGTTCTTCAATCAATTTTTCCATGTACATATCATCATTTCCAAAAGCAGCTTTAGATTCATGTCTTGCAGAATCCCAAGCATCTCTAAGGTTTTCAGGCTTAAAAACACCACGCATTCCTTTACCTCCGCCACCGGCAGAAGCCTTTAGCATAACAGGATACCCGGTTTCTACAGCAAGTTTTTCGCACTGCTCAAAATCAACAATAACACCATCACTTCCAGGTACACAAGGCACGCCAGCGGCTTTCATTGTTTCTTTTGCATTGGCTTTGTCTCCCATTTGGTCAATCATTTCACCAGTTGCGCCAATAAACTTTATACCATGCTCTTCACAAAGTTTAGAAAATTTAGCGTTTTCTGATAAAAAACCATAACCTGGATGTATTGCATCTGCGTTTGTAATTTCTGCTGCAGATATAATATTAGACATTTTTAAATATGATTCTGCACTAGAAGGTGGTCCGATACAAACTGCTTCATCTGCAAACCTAACGTGCAGGCTTTCTGAATCTGCAGTAGAATACACTGCTACAGTTTTAATCCCCATTTCCCTACATGTTCTAATAACACGTAAAGCAATTTCGCCTCTATTGGCAATTAATATTTTTTTAAACATAATTTAAGAGTTAAAAGTTATTAGTTGTGAAGTATGAGTTAGAATATCTAAAATCTAAACTCAAAAATCTAAACTCTATCTATTACGATGGGTCTACTAAAAACAAAGGTTGATCAAATTCTACAGGAGAAGAATCATCTACTAAAACTTTCACAATTGTACCTGAAATTTCAGATTCAATTTCATTAAATAATTTCATTGCTTCAATTACACAAACAGTATCTCCTACTTTAACCTCTGCACCTACTTCTGTAAAGTTTGCTTTGTCTGGAGAAGGTTTTCTATAGAATGTTCCAATAATTGGAGATTTAATAGTAATATATTTAGAATTTTCACTTTCTGCTTTTACTACTGGTGCAGCAGTTTCTATTTTTGCTTCTACAGCTGCAGGTGATGTAAGTTGTTGCATAGGAGCCGCGGCTTGCACAAAAGTGGTTTCTGTTTTTCCAGAACCTGTTCTAATAGTAATTTTAATATCTTCCATTTCTAACTTTACCTCGCTTGCTCCGGATTTAGCTACAAATTTGATAAGATTTTGAATTTCTTTAATATCCATGCTTCTTATAGTTTAGTTGTTGATTATTTTTTATGAATTATATGCCCAAGTAAGGTATGCAGCTCCCCAAGTGAAACCACCACCAAATGCGGCAAAAATTAAATTATCTCCTTTTTTTAATTGACTTTCATAATCTGCTAATAAAAGTGGTAATGTTGCAGATGTAGTATTCCCATATTTCTGAATATTCATCATTACTTTCTCTGATGATACTCCTACTCTTTTTGCCGTAGCCTCTATAATTCTTTTATTTGCTTGATGCGCCACTAACCATTGTATATCTGGTTCTGTTAAGTTATTTCTAGTTAACATTTTTTCGGCAACATCTGCCATATTAGAAACTGCATATTTGAATACCGTTTTACCTTCTTGATACACAAAATGTCTTTTCTCTGCCACGGTTTTTGCTGTAGTGGGCATTACGGACCCACCTGCTTCTATTCTTAAAAAGTCTCTTCCAACACCATCACTTCTTAAATATTCATCTTGCAAACCAAAACCTTCTAAATTTGGCTCAAACAAAGCAGCTCCTGCTCCATCACCAAAAATGATACACGTAGCTCTGTCTTTATAATCTATAATAGAAGACATTTTATCGGCACCTATTAATAGTACTTTTTTATACCTACCAGATTCTATATAACTAGCTGCTGTAGACATACCATATAAAAAACTAGAACATGCCGCTTGCAAATCATAACCAAATGCATTTATAGCACCAATTTCTGTAGCTACATAAGCCGCTGTTGCTGCTACTTGTAAATCTGGTGTTGCGGTTGCAACAATAACCAAATCTATTTCCTTTGGATCTACATTAGATTTTTGCAATAAATCTTCGGCAGATTTTATTGCAAGGTAAGAAGTACCTAAGCCTTCGCCTTTTAAAATTCTTCTTTCTTTAATCCCTGTTCTTGATGTAATCCATTCATCATTCGTTTCAACATAAGATTCTAACTCTTTATTTGTTAGAACATAATCAGGAACATATTTTCCCACCGCTGTAATTGCTGCAGTTATTTTAGCCATATTTATTGTGTTATCTATAAGGTTAAAGAATTCCAAAAGTAATGAAATTTATGCCACTTTTTAAAGTACATCAAACAAAAACATTCACTTTTAGATTAAAAACGCAAAAAAACCCTCAATTTAGAGGGTTTTTCACTTTTAATAAAAAATATTTTTATGCTTCGGCTGCTGCAGATTCTAATACTACTTGACCTCTGTAGTATAATTTTCCTTCGTGCCAATGCGCTCTATGATATAAATGAGACTCACCTGTTGTTGGGTCTGTTGCTATCTGTTGAGAAGCTGCTTTATAATGCGTTCTCCTTTTATCTCTTCTAGTTTTAGATATTTTTCTTTTAGGATGTGCCATCTTTATGTCTTTTTTTCTGTTATTAAATTCTTTAATTTATCCCACCTTGGGTCTGTTTCTTCAACAGTTTTTACTTCTTTTATTTCTAATTCTTTTAATCTTCTTAATGCTTCAGATTCCATGGTTCCATCTATAACTTTCGGATGAATTCTTTTACTAGGAATTGCTAAAACAATCATTTCATAAATAAATTGAGCTACATTTAATTGAAAAGCTTCATGAGGTAATATTAAAATTTCCTCGTTTTCATCGTTATACTCTGGCCCAAATTTAACAACCAAAGGTAAAACAGAGCTTATTTCTTGATCATAATCTTCACTTGTGATATCACACGGCACATTTATGGTACCTGTTGCGCTAAAAGTGAGTTCAAATAATGTACTCTTTTTTACAAACGTTAACGTTACTTTTATTGATGAATTATTAAATTCATCAAAATTAAAAGTCTCAAAGAACTTATTATCAATATCGTATTCAAAGTTATGAGTTGCCTCCTTTAACCCTACAAATGGTATGTCGAATTCTTTTAAGTCTTTCATAACCAAACACAAATTGAGCGTGCAAAGATATAAAAAATTGTTTTATTCTAACTTTTATCTTGAAAAAAAGATTAAAATGATTTCTTTTCAGAAATTACCTCACTAAAAGTGGGCTTTTAGACAATTCATTATACTCTTTTCTTACTTTAAAAATTTTAATTCCTGTAAATAATGCTTCTATAAATGATGATGGATTTGCGAGGTTCTTACCTGCAATATCAAAGCCTGTTCCGTGGTCTGGCGAGGTTCTTATCTCACTTAGGCCTGCTGTGTAATTTACTCCGTTACCAAAAGACAATGCTTTAAAAGGTGCTAAACCTTGGTCATGATACGTGGCTAAAACTCCATCGAACTGTTTGTACGTTTCAGACCCAAAAAAACCATCTGCAGCATAAGGACCAAACACTAATTTGCCTGTTTCTTTAATTTCTGCTATCGTTGGTCTTATAATTTCATCATCTTCTGCGCCAATAACTCCATTATCTCCACAATGTGGATTTAAAGATAAAACGGCTATTTTAGGTTTATTAATTCCAAAATCCTTCACCAAAGAATCATACATTACACCTACTTTCTCTTTAATAAGTGCTGGTGTTATTGTTTCTGCTACTTTAGAAATGGGTATATGACCTGTAATTAAACCAATACGCAGTTTATCTGTCATTAAAATCATTAAACTTTTACCATCTAAATTAGCCTCTAAATATTCTGTATGACCAGGAAAGTTAAAACTTTCTGATTGAATAGTTTCTTTATTTATGGGCGCAGTAAGCAATACGTCTATCTTTTTTTCTTTCAGATGTGTTGTTGCTATTTCTAAAGATTTAGCGGCATATTCACCAGAAATTTTAGTTGCTTTTCCTAATTCAATAGGCACCTCCTCTTTCCAGATATTTAACAGATTTATTTTGTTATGATTTATTTGATTTATACTGGTGATTCCCTGAATAGGAACCTCTAATTTTAAAGCTTTCTTATGGTAAGAGATGGCTTTTGTTGCCCCAAATAAAACGGGAGTACAAAAATCTAACATTCTCTTGTCTTGAAAGGTTTTTAAAATTACTTCAATTCCTATTCCGTTTAAATCTCCTATAGAAATTCCTACGATTATTTTATCCTCTTTATCCATCCTAACTCTTGTAATATTCCTATTTTTGACATACTAAAAGCAAACAACTTTTAATAATAAGTACAAAAGTAACCAAAATTTAATAATATGTTTACCGGAATAATAGAAACACTTGGCATTGTTACCAAAATTGTAAAAGAACAAGAAAATATTCATTTTAGCATTAATAGTAACATTACTAATGAATTAAAAGTAGACCAAAGTGTTGCGCATAACGGTGTTTGCCTTACTGTTGTTAACATTAACAACAACAATTATACTGTAACTGCTATTAAAGAAACGCTTTCTAAAACTACTTTAGGTTCTTTAAAAGTTGATGATACCATAAATTTAGAACGTGGCATGAAGTTAGGAGACCGATTAGACGGCCACATTGTGCAAGGTCATGTAGATGAAACTGGAAAATGTATCAGCATAAAAAACGAAAACGGAAGTACTATTTTTACGTTTGAATATTATTCTGATAAAAATAACATCACCATAGAAAAAGGGTCTATTACAATAAACGGAGTTAGTTTAACTGTGGTAAATTCTAAAAAGAATGCCTTTAGCGTTGCTATAATTCCTTATACTTTAGAAAATACAACATTTAAAAACATAAAGTTGCAAGACAAAGTAAACCTAGAATTTGATGTGATTGGAAAATATGTAGCTAGATTAACTCTTTAGGTTTGTACTTAATTTAGTGAATAGCATACTAATTATAAATTCACAATTTCATTTTTATAAAATTCATGTACTATAATGTACATCGATTCAAATTAATTTACTGCCTTGTTTTACTTTAAAATAACAAAATTACACAGTTTCAAGTTAAAAATAGCAAACAGTAATAAATCTAAAAACTATACGTTCATTACCTTAAAACAGACTTATGAACTCGCTATTTGATATTTGTGTATCTATTTTACAATTTATAGGAAACGTAACAGGATTAGGATATAAAGCAGCAAATATTTGGATATTTGTGATTATCCATCCTGTTTTAACCCTCTATTTTTTCTATTTATATAGAAAATACAAAAGACGTTT
Organism: Polaribacter sp.; assembly: GCF_051251875.1. GTDB lineage: Bacteria > Bacteroidota > Bacteroidia > Flavobacteriales > Flavobacteriaceae > Polaribacter. The sequence continues at coordinate 57,198 of NZ_JBPOGL010000009.1, forward strand.
TTTAAACCAGAATACCCTTTAATTACATAGTTATTTGAGGTCAGTACTTTTTACTGAGAATCCATACAACCTAAAAGACCTTCTTATAAAATTAATATCCAAATTTGGGCAACTTTTGATTATAATTATACCGATGGTTTCACAATCTAGGTAAGTTATCATCAACTTAACAACACAAAAAAACAAGATTAGAGATTATACAAACGACTTTTCTAAGGACCATAATTAAGTAGGTGAATAATACTAAGAGATTCACAGAGGCAATAATGTTAACCTATAGACATAAAACATCAGCAAAAACAACTTAGTTTTTACGCTTACACCTAGCCAGCAACTAAAAATAATTATATTTACACCTCATAATCTAAAAAAGATAAGAAATGAAAAAAAAAGCAGTCATGATTTTAACTTTATTTTGCGCCACTATTTTATTTGGACAAAAAATAAAAGTTACCAAAGGAGATTATAATTTTTTTAAAGGTCAAAAAAATATTAATGTAGAGTTTGTCTATGATAATATGAAACTTCTTAAGAAAAATCTTACAAATGAACAGTACATGACAGAACATGCTGCAGGTTTAGAAGAAAAAGCAAAAGGTAAAGGAAAAACATGGAAAAAAAGTTGGATTGCTAGTAGAGAACTTATTTATGCGCCTAAGTTTTTAGAGCTAATGAATAGAATTTTATATGAAGACCATGGCGTTTATTTTGAAGAAGGATTATCAGACACATAATACACATTAATTGTAGAAACTGTTTGGGTATATCCTGGATGGAATGCAATGGTTATGAGACAACCTGCAAAATTAAGTACTTTACTTACATTTGTAGAAACTGAAAATAGAGAAAATGTAGTTTTAGAATTATCAAGTACAAATGCACCAGGAAACAGATTTGGAGGCACTTTTAGTAATGAAGACCGTATTGGAGAAGGCTACGCTAAAACAGGAAAAACCTTAGCTAAAAAAATAGCAAAAAAGGCTTTTAAATAAAACAAATTACTTTTAAAATTGATACTATAAGCGAATAACTTCTGTTATTCGCTTTTTTCTTTTTCCATATCTATTAAGTATGCAATATTTTTTATCAGTCTTTTGTGTTTGGTAACAAACGGATTGGTTTTATCCCAAACATAACCCGCTAAAACTGCACAAATTTGGCTTTTAATTTCAGGGTTTTCTGGTTGATGAAAAAATAATTTTTGAAGATTTCCAGAATACCATTCTTTTACATAGGTAGAAAAAACCGCAACTCCTTGTTTCATATACCCTGCATATTCTTCTTCCCAATTAACCTGTTTGCCTTGTAAATCTTTCGTAATTAATTTAGCAGCTAACAAAGCAGATTCCGTTGCAAACGTTACGCCAGATGAAAACACCGGATCTAAAAACTCTGCACTATTACCGGTTAACACATACCCTTTGCCATATAATTGTTTTACGGATTTAGAATAGTTTTTTATTTCTCTAGGTTCAAAAATAAAGTCTTCATGCTCAAATCTAGGAAAGAAATATTTAGATAGTTTCAGCATTTCTTTTAATTTTTCTGAAGAATTTCCTTTAAAAGAATCTAAAAAATCTGTGGGACCAACATAACCCACACTTGTAATTCCATCAGAAAAAGGAATAACCCACAACCAAGCTTCTTTACTTATTACATCAAAAGTTATGGTAGTACCTTCTACTCCATTTGGTCTATTACTATCGTTTACATGGGTAAAAATTGATCCATATTTTGGCAATTCAGAAGGCTTTTCTAAATCTAATAATCTAGGCAAAACTCTTCCGTAACCACTAGAATCTATAATATATTTAGCCCTAATAGTGGTTAAACAATTGTGTTCATCTTTTATGGTTGTTATTGAATAATTTTCCTCAATTTTTACAGCAACCACTTCTTTTTTAAAATCAATTGTTATTCCTCTGCGTATAAGTTCATCGGTTAAGGTTTTATCAAAATCTGCTCTGGGTACTTGCCAGGTCCAATTCCATCCATCAGTATGTTTTTTACTAAAATCAAAATTACAGACTTCATCATTTCTAATAAACCTAGCTCCTTTTTTTAATTCATAGTTACGCGCCTTTAAACAATCTAACAAACCTACTTCATCAAAATGATCCATACAACGTGGTAACAAGCTCTCTCCTATTACAAATCTTGGAAATTCATTCTTTTCAACAACTTTTATTTTATAACCTTTTTGCTGTAAAAATGCAGCAGCAACAGACCCTGAAGGCCCTGCTCCAATTATTAAAACATCAATATTTTCATCATTCATAATACAATTTTGGTACAGGACTTTAATTATTATAGATTTGCACACCAAAATAACTGCTTTAATTTTAGTTATTAAAACAATATTATTAATTATTTGAGTAAACCAATAAATGCTAATACATAAAGAAGAATTAAATATAGAAGATTTTTATACCATTCTATTTCATAACAAATCTATTTCCATAGACACATCTACCATAGAAACTGTTGAAAAAAGTTTTGAATTTTTAAAAGAATTTGCTGAAGACAAAGTTATTTATGGTGTAAACACTGGCTTTGGGCCAATGGCACAATACAGAATTAATGATATAGAAAGAATTCAATTACAATATAATTTAATAAGAAGTCATGCTTCTGGTACAGGCAACCCAATTCCGCCAATGTATGTTAAAGCAGCTATGCTTGCCCGTTTAAATACTTTATGCTTAGGATTTTCTGGAGTTCACAAGTCTGTAATAGATGTTATGACAACGCTAATTAATAAAGACATTACCCCATTAATTTATGAACATGGTGGTGTTGGCGCAAGTGGCGATTTAGTACAACTAGCACATTTAGCCTTAACGCTTATTGGTGAAGGTGAAGTATTTTACAAAGGAGAAAGAAAACCCACAGCAGAAGTTTTTAAATTAGAAAAAATAGCACCCATAAAAGTAGCTCTTAGAGAAGGCTTAGCATTAATGAACGGTACCTCTGTAATGACAGGTATTGGTTTAGTAAACACTATTTACACACGCAGATTATTGGATTGGGTAATTACAGCATCGTGTGCAATTAACGAAATTGTAAACACCTACGACGACCATTTATCACATGAATTAAATCATGCTAAAAAACACATTGGTCAGCAACAAATTGCCAAACAAATGCGCTCGCATTTAAAAGACAGCACTCTTACTAAAAAACGAGAAGATCACCTGTACAACAAACAATCTACAGAAACTGTTTTTAAAGAAAAAGTACAAGAGTATTATTCGCTTCGTTGTGTTCCTCAAATATTAGGACCTGTTTTAGACACCCTAAATAATGTAGAAAAAATTTTAATTGAAGAAGTAAATTCTGCCAATGACAATCCTATTGTAGATGTTGCCAAAAAGCATGTATTTCATGGTGGTAATTTTCATGGAGACTATGTATCTTTAGAGATGGATAAATTAAAAATTGTAGTTGCAAAAATGACCATGTTAGCAGAACGACAATTAAATTATTTATTAAATCCAAGGTTAAATGATATTTTACCTCCATTTGTAAATCTTGCAAAACTGGGCTTAAACTTTGGTATGCAAGGTGTTCAATTTACGGCCACTTCTACCACGGCAGAAAGCCAAATGTTGGCCAACCCAATGTATGTTCATAGTATTCCAAACAATAATGACAATCAAGATATTGTGAGTATGGGAACTAATGCAGCATTAATTACTAAAAAAGTAATTGAAAATGCTTTTGAAGTTGTTGCCATAGAATTAATTACCATAATACAAGCAATAGAATATTTAGAAGTACAAGACAAAGTGTCTACAAACACAAAAAAAATGTACGATCAAATAAGAAAAATTGTCCCAGTATTTAAAGAAGATGTAGTTATGTATCCGTACGTGAATAGCGTAAAAGATTATATCATTAACAATAGCTAAAAGATTATATCATTAACAATAGCTAAAAGAATGAAATTTAGATTGCTTTTTTTTATCATTACCTCTTTATATATCTTCTACACTTTTTCTCAAGAGCTTGCCTTGGTTAGAGAAAATAGTACTTTTGGGTATCTTAATAAAGTAGGAAATTATGCTATAAAATCACAATTTAAGATAGTAAAAAGTTTTTCTAATGGAATGACTAATGTATTAAAAGAAGGTAAATGGAGCTCAATAAACTCTGATAGTAAAAGAGTCTTATTACCAGCAAAAAAACATATTAAACAATTTAATTCGGGTTTTATTTTAGCTTATAAAAATAAAAAATGGGGATACCTAACAACAGAAGGAAAACCTCTTGAAAACAAATGGTATAAAATGCTGAATTATGTATACATCAATAATAGAATTGTATGAAAAAAACATTAATAGAAAAAACTAAATATGCACTTGTAACAGGTGGATCTAGAGGAATTGGTAGAGCGGTTTGTATACAATTAGCTAAAGATACAGATTATATTATTTTAGTAAACTATAGAGGTAATGAAGCCGCCGCAAATGAAACCTTAGCACTTATAAAAGATGCCGGTGGAAAAGGAGAATTATTGCCTTTTGATGTTGCTAATAAAGACGAAGTAAAAACAGTCTTAGATACTTGGCACGAAACACATAAAGACACTATTATTGAAACCATTGTAAACAATGCTGGTATTACCAAAGACGGTTTATTTATGTGGATGAGCAATGATGATTGGTCTAGTGTTATAAATACCAGTTTACAAGGTTTTTTTAATGTTACAAATTATTTAATTCAAAAATTATTAGTAAACAGATACGGACGAATTATTAATATGGTTTCCTTATCTGGCCTAAAAGGTACAGCAGGACAAACAAACTATTCTGCGGCAAAAGGCGCAGTAATAGGAGCAACAAAAGCCTTAGCACAAGAGGTAGCTAAAAGAAATATTACAGTGAACGCAGTGGCACCTGGTTTTATAAAAACCGACATGACCAGTGCATTAGATGAAAAAGAATTAAAAAAATTAGTACCTTCCAATAGGTTTGGTGAGCCAGAAGAAGTAGCACATCTTGTTTCTTTTTTAGCTTCTAAAAAAGCTTCTTATATTACAGGTGAAGTTATCAATATTAATGGCGGAATTTATTCGTAAGTTAATACACATAAAATGAAAAGAGTTGTTATCACAGGAATGGGAATTTATTCTTGTATTGGAAAAAATTTAGAGGAAGTTAAAGAATCTTTATACCAGGGAACCTCTGGAATTGTTATAGACAAAGACCGTGAAGAATTTGGTTACAGATCTTGCCTAACGGGTATGGTTGATGAACCAAATTTAAAAAAATTACTATCTAGGCGTCAGCGCATTAGTCTTGGTCAAGAAGGCACGTACGCTTATGTGGCAACTTTAGAAGCATTAAAAAATGCACAAATAGACCAAGATTTTTTAGACAAGCACGAAGTGGGAATTCTTTACGGAAATGATAGCACAGCACAATCTGTAATAGAATCTGCAGATAAAATCAGAGAAAAAAAAGACACCACACTTGTAGGTTCTGGAGCCATTTTTAAAGGAATGAATTCTTCTGTAACCATGAACCTTTCTACCATTTTTAAACTTAAAGGTATTAACTTTACAATTAGTGCAGCTTGTGCCAGCGGTTCTCATGCAATTGGCATGGCGTATCACCTTATAAAAAGTGGTTTACAAGATTGTATTATTTGTGGCGGTTCTCAAGAAATAAATAAATTAGCAATGGGTAGTTTTGATGGTTTGGGAGTATTTTCTACAAACACTGAAGACCCCACAAAAGCTTGTCGTCCTTTTGATGCCAATCGTGATGGTTTAGTACCTAGCGGTGGCGGAGCAACGCTTGTTGTAGAAAGTTATGAATCTGCCATAAAAAGAGGCGCACCAATATTAGGCGAGATTATTGGTTACGGTTTTTCATCAAACGGAGAACATATTTCTACCCCAAATGTAGATGGCCCGTCAAGAGCTATGAACAAAGCTATTAGCCAGGCCAATATAAAAGCCTCTGATATAGATTATGTAAATGCGCATGCAACATCTACACCTGTTGGCGACTCAAATGAAGCAAAAGCAATTTTTGATGTTTTTGGAGAAAACGGACCTTCTGTAAGCTCTACAAAATCAATGACTGGGCACGAATGTTGGATGGCCGGCGCAAGTGAAGTTATATACTCTATGTTAATGATGCAACACTCATTTGTGGCGCCTAACATTAATTTAGAAACACCAGATGAAGATGCTGCCAAATTAAATTTAGTTCAAAAAACATTAGATAAAAAAATTGATGTATTTTTGTCGAATTCCTTTGGATTTGGGGGGACAAATTCTGCATTAATTATTAAAAAGATAGACCATGAATAAAGAAGTTATTATTGACAAAATAAACAACTTTCTTATAGATGAATTTGAAGTTGAAAGTGAAGACATTTCGCCAGAAGCTAACTTAAAAGAAACACTAGAACTAGATAGTTTAGATTTTGTAGATTTAGTAGTAGCCATAGAAGCTAACTTTAGTATAAAATTAATAGGTGAAGATTTTGTAGGTGTAGTAACCCTTGAGGATTTCTACAATCTTATTGAAAGAAAATTAAGCTAAAAACACCCCATAAATAATGGCAACTGAATGGAAAGGAAAATCCAGAGGTTCTGTACTAGGATATAAAATTTTTGTATTCAGCATTAAAAACCTTGGTATCCGTTCTGCTTATTTTATATTGTATTTTGTTGCAGTATATTTTTGTCTTTTCGCAAAAAAAAGCACCAAGGCCAGTTACTATTATTTTAGAAGTCGTCGTAATTATTCAGTAGTAAAAAGCTGTTTACTCGTTTATAGAAGTTACTATAAATTTGGTCAAACAATTATTGATAAAATTGCCATTTCTTCTGGCCTTAGAAATACGTTCACATATCATTTTGATGGAGTAGAAAAATTACAAGATTTACTGCATCAAAAAAAGGGTGGCGTTTTAATTAGTGCTCATATTGGTAACTTTGAAATTGCAGAATATTTTTTAAATGAGCTAGATGAAAGTCCGGCTATAAGTTTGCTTACAACAGATTCTGAACACAAAGCAATTAAAGAATATTTAGAAAGTGTTACTTCTAAATCTAGCATTAATTTTATCATTATAAAAAATGATTTGTCGCATATATTCGAAATAAACGCGGCATTATCTAGAAATGAATTAATTTGCATTACTGGAGATAGATATATAGAAGGTGCTAAGTTTTTAACCGCCCCTTTGCTAGGTAAAGACGCTAAGTTTCCTGCAGGTCCTTTTTTAATAGGATCAAGGTTAAAAGTACCTGTTGTTTTTGTTTATGTTATAAAAGAAACAACAAAACATTACCATTTATTTGCAAGAACAGCAGAAGTATCTCATAGAGATGAAATGGGTTTGTTAAAAAAATATACAGAAAGTGTTGAAGATATTTTAGATAAATATCCGTTACAATGGTTTAATTATTTTGACTTTTGGAACGACATAAAGTAATAAAGAAGCATGAATTTATTAAAGAAAAAAATAACTGACATTACCATAATAAAAAAGCTTATTCCGCAAAGAGAGCCTATAATTATGGTAGATTCTTTACACTATTATGACAGTTCTAAAGTAATATCTGGACTTACCATTACCGCTTCAAATATATTTGTTAAAAATAATACTTTTACAGAACCTGGCCTTATAGAACACATGGCACAAACTGTTGCTTTATATACTGGGTATCATTTTTACATTAAAAAATTACAAGCTCCTGAAGGTTATATAGGAGCAATTAAAGGTGTTGAAATTAAAAAACTTCCACTTGTGGGGACTGAAATAAAAACAGAAGTTATTATCTTACAAGAAATTATGGGAGTAACTTTAGTGGAAGGAGTTACACGTTTAAACAGTGAAATTATAATGACTGCACAAATGAAAACTGTGTTAAAAAAATAATATCAATGAAGAAAAAACAGGTAGCCGCAACTAAATTAAAAGCAACACACCAAATAAGAGTGCGTTTTAACGAAACAGATCCGTTAGGTATTGTTTGGCACGGAAATTATATAAAATATTTTGAAGATGGCAGAGAAGCTTTTGGTAGAAAATTTGGTATTTCTTATTTAGATGTTCATAAACACGGCTTTGCCACACCCATTGTAAAGTCTTCTTGCGAACATAAACTGCCATTAAAATATGGAGAATTAGCCAACATAGAAGCTACCTACATAAACAGTCCGGCAGCAAAAATGATATTTTCTTACAGCATTACCAATGAAGCAGGTAATATTGTTTGTATAGGCGAAACTGTTCAAGTTTTTGTAGATGATAATGGTATATTATCATTAACAAATCCTTCCTTTTTTGAAGAATGGAAACAGCAAATGGATATCGATTAAAACACTATGAGACCTGTATATATTTCAGCAAATAACATTATATCACCTTTAGGTTTTAATAGCGAAATTAATGTTGCTAACATTGAGCAGGAAAAATCTGGAATATCACTGCATACAATTGATTCCTTATCTGATTCTCCTTTTTACGCATCTATCATAAATAACCAGCTTTTAGAAGAAGCGTTTCAAAAAATAACAGACGGAAAAACATACACCAAGTTAGAAAAAATGATGATTTTATCTTTGCATGACACTATTGCAAAGGCATCTTTTACAATTACTGATAAAACGGTTTTAGTAATTTCTACTACCAAAGGAAACATAGATGTTTTAGAAAAAAACAGTCCTTTTTCAGAAGAACAAGCTTATTTACCAGTATTAGGAACTAAAATAAAAAACTTTTTTCAATTTAAAAACGAACCAATTATTGTTTCTAACGCCTGTGTTTCTGGCATTTTATCAGTAGCAATTGCCAAGCGTTTTATTCAAAGTAATTTTTATGACAACGCCTTTATAGTTAGTGGTGATATTGTTTCTAAATTCATTTTATCTGGTTTTAATTCTTTTCAAGCAATTAGCAACACGCCCTGTTTACCCTTTTCAAAAAACCGAAAAGGAATCACTATTGGCGAGGCTGCAGCTTCCGTTGCAATTTCTTCTGTGAAAGACACAAATACGGAGGTTATTAAAATAATTGGAGACGGATCTTGTAATGATGCCAATCATATTTCTGGTCCATCTAGAACTGGCGAAGGTTTGTATAGAAGTATTCAGTCGGCTATAAATGAAACCACCCTTAATGCCTCAGATATCGATTATATTTCTGCGCACGGAACAGCAACTTCATTTAATGATGAAATGGAAGCAATTGCATTAAACAGATGTAATTTAAGTAAAACTCCTGTAAATAGTTTAAAAGGATTTTACGGACATACACTTGGGTCTTCCGGCTTATTAGAAACCATTATTGGCATTCATTCCATCAAAAACAACACATTGTATACCTCTTTAGGTTTTGATGAATTAGGCGTTTCTATGCCTTTAAATATTATACAAAAAACCACTAAAAAAACATTGAATACGTTCTTAAAAACAGCTTCTGGTTTTGGTGGATGTAATACAGCAGTACTTTTTAAAAAATTATAACCGTTGAAAAATAAATTAAAAATAGCTTCTTTTTGTAGCATTAAAAATAACAAAGTGTATTGCAACGGTATACATGTTGCCGTCAAAGAAAACGCACTAGATATTAATGCTTTTTTAAAGGAAATCTATAAAGATCACATAAACGGCTATCCTAAATTTTTTAAAATGGATACAGCTAGTAAATTAGCATTTACTACTGCAGAGTTTTTAATAAACAATTCTAAAATTCCTTCGGAAGAAAAAGAAAATGTGGCTGTTATTTTATCAAACAATAGCGCGAGTTTAGATACTGATAGAAAACATCAAGAAACAATAAATAACAAAGATAGTTATTACCCAAGTCCTGCTATTTTTGTTTATACTTTACCAAATATTGGCATTGGTGAAATTAGTATTAGACATACCCTGTACGGAGAAAATGCTTTCTTTATATTTGACACTTTTAACGCCAAAGCATTATTTGAATACACCTTAACCTTAACTCAAGCAAAAAAAAGTAATCATGTAATTTGTGGCTGGGTAAATGTTGATAAAAACAACTACAATGCATTTATGTATTTGGTTAGCACAAAAGGTGATTACGAACATACAATAGAAAATATTTATAATTTATATAACAAGTAACCATGGAAACATTAAAAACTGAATTAAAAGAAAACATTATTGAGCAGTTAAATTTAGAAGAATTTACTGTTGAAGATATTGCAGATAATGATGCTTTATTTGGTGAAGGTTTAGGACTAGATTCAATTGATGCCTTAGAATTAATTGTTATGTTAGATAAAGATTACGGCATTAAATTAACAGACCCACTAGAGGGAAAAGAAATTTTTAAATCTATTGAAGTATTAGCAACCTATATTACTGCAAACAGAAAAAAATAAAAATGCTAAAAGGTGTTGCAATCACAGGAATGGGAATTATTTCTTCTATCGGAACAACGGTAGATGAAAACCTTGAGTCGCTAATTTCTTCTAAAAAAGGAATTGCACCAATTGTAAACATGCACACGCGTCATAAAAATGCTATAAAAGTTGGAGAAGTTTTACAAACCAACCAACAACTAGCCAATCAACTTCATTTACCAAATTCTCATAACTATTCTAGAACCGCTTTATTAGGAAGTATTGCAGCAAAACAAGCCTTAAAAGACGCCAGAATTACAAATATTTCTGAATACAAAACAGGTTTAATTTCTGCTACAAGTGTTGGTGGTATGGACATGACAGAACATCATTACAACAAATTTCAAACAAATAGTACAAGTGCTAAATTTATAAATAGTCATCATGCTGGTGATAGTACCCAAAAAATTGCTTCTCAATTAGGTATTACTCATTTTACAACCACTATTAGCACCGCTTGTTCTTCAGCAGCAAATGCTATTATGTTAGGTGCTCGTTTAATTACATCTGGTAAATTAGACAGAGTTATTGTTGGCGGAACAGATTGTTTATCAAAATTTACAATAAACGGATTTAAAACCTTACTCATTTTATCAGACACAGATTGTAAACCTTTTGATGCAAATAGAAAAGGATTAAATCTTGGTGAAGCAGCCGCCTATCTAGTTTTAGAATCTGATACTATTATCAAAAAAGAGCATAAAAAAGTACTAGCATATCTAACAGGTTACGCCAATGCAAATGATGCTTTTCATCAAACAGCATCTTCAGTAGAAGGAGAAGGAGCTTATTTAGCCATGCAAAAAGCTTTACAAAAAGCAAATTTACAAGCACAAAATATAGATTATATAAATGTACATGGCACTGCAACACCAAATAATGACGCTTCTGAAGGTACTGCAATACAAAGAGTTTTTAAAAATGAAATTCCAGATTATAGTTCTACAAAAGCGTTTACAGGTCATACTTTAGCCGCTGCAGGTGCCATTGAAGCCGTGTTTTCTATATTAACCTTACAACACAATACACTGTTTCCCAACTTAAATTTTGAGACTCAAATTTCAGAATTACCTAAAAATCCTATTACTAAAGTAACCAGAAAAAAAGTACAACATATACTTTCTAATTCGTTTGGCTTTGGCGGAAATTGTTCAACTCTTATATTCTCTAAAAGCGAATGAAACCATGTTACATACATAGTATTGCTTCAATTTCTGCACAAGATACCTTTGAAAATTCATTGTTTCTAAAAGATATTCTTGTTCATACAACAACTACCGTAAAAGCAATACCACCAACGTACAGAGATTATATTACACCTGCAGTTAGCCGAAGAATGGCTACTGGCGTAAAAATGGGCGTTGTTGCAGCTAAAATTGCTTTACAGGAAGCAGAAATTACAATGCCAGATGCCGTTATTATTGGAACAGGAATGGGATGTATTGAAGATTCTGAAAAATTTTTATCAACCATTATAGAAAATGATGAGCAGTACTTAACCCCTACTTCCTTTATACAATCTACACACAATACAGTGGGCGCACAAATAGCTTTGGGGTTAAAATGCAAAGGCTATAACATGACCTATGTACATGGCGCTTCTTCTTTTGAAAGTGCTTTATTAGACGCACAATTATTACTTCATGAAGAAGAAAAAGCTTCTATTTTAGTAGGAAGTGTAGATGAACTGGGTAAAAAGTTTATTACAGATTATGTTGCCCTTGAAGATCCTAAAAAAGTACCTTATAGCGAAGGAGCACATTTTTTTACATTAAGCAATTCTCCTAAAAATTATTATGCTATTTTAAAAGATGTAACCTGTATTCAAACGATACATGTAGATGATATTACAAAAAAAGCAATCGAATTTTTGGCTGAAAACAATTTAGAAGCGAAAGATATTGACCTTATTTTCTTAGGAAAAAATGGCGATATTTATGACACCTATTACAGCAATCTTCAAGATTCTCTATTTAAAAACACCACTCAATTACAATATAAACATTTATGTGGCGAATATCATACAGCTTCTGCTTTTGGTTTTTGGGCTGCATCAAAGATCTTAAAAGAACAAGCAATACCAGATTCTTTAGTACTAAACAATATTCAAAAATCGACCTATAAAACAATTTTATTGTACAACCAGTACAAAGGTGCTTTTCATAGTTTTACATTATTAACGGCATGATTTTTTTTAAAAACACAAACTACACGGTAGTTGTACTTCTTATTAGTTTATTCATCTGTGATTTTTATTTCACCCCAATTCCTGCAGGTATATTTCTTTTTTTAATAGCTTGTTGGTTCTTAATTACAACTTTAGGTTCTTTTAATATTAAGTGGAATTATCATTTAAAGGCATTTAATGGACATAAAAACAATGCTAAAAAACAAATTGCACTTACTTTTGATGATGGCCCTAATGAAAAATTTACTCAGCAAGTTTTAGATCTTTTAAAAAAACACCAGGCAACTGCCACTTTTTTCTGCATAGGAAAAAATATAGAAAAACATCCTGAGCTTGTTAAAAGCATCCTTAAAGATGGACATGTTATTGGAAATCACACCTATTCTCATAGTAATTTTTTCGGTTTTTATAATGCTAAAAAAGTAATTATAGAGCTTGAAAAAACAAATGCATTGGTAAAAAGCCAAACACATAAAGAGTTAAACTATTTTAGACCACCGTTTGGCGTTACCAATCCTGCCATATCAAAAGCGATAAAACACACCAAGCATACAGTTTTTGGGTGGAATATTAGATCGTATGATACGGTTCTAAAAGATGATAAAAAAATAACAAGCAGAATTTTAAAAAGAATATCTCCTGGCGCTATTATTTTATTACATGATACACATGATAGAATTATTCCTGTTTTGGAACAATTATTGATATTTTTGCAAGAGAATAATTACCAAACCGTTTCACTAGAAACTTTGTCAGATATAAAAGCCTATGCGTAATTTTATTTTTATCCTGTTAGTAAGCTGTTTTTTTCAAAAATTATCAGCACAAACTGTAATGAGTACAGAAGAAGCTTTGGCATTTAAAAAAGAGGTGGTAAAAACATCAAACTTAACAAAAACCATTGTCAGTGATTTTGAGCAATACAAACATCTTAGTTTTTTAACTAATGATATTAAAACCGAAGGAACACTACGCTTTAAATCTCCAAACTTAATAAAATGGCAATATCAAAAACCCTATAAATACACGGCAATATTTAAAGAAAATAAACTTTTTGTAGATGACAGTGGAGACAAAAATACCATTGATTTAAGCGCTAATAAGTTATTTAAAAATTTTAATCAACTAATTATTAACAGTGTAAAAGGCAATTTATTTAATGAAGATGAATTTACCATTCACTATTTTAAACTCGCTAAATTTTATCTTGTAAAATTTATTCCTAAAAACAAAGATATGGGCAACTTTATTGCCAGTTTCGAGTTAGTTTTTGACATAAAAACAGCCGATGTTGTAAAGGTAAAAATGATTGAACCTTCTGAAGATTACACCTTAATCATCTTTAAAAATAAACAACTAAATACTACAGTTTTAGATGCGGAATTTAATTAGTAGTATTTGTTTAATTCTAAGTTTTTATTCTTGTTCTTTACCTACCACAAAAGGATTACAGCAAGCAACTATTAGTTTACCAGAATTTTACAATCCTTATTTTTCAGACACTTCTATAGACTATATATACAAGGCTAAAATTAAAGCATTTGACACTAATTTTGGAGGAATATTAATTATCAAGAAACTAGAAAACAACAATCATCGGGTGGTTTTTACCACAGATTTTGGGAATAAAATATTTGATTTCGAAATTGGCCAAAATAGCTTTAAAACCAATTATTTAATGGCGCAATTAAATAAAAAAATAGTCGTTAATACACTTCGCCAAGACTTTGAAACACTTACAAAGGAAAAAAACCGCATTGCAAACTCTTTAAAAAACGATAATTTTCTAGTATATAAATCAAAAATAAAAAAGAGGTATAATTATTATTTTCTAAATACAGAAACAAATAGGTTGCAAAAAATTATACACACTTCAAAAACAAAAGAAAAAACAATTTTTAGTTTTTTAGAGATACAAAACAACATCGCCAAAAAAATAAAAATAGAACATAAAAACTTACCTATTCTTATTAATTTAGAAGCTCTAAACCCCTTTTAAACATTGTTCTTTCCTATTCTAAAAGGATTCAGTATTTTTGCAAAAAATTTAGAATGATAAAAAATATTTTTGCTTTATTTCTGCTATTTACAGTATTACAAACAACGGCTCAAGTAGAAATTAAACCCGTGGTTAAAGCTGGTTTAAATATTGCTAGTTTAACTAATTTAAATAATATTACTACAGTTACTTCTAGCGGGAATAGTTTAACATCTTTTCATATTGGTACTGCGCTAAATATTAGATTTAATGATATTTATACCTTATCACCAGAAATTTTATATTCAGAACAAGGAGCTCAAATAAATTCGAACGTTTTTGGACCACAAGATATAAAAGTTAATTACCTATCCATTATACCAAATAGCAAGTTTTTTATTGGCAGAGATAACTTTGATGTACAAGTTGCTCCCTTTTTAGATTTTTTGGTTAGTCATGAAAACATTAATGATCCTGAAGGTTTTGATTTTGGAATTCTAGTAGGTTTCGGATATGATTTCCCTATGGGTTTAACTATTGATGTAAGATTTAAACAAGGTCTTGTAGATCTTTTTGGCAGAAATGTTGACACAGGTTATGGAGCTGAAACTACAGATGTTAATGATTTAATATTAAATCAAGTATTTCTATTAAGTTTGGGCTATCAATTAAACATATAAAAGATGCTTATAAAGGGATTTTACCATGTAATATCTAAACAAATTATTTCTGATGACGTTTTTCATGTTACCATAAAATTACATGAAGAGCATGCTATATTTAAAGGACACTTTCCAGAAAACCCAATAACACCAGGTGTTTGCATGGTTCAGATTCTAAAAGAAATTACAGAAAATCATTTTAAGTGTACGCTGTTTTTACAAAAAATATCAAACATTAAATTTACTGCCTTAATAAATCCGTTTATCAATTCAGAACTTGTATTAGAAATAACTACCCAACAAGTAGATAACACTATAAAAGTGAAGAATATTAGTAAATTTGTTCAGGGTACAATTGCTTTAAAATGTAATGGTACTTTTGTTATTGCGTAATTTTACGAAAATCACATGAGAGAAAGTACAATTCAACATACTATAGAACAACTAAAATGTTGCGTAATTGTACCTACTTATAACAATCATAAAACGTTACAAAGAGTTTTAAACAATGTGTTACAGTATACAAAAAACATTATTGTTGTAAATGATGGCGCTACCGATACTACAAAAAATATTCTTGCAGAATATGAACAAATTACTCAAATTCACATCTTAAAAAATACAGGTAAAGGAAATGCATTGCGTAAAGGTTTTAAACGAGCTATTTCTTTAGGATTTGATTTTGCCATTACTATAGATTCTGACGGTCAACATTTTCCTGATGATATTCCTTTATTTATAGAGACTCTTCAAAATTCTGAAAATAAAAATCTACTCTTAAT
This sequence comes from Polaribacter sp., assembly GCF_051251875.1. Classification (GTDB taxonomy): domain Bacteria; phylum Bacteroidota; class Bacteroidia; order Flavobacteriales; family Flavobacteriaceae; genus Polaribacter. The sequence goes on from NZ_JBPOGL010000009.1 coordinate 73,204, forward strand.
TGGTGCCAGAAACATGAACCAAGAGAGCGTACCAAAAAAAAGTAGTTTTGGTAATAAATTTTCTAATTTTTGGTATTGGGCAGAAACAGGTATAACATTACAAGACACACAATCTGGTTTTAGATTATACCCTTTAAAAGCCATAGAAAAACTTAGGTTTTATACTAAAAAATTTGAATTTGAAATTGAAGTTATTGTAAAAGCAGCTTGGCTTGGTGTAGCTGTTAAAAACATCCCCATAAAAGTATTGTATGATGAAACTGAACGTGTTTCTCATTTTAGACCTTTTAAAGATTTTACACGGATTAGTATATTAAATACATGGTTGGTTATTGTTACTTTTTTATATATAAAACCACGTGATTTATTTAGGCGATTAAAAAAAAAAGGACTTAAACAATTTTTTTTAACAGAGGTACTTGGCAATAATGATTCTCCAAGAAAAAAAGCCACATCAATAGCATTAGGTCTCTTTATTGGTTTGTCTCCTTTTTGGGGATTTCAAACGATACTTGTTCTTTCTTTAGCCGTTGTTTTTAAGCTCAATAAAACAATCTCATTTGTGTTTTCTAACATTAGTATTCCGCCTTTTATACCAATTATTGTGTATGTAGGTTTAAAAACAGGAAGTTTTATTTTAAATGAAGAACTACCTTCGTTTGATAATATTCAGCAAAATTTAGAAATTCTTAAAAATTTAAAAACATATATTGTTGGTAGCTTTACTTTTGCCACAATTGTATCAATAACTATAGGTTTGGTAAGTTTTTTATTCTTTTCAATTTTTTCTAAAAAAGACACATTTACATAGAATGGATAAAATTTTTTACAACATTTATCAATTTTTTTTCAAAAGAAAACGTATAGCTTTCCTTTTAACAACGTTGTTGTTTTCTCTGTTAATTTTTACCGCCTCAAAAATTAAATTTGAAGAAGATATTACCAAGCTTATTCCTACAAAAAATAAAACTAGTACGTTTCAAAAAGTATTAAAAACGGTAAACTTTGCTGATAAAATTATTGTAAATATCTCTAGAAATGAAAAAGGTTCTTTAGATGATTTAACAAAATATGCATCGCAATTTATAGATAGTCTTACTAAAAAATCATCTGTATATTTTAAAGATATTCAAGGCAAGGTTGATGATAAAGAAGTCTTGAAAACAATAGATTTTGTATATCAGAATTTACCACTATTTTTAAATTCAGAAGACTATAAAACAATACAAAATCGAATACATAAAGATAGTATTGAGGTGCTTACCAACAAAAATTACAACACGCTGATTTCTCCCACAGGAATTATTGCAAAAAAAACAATTTTAAAAGACCCGCTAGGATTGTCTTTTATCGCTTTAAACAAATTAAAAGAACTTAACGTAGGCAACCAATTTAAGTTGCATGATGGTTTTTTAGTAAGCAAAGATGAGCAACATATTTTACTTTTTATCAATCCTAAATTAGCTTCAAGTGAAACTGCTGAAAATGAAAAATTTGTAAGTCAATTATACAGCATAAATTCGCTTTTAAACAGGTCTTTTAAAGACAAGGTAACTAGCGAATATTTTGGAGCCACCATTATTGCTGTTGCCAATGCCCAACGCATAAAAAAAGACATTCAATTAACGGTTGGTATTGCCATTGGCGTTTTATTAATTATTCTTATTTTCTTTTATCGAAAACTTACAATTCCAATCATTTTATTTATTCCTACCTTATTTAGTGGTTTATTGGCTGTTAGTGTTCTAATGTTGCTTAGAGGAGAAATTTCTGCCATTTCTTTAGGAATAGGATCGGTTTTATTAGGTGTAACCTTAGATTATTCTTTGCACATACTAACACATATTAGAGGTGGCAACAGTATAAAAAATCTATACAAAGAAATAAGCAGCCCTATTTTAATGAGTAGTCTTACTACAACTTGCGCATTTCTCTGTTTACTGTTTTTAAAATCTGAAGCACTACAAGACCTTGGTATTTTTGCGTCTATTAGTGTTTTAAGCTCTTCTATATTTGCTTTACTATTTATTCCTTTGGTGTATAAAAATTCGGAAGTTAAAAACATCAAAAAAACAAGCATAGATACTCTTGCCAAGTATCCTTTTCATAAGAAAAAGTGGAGTATTATTAGCATTATTTGTTTTGTATGCATTAGCTTATTTACATATAATAATGTTTCTTTTAATAAAGATTTAGCAAAACTAAACTATACTTCTGATGCCTTAAAAAAAGCAGAACAACAAATACATACACTTATAAATATTTCTGAAAAATCTATGTATTTAGCAGCTTACGGAAATACTATAGACAACGCTTTATTGGTAAATGATGGTGTTTTTAAAGAACTAGACCTGCTAAAAAAACAAGGTAAAATTTTAGATTTTAGTACCATTGGTGCTTTTGTTCATTCAAAAAAAAATCAACAAGAAAAAATTAAAAAATGGCAACAATTCTGGACTACAAACCTGAAACAAGAAACAACAGAAAACCTTATAAATAGTGGCAAAAAATTAGGCTTTAAGGCAACTAGCTTTCAACCTTTTTATACTTTATTAAACAAAGAATTTACGCCAATTAAAAGTGATGCTTACAGAGAATTAACGGCGCTTTCTTTAGATGATTATATTACTACCAAAAACAACTTTACTACGGTTACTTCGCTTTTAAAAGTAGAGAATGAAAAAGCAGATGCTGTTCGATTATTGTTTAAAAACAAAGAAAACATAGTTCTTATTGATAGACAATATATGAACGAGCTCTTTTTAGGAGATTTAAAAACAGATTTTAACAAGTTAATTATCTATTCTTTTCTTGTTGTTCTTGTCATTCTTTACCTGTTTTACAGAAGTTTTTCATTAACACTTGTAACTAGTATTCCAATATTTTTAACCTGGTTATTAACTGTTGGTTTTATGGGGTTATTAGGTCTTGAATTTAATATTTTTAACATCATTATATCTACATTTATTTTTGGTTTGGGCGTAGACTATTGCATTTTTATTACCAATGGTTTATTACTAACCCATAGCACCGGAGAAGAAGCCTTACCAACACACAAAACGTCAATTATTCTTTCTGTGATTACCACTATTTTAGGCGTTGGAGTTTTAATTTTTGCAAAACACCCTGCACTCTACTCTATTTCTATTGTATCAATTATTGGTATTCTTTCTGCCGTTTTTGTTGCATTTACCATTCAACCTTTATTATTTCATCTTTTTATTGGTAGTAAAACAAAACGCCCAATTCCTTTTCTTGTATTTATTCATTCCATAATTTCTTTTACCTATTTTGGCTTAGGTGGTTTACTACTTTCTTTTTTTAGCGTAACTATTTTAAAAATAATTCCGGTAAGTAAGAAAACAAAAATGAAATGGTTTCATAAGGTAACATCAAAATTTATGAAATCGGTTTTACATTCTACGCCATTTTTAAGCAATAGAATTATAAATACCACACATGAAGATTTTAAAAAACAAGCGGTTATTATTGCAAATCACAGTTCATTTTTAGACATTTTAGCAATAGGAAAATTACATCCAAAAATTATATTTTTAGTGAATGATTGGGTTTATAATTCTCCCATTTTTGGCAAAGCTGTGCAATTGGCAGGTTTTTATCCTGTTTCAAGCGGACTCGAAAACGGCATGAGTCATTTAAAAGAAAAAGTAGCACAAGGCTATTCTTTAATGGCTTTTCCTGAAGGAACCAGATCTAAAACTCACAAAATAAATAGATTTCATAAAGGTGCTTTTTACTTAGCTGAACAATTTAATTTAGACATTATTCCTATATTGATTCATGGAAATTCCGAAACATTATCCAAAGGAACTTTTGTGATAAAAAAAGGAACATCAACCCTAAAAATTTTAGAACGCATTACCAATACAAATACTACTTTTGGAGATCGATATTCTAAAAGAACAAAGAATATTTCTGCCTATTTTAAAAAAGAACATCACCTGTTAAGATTGGCTTTAGAACCCTCTAATTACTTTCATAGAATTGTTTTAGATGAATACAGATATAAAGGAAATTCACTATACAAAAAAGTAAAAAATGATTTGCTTACCTATACAGAAACCTATGCCACTATTTTAAAATCTATTGATAAAAAAGCAAAAATTACACATCTTTCTAAGGAAGACGGACACTTAGATTTTTTACTATGCTTAGATCAACCAGATAGAAAAATAAACAGTTTTATAGAAAATTTAACGAGTATAAACATTTTAAACAACAGCTATCTTACAAATAGCAATAAGAATCTTACATTTGAAAATAGTATTGAAAAGGTTCTTGAAAAGCATGCAGATGTTTTAATTATAAATTACCCATTAACCCATAACCAATTCGCCGAAATTATTAAGAAAGAAATAAAACTACTTGTGCTACTTAAAGAAAGCACTTCTTTATTTTCTGATAAATTGATACACTTAGGCTATAAAATTAGTGCAAAGGATAAAGAATGTATCCTATTATTAAAATAAAAATTGATGAAAGAAACGTACGATGTTGTTATTATTGGTAGTGGTTTAGGAGGCTTGGTTTCTGCTAATATTCTTGCTCGTGAAGGCTATAGTGTTTGTGTACTAGAAAAAAACAATCAATATGGAGGAAATTTACAAACTTTTGTAAGAGAAAAAACCATTTTTGATACTGGTGTGCATTATATCGGAGGTCTTTCTGAAGGACAAAATCTATATCAATATTTCAAATATCTAGATATTATTGATGATTTAAGTTTAAAAAAATTAGACGAAGACGGTTTTGACGTTATTACTTTTGATGGAGACACAACCAACTACAAACATGCGCAAGGCTACGAAAACTTTATAAAAACCTTGGTAGCTCAATTTCCTGAAGAAGAACTTGCTATTAAAACATATTGTAAAAAATTAGTTGATACTTGTAATCAATTTCCGTTGTATTATTTAAAAAAGGGCGCTCCTTATTATGAGAAAACAGAATTATTTGAATTAAGCGCCAAAGAATATATAGACCATATTACCACCAATAAAAAGCTAAGAGCGGTATTGTCTGGAACTAATTTACTCTATGCCGGAGACGCAAATATTACACCTTTTTACGTACATGCGCTCTCTGTTAATTCTTATATAGAAAGTGCCTATCGTTGTGTAAATGGTGGCAGTCAAATTTCTAAAGTTTTAATTAAAAAGTTAAAACAATTTGGCGGAGAAACCTATAAACACAATGAAGTTATTCGTTTTGATTTTGATGATGAAAAAAAAATAACAGCCGCCATTACTAAAAACGGAACAAAAATAAAAGCAGCAACTTTTATATCTAACATAGACCCAAAACAAACCTTAAAATTAGTTGGCGATGGTAAGTTTAGAAAACCGTACGTAAGTAGAATACAAAATATTAAAAGTATCATTTCTACCTTTAGTTTATATATTGTCTTAAAACCCGAGTCTTTTTTATATCAAAATAAAAATTTTTATCATTTTAAAGACAAAAATACAGTATGGACAGCCCAAAATTACAGTCAAGAAAGTTGGCCAGAAACCTATATGATTTCTATGGGTATTAAGAAAAATATGGATCAATGGGGCGAAAGCATGACCATTATGACGTATATGAATTATGATGAAGTAATCCCTTGGGAAAACACGCACAATACCGTTGCTAATAAAAATTATCGAGGTTTAAACTATGAAGAATTTAAGGCCGATAAAGCAGAAATACTCTTGAAAGAAATAGAGAAAAAGTTTCCTAATATTAGAGAATGTATACAAAGCATACACACCTCTACACCGCTATCATACAGAGATTATATTGGCAATCATAGAGGTTCTGCTTACGGATATGTAAAAGACATAAACAACCCATTAACCTCTTTTGTATCACCAAAAACCAAAATAAAAAATTTACTATTAACGGGGCAAAGTTTAAATATGCACGGTATTTTAGGCGTTACTATAAGTGCAGTAACTACCTGTTCTGAAATTATTGGAAAAGATTATTTATTGCAAAAAATTGTTGCTGCTAATAAAAAAGAAAAGTCTTATGAACGCTCTTTGGATGAAAAAAATTAGCACTAAAAGAAACTCATAAAAACCAGAGAAACAGCTAGAATGTTATTGTATCAAAAAAAACTACATATTTATTTATTTATAATTTCAATATTTCTACTATTTGGGTCTTGTGGTATCTCTAAGTCTCTAAGTAACAGACCAGATATATCTAGTTATAATGGAAATATTGCAAAACGAATTAAAGTTTCTGATACGTTATACACTCTTGATGATAATTTTTTATCTAAAAATAAACATGGCTTGTGGGAATTATATGTTTCCGGAGATCCTTTAGAAAGAGGTTTAAAAACAGGAAGTTTAACAAAAGAATTATTTCAAAATCAGGAGACATTTTTTCTATCTAAAATAAATGAATTTGTACCTTCTAAATTTAAACAAGCTTTGTTGCGAAAATTTCTGGCGTGGTATAACAGAAAAATGTACACTCATATTACAGAAGAGTACAAATCAGAAATCTTTGGACTCTCTAAATATGCTTCTAATGAATATACTCATATTGCAAACAATTATTTAAGAATATTATACTTACATGGTGCTCATGATATTGGTCATGCCTTAAAAGATTTAGCATTGGTAGGTTGTTCTTCATTTGCCGCTTGGGGCAACAAAACAGAAGATGGTAGTTTATTAATTGGTAGAAATTTTGATTTTTATGCAGGCAATGATTTTGCGAAAGAAAAGATCATCTCATTTGTAAACCCTTCTGAAGGACACAAATTTATGTCTGTTACTTGGGGCGGCATGATTGGGGTAGTTTCTGGTATGAATGAACACGGACTTACCGTTACCATTAACGCCGGAAAATCTAAAATACCAAAAGTTGCTAAAACTCCTATTTCAATTTTAACAAGAGAAATTTTACAATATGCAACTACTATAAAAGAAGCCGTAGAGATTGCAAAAAAAAGACAAGTTTTTGTTTCTGAAGCTATTTTAATAGGAAGCGCAAAAGACAATAGAGCGGTTTCCATAGAAGTATCTCCTAAAAATTTTGGCGTTTATAAGGTAGAAAACTCTACCCAATTAATATGTTCTAATCATTTTCAAAGTGATGCTTATAAAGACGATAAAAACAACATAAAACATAGAAAAGAAAGCCACTCAGAATATCGCTATTTTAAAATGCAAGAACTTTTAGAAAATTCGCAAAAATTAACTCCACAAAATGCAGTAGATATTCTTAGAAACAAAAAAGGTTTGGCCGATAAAAATATAGGATTGGGTAACGAAAAAGCAATAAACCAACTATTAGCACATCATGCCGTTGTATTTAAGCCCAGCCAACGTTTGGTTTGGGTTTCATCAAACCCGTATCAATTAGGCGCATTTGTAGCCTATGATTTAAACGCCATTTTTAACAAAGATTCTTCTAAAGTAAAGCTATCAAATGCAGCATTAACCATAAAAGAAGATCCTTTTCTTTACACAGAAGCGTATCAAAATTATGAAAAATATCGAGTTATAAGCAGCACTTTCAAAAACGCCATTAAAAAGGGTGAAAATATGTTGCCCATAACAATTTCTGAATTTCAAAAAAGCAATCCAGATTATTGGGAAGTTTATTTTCTAATAGGAAAATATTATTATCAAAAAGGGTATGATGCAGCCGCTTTAAGTGCTTTTGAAAAAGCCAATACCAAAGAAATTACAACAATACCCAACAAACGGGAAATAGAATTGTATATTAAAAAATTAAAAAGGAGATTACATCTATGATTCCTAAAATAGAATCCGCATTATTAGAGGATATTAAAATTTTTCAAGAAGAAAAATTAACAGCACTACTAACCTATTTAAGCAAAAATTCTGCCTATTATCAACGTGTTTTTTCTAAGCATAAAATTAATATAAATACCATTACATCTTTAGAAGATTTAACCACAATACCAGTTACCACAAAAGATGAACTACAAATTTATAATGATGATTTTTTGTGTGTTCCTAAAAACAAAATTATAGATTATGTAACAACTTCTGGCACCTTAGGAAACCCTGTAACATTTGCTTTAACCGATAAAGATTTAGAGCGTTTAGCTTATAATGAAGCTATTTCTTTTGCCTGCGCTGGCGTAAACAAAGATGATGTTTTGCAACTAATGACAACCATAGACAGACGTTTTATGGCCGGAATAGCCTATTTTTTAGGTGTTAGAAAACTAGGCGCAGGTATTATACGTGTAGGTGCTGGTGTTCCTGAATTGCAATGGGATTCTATTGTAAAGTTTAAACCTAGTTATTTAATTGTTGTTCCTTCTTTTCTATTAAAATTGATAGAATATGCAGAGCAACATTCTATAGATATTAATGCCTCTGGAGTTAAAGGAGCAATTTGTATTGGAGAACCTTTGCGTGAACAAGATTTTTCTTTAAATACGTTATCACAAAAAATAAAAGCCAAGTGGGACATAGAATTGTTTTCTACCTATGCCTCTACAGAAATGAGCACTGCCTTTACAGAATGTAGTGAGCAACAAGGTGGACATCATCATCCAGAATTAATTATTGCCGAAATTTTAGATCATAAAAATAATCCTGTTAAAAAAGGCGAAGTAGGAGAATTAGTAATTACCACTTTGGGCGTAGAAGCCATGCCTTTATTGCGTTTTAAAACCGGAGACATGGTAAAACAACATACAGAAAAATGCAATTGTGGAAGATCTACAATGCGCTTAGGTCCTGTAGTTGGCAGAAAAAAACAAATGATAAAATACAAAGGCACAACTTTATATCCACCAGCGTTAAATAATGTTTTAGACGATTTTAACACGGTAGAAAGCTACGTTATTGAAATTTATCATAACAATATTGGTACAGATGAAATACGTATTAAAATTGCAACATCAACCCCAAGTGAAGCACTTTTACAAAATATAAAAGATCATTTTAGAGCAAAATTAAGAGTCAGTCCAAAAATTGAATTTCATAGTAAAAAAGAAATTCAAAAATTACAATTTCCAAAGATGAGTAGAAAGCCCATGATAGTTATAGACCAAAGAAAATAGCACACCATTATCATTTTAAAATCAAGGTAGTAAAACAACTTTCTATGACTAATAAAAAATACAAAACTTTTACTACATCCACAGATTTTTCTATGTATGATCATATCATAATTGGATCTGGTATTGGTGGTTTAACAGCCGCTTCTTGGCTAGCAAAAGCAGGTAAAAAAGTAGCTGTATTAGAGCGTCATTATGTGCCTGGTGGTTTTACACACAGTTTTAAAAGAAAGAAAGGTTTTCAATGGGATGTTGGTGTACATTATGTTGGTAATATGAATAAAAAAGATTCACTTCTTGGGTTATTCAATTTTATTACCGACAATAAACTAGCATGGGAATTTATAGGAGACGTTTATGACGTCGTTTATATTGGAGATAAAAAATTCGAAATTAAAGCGGGTAAAGAAAATTTCAGAAAGCAACTTATTGAATATTTCCCAAAAGAAGAACAAGCAATTAACAAATACATTACACTCATAGAAAAAGCAAATAAACGAGGTACATTATTCTTTTTTGAAAAAACATTTGAACCTTGGTTAAGTGATACCCTTGGCAGAATAATTAGAAAACGCTATACAAAATACTCTCAAAAAACCACGTGGAATGTTTTAAGTGAACTTACAGAAAACAAATTACTAATTGCTGTACTCTGCGGTCAATGCGGTAATTATGGACTTTCACCCAAATACAGCAGTTTTGCACTACATGCCATGGTTATTTCTCATTTTATGGAAGGCGGATATTACCCTATTGGTGGCGCTGATCAAATTAGCCACAATATTATAGACCAATTAACCAAGCTTGGAAGTAACGTTTTTATTAATGCTGATGTACAAAAAATTATCACCAATAATAACAAAGTAACTGGTATTAAAGTGAATGATACCATTATAAATTGTACCAGTGTAATTAGTAATGTGGGCGTAAATAACACCTTTAATTACTTGCTTTCTAAAAAGGATAAACTACAATGTAAATTTAACCTAAAAGATGTAAAACCTGCAATAGGACATCTTTGTTTGTACGTAGGACTTGATAAATCTAGTTCAGAATTAAATTTACCCAAGCATAACATTTGGTATTATGCAAATGAGAACACCAATGAACTGATTGAAAAAACAACACTTTCAGAAGCCCCAAATAAATTTGCTTACCTATCATTTCCATCAGCAAAAGATCCAAAATGGGATTCTAAACACAAAGCAACTATTCAAGCAATTTCTTTTGGTCATTATCATTGGTTTTCAGAATATGAAAATCAGCCTTGGATGAAACGAGAATTAGCATATAAAACACTAAAAGACAATTTTGAAACTAGTATGCTACAAAGATTGTATCAACTATTTCCTCAACTAAAAGGTCATGTAATAGTTACTGAAGTTTCCACACCACTTTCAACAAAGCATTTTTCTAACTATAAACACGAAGATATCTATGGTTTAGAACATACTCCAAAAAGATTAACGCTTTCATTTCTTAGACCCAAAACAAAAATAAAAGGATTAAAACTAGTAGGACAAGACATAACCATGGTTGGCATTGCAGCAGCCATGTTTTCTGGAGTTTTGTGCGCAACCACCATATTAAAACTAAAATCTAGACACTTATTTAAAGATTTAAAAAACTTTCAGAATAATTGATACAAATGCTTCGGCAGAATGCTCTTAATTTGAAGATTAAAACATAAAAAGCATCATTTAGAAGTGTTAGAAACGTAGAAACCTTCCTTTTTTAGACCTATAAATACGCATGATTACGTTATAAATTCTATAACTTTTGGAATTCATTTATATGAATAGGTTATCAGTTCATTTAAAATATGTCACTTACAAAAAACTAAAAACCTCTCCGATGGCGCGGATTTGTAATCCGTGAATACTTTAATAATAAAAATCTGTGTTCATATATACACTAAAAAGCATTTAAAACAACAACTTTTAATTCAAACTCTAAATCTGCATAATTTCTTGCAGAACTAAAAACGTAATCTTCTGAGTTTGCAACAATTTTGTCTATTACAGGGTTGTTATGTATGTAATTTAACTTTTGTAATATAAATTTGTTAGAACTGCATATTTCTGCGTGGTAGCCATCTTGCCAAACTTTATAGGTTTGTTTTCTTTTTAAATGTTGGCAGGCTTTATTAAAATATTCTAATAGCCATTCTCTTCTGCTTTCAGGAAAATTTATAATAGTTTCTATTATTTGTTTTGAAGTATGCTTTTTAAAATCTCGCATAATGTTAGATAATACATACCCATCTTTTGCCTTGCATAACATATGTATATGGCTTGGCATAATGCAATATGCGTAAATTTCTAGCCCTTTTTGTTTTTGGCAATAATCTAGTGCATTTATAATTACATAGCGTTGCTTTAACCTTGTAAAAACATCTACCCAACCTACCGTTGTAATGGTTACAAAGTAACCAGTATCTGGCATTGTTGCTTTATATTTTGTTGACATAACTTTTTTTTTACAATTTAATGTTTTATTTAATTAAATCCACACAAACAATACTCACAAAGAAACCACAGCTTTTAAACTGTGGTTTTTACTTTTATTTATCCCTACTGTTGTGTGCACGGATTACAAATCCGCGCCATCGGGTTATAATGAGTTGCTAATCTTGTCTTCCATTTCTTCAATGCACAAGTCAACTTTTGAGATATTTCCTAATAATACATCTGTTTCGATTTTATTTTGAATTACTAAAAATTGATCCAATTGTTTTTTATAATGACTAAAAACTTCAAAAAACCATTTTAATTCACTAATTAAACTGGTATTGGTCAAGAAATAAGACTCGTCTTCCGATGGCGCGGATTTGTAATCCGTGACTACTTTAATAATAAAAATCTGTGTTCATATATACACTAAAAAGCATTTAAAACAACAACTTTTAATTCAAACTCTAAATCTGCATAATTTCTTGCAGAACTAAAAACGTAATCTTCTGAGTTTGCAACAATTTTGTCTATTACAGGGTTGTTATGTATGTAATTTAACTTTTGTAATATAAATTTGTTAGAACTGCATATTTCTGCGTGGTAGCCATCTTGCCAAACTTTATAGGTTTGTTTTCTTTTTAAATGTTGGCAGGCTTTATTAAAATATTCTAATAGCCATTCTCTTCTGCTTTCAGGAAAATTTATAATAGTTTCTATTATTTGTTTTGAAGTATGCTTTTTAAAATCTCGCATAATGTTAGATAATACATACCCATCTTTTGCCTTGCATAACATATGTATATGGCTTGGCATAATGCAATATGCGTAAATTTCTAGCCCTTTTTGTTTTTGGCAATAATCTAGTGCATTTATAATTACATAGCGTTGCTTTAACCTTGTAAAAACATCTACCCAACCTACCGTTGTAATGGTTACAAAGTAACCAGTATCTGGCATTGTTGCTTTATATTTTGTTGACATAACTTTTTTTTTACAATTTAATGTTTTATTTAATTAAATCCACACAAACAATACTCACAAAGAAACCACAGCTTTTAAACTGTGGTTTTTACTTTTATTTATCCCTACTGTTGTGTGCACGGATTACAAATCCGCGCCATCGGGTTATAATGAGTTGCTAATCTTGTCTTCCATTTCTTCAATGCACAAGTCAACTTTTGAGATATTTCCTAATAATACATCTGTTTCGATTTTATTTTGAATTACTAAAAATTGATCCAATTGTTTTTTATAATGACTAAAAACTTCAAAAAACCATTTTAATTCACTAATTAAACTGGTATTGGTCAAGAAATAAGACTCTTCTCCTGTTAAATCTTCAAATGATTGCGGTAACGGATTACAAATCCGCGCCATCGGGTAGAACCCATTACGCCAATAACTAATAGGCTCTTCATTTTCAAAAACACCTTTTTCTTTTTTCTGTTCTTTTAAAACAAATTTATAAAGTGTTGCAATGATTTTTACTGAATTAACATCATAAATACTTTTTTGCTCTATAATTTTAGTTTCTTTTTTTAGAATATTATCAAGCAAGTCAATAGCTCTAAGATATGAAGAAGCTTTTTGGCTTCCTTTTTTATTATTCTTAATTAAATACTGTTTGAACTCTTCTTTCATATTTTTATTATAATTTCAGTAAACTTATGTTTTGTATTTTTATAGTTTTACACAAAAACATAAAGCTATAAATATATAAAATGATTCGCTTAGTTTACACTTAGTTTAATTTGGTAACAATACTTTAGTTATAACTCGCTTTAATTTTTCATAAATATCACATTAATCCTTTTCACTTTTTAACCAGCTTTCTCAGTGAGAATTAATCTCATTTTCAGCATATTGTTTTAAATAACTTCTTTCATCAAAATATAAGTTAGAAAGCCCTATTTTATTTAACTTATCTAGTATTTTATTGGCTAAATTTTTCCCTTTTTTATTAATCGCTAAATTATTAATAATTGCTAGTACCTGTAATATTAATCAATCAAATTCATTACTTCTAGGGCTTTGTGCCAATAGTAAAAACTTGATTTGTCTGGCTGTCTTTTTAGCCGGTTCAAGAAGTTCCAATCTTGATTTTCAATATTCCATTCCTTTATGTCTTGTTCTTGAAAATATTCGATAGGAGATACATCTTTGTTCAATATTTTAGCTGATAAATAAGCAATTCTTGCAGTAGCAGGAACAGCATCATCAAGTCTGAAATTTCCGTTCATTAAAAAACCTGTACCAAAAGCTCTTATTCCTTTTTGGAGTTCGGTGAACTTTTGTTTTTCATCTGTTGAGCCTTTTCCTTTTTTAGCGAGAATAGAACAAGTATCTATGGTGTCTTGCAGTACATTTTCTAAAGTCAAGTCTGATGTTTCAGTCTTACGATATTCAATTTCTTGTGCGGCAAAGGCTTCAAAGCTTTTAGAAACAACTTCCATATTTTCTATTCTTTCGAAGAGCTTACTTAAATCAAATAATTGTTTGCAAATTTCCATTGAAAACGGCTGTTGATCTCTTCCTTTAAAATAGGGAATACCAACGGTATTTGGAGCAAAAGCAGTAAGCTTATCTCCTGTTATAGCATCAATAGTAGGTACTACAATATTTGTTTCGTTTACTGTTTCAATCCATTTGGTTTGAACTGGTTTTTCAGTTAATTGAGGATAAAGAGAATCTTCAATTAAGATATCTAAGAGAATGGTTCCAGAATATTTTCCTTTCGTAGCAGAATCAAAAGTAAAAGAATAGTGCGCTTTTGGAACACCTTCTTTATAACTACGGTGTTCATCTAATTCAAATGATTTGAAGTTTGATGAATCAATAACCTTATTCAAAATATTTTCTAAAGTTTCTCTATCTGTTTTACAGATGATATCAATATCAATGGAGAATCTATTTCCTTCCTCCAACAAAAGCACTAGACTCGTTCCGCCTTTAAAAACAAAATCTAGACCATTGGTTTTTAGGCGTTCCAGTAAATGCAGCGCATAAATCATTTTTTCCAAAATAGCTTTATCTATTCTCCTATGGGCGGCCTGCTTTTTGAAACTGTCTAACCACTCTTCCGTAAAGCAATGTTCTTTTATCATTCTATTATGTCTTTAACTAAATGGAACATATAGTTAGTCATAAATTGCTTAATATCTTGTTCTCTATCTCTACGCTTTGCATAGCTAAATAGTTTGGTGTAATTCAGCGTATAATTCTTTAAGGCATTTTCAAATACGTGCATCAATTCTGCTCCTTGGTAGAAATAGAATAGTTTGTTTTCTGTAAAAAGGTCTACTAATATTTTTTCAAGCAGAGGAGTATAGAATTTGATTTTCTTTTCTGCTCTTTTTGAAATTGGTGACCTAGTTACTAGTTTTTTTATGACAACAGGATTTTGACTCTCTGAAATATAAAAGTCAATTGCTTTTTCGTCTGGATTTAGATAAAAGTCAAGTTTAAAGTTGTCTCTCAATTCGTAGTATAGAGATTCAACAAAGTCTTTTTCAATTTCAATTATTATCATTTTTTTACCTGATTGATGTTGCGCAAATTGATTTACCCAATCAGTATCCCATATACAATGTTTTACATCTTCAAAACTCTCTGAAATTACTTTAGCGAGTTTTAAAATTTCTCCAGAAATTTCAGGTTTATATTTCGGCTTGTACGAAATTGTGTAATGTCCTCTTTGAATTGATTTAATGATATCCTTTTTCTTGAGGTCATATATCCTCCATCCAAAAGTACCTTCTTTCAGGTTTGGTTCGAAATACCTAAAAAAGTCAAATAGCTCTTCTCTCGAAAAAATATCTCTGTCTTTAAATTCCTCTATAAGTCTATTTTCAATGATTCTTGGCATAACATATTTAACTTATGCCAAATATAGTAAAAATTGGCGAATATTGGATATCAAAAATACGCCAGTAAACAGAATTACTGGCAAATATTTGAAATGAAATTATAAATCATAGGGATAGTGAAAGCTCTTTTTATTTTGTGAAGTGGGAATACTTAACCTTACAGCAGCTTTCTTAAATTAATCGTTTTAACGCAACAAAACGCTATTTTAAGAAGTTACCTCTTCACACTTCTTTTCATCCACTTTCAACAAAGCATTTTTCTAACTATAAACACGAAGATATCTATGGTTTAGAACATACTCCAAAAAGATGAACGCTTCCATTTCTAAGACCCAAAACCAAAATAAAAGGATTAAAACTAGTGGGACAAGACACAACCATGGTTGGTATTGCAGCAGCCATGCTTTCCGGAGTTTTGTGCGCAACCACCATATTAAAACTAAAATCTAGACACTTATTTAAAGATTTAAAAAAATTTCAGAATAATTGATACAAATGCTTTGGCAGAATGCTCTTAATTTGAAGATTAAAACATGAAAAGTACCATTTAGAAGTGTTAGAAACGTAGGAACCTTCCTTTTTTAGACCTATAAATATGCATGATTACGTTATAAATTCTATAACTTTTGGAATTCATTTATATGAATAGGTTATCAGTTCATTTAAATTATGGCACTTACAAAAAAATAAAAACCTCATAATCTATTGATTATGAGGTTTAAAAGGTGGTCCCACTTGGGCTCGAACCAAGGACCCTCTGATTATGAGTCAGATGCTCTAACCAGCTGAGCTATGGGACCAAATTAATTGGCTGCAAATGTAGTACTTTTTTTATTTATTTTTAAAATAAATTTACAAAAAATTGTAATTAGATTTGTTCCTTGTTAAAAATCAACATTTCTAATCAATAAACCCTGTTTTAATGAAATCCCTGCTTACTTTACTACTCCTAATTTTTTCAACACACATAAGTGCTCAATTAATAGACAAAGCTTCAGAAATAGGTATAAACCATGTTGCAAATGACCTTGCAAACATGGGAGGTGGCGCAGTTTTTTTTGATTATAATAATGACAGTTGGGAAGACTTATACATCACTGGTGCTTTTGATGAAGATTCGCTTTATAAAAATAATGGTGATGGTACTTTTACAAAAACAACCAGCATTGGTTTTGCAAGTACACTTAATTATAATACTACGGCAGCGGTTAGTGGAGATGTAAATAACGATGGTTATAGAGATCTTTTGGTGACCACTTGGGGAGAAAATCAAGGTGGAAATAGATTTGGAAGAAACTTACTTTTTATAAATAATGGAGACGGAACATTTACAGAATCTGGTGTTTCTTGGGGCTTAACCGAAGAAAGTTTTTCTATGGGAGCCAGCCTATTTGATTATAATAATGACGGTTTTTTAGATATTTACGTTATAAATTATCAAAAACAAGCAAAAGTATTATATGATGACAATGGAGAAATCAATGGTTTTGACCATGAATGTTTTGATAATTATTTTTACGAAAACAATGGTAATAATACTTTCACAGAAAAAGCTGTAGCGCTCGGAATAAACAATAATGGCTGTGGTTTAGCTGTAATGCCAACAGATTATAATCAAGATTTTAATCAAGATATTTACCTTGCTAACGATTTTGGCGAATTTATTGTGCCTAACATATTGTATAAAAATAACAATGCAGGTACAAGTTTTACAGATGTTTCGGAAGCAACAAAAGCAAATGTTGCCAAATGTGCAATGGGAATTTCTTCTGCCGATATAGACAAAGATTTAGATTTTGATTACTATATCTGCAATCTAGGTAGAAACGTTTTATTGCAAAATGATGGCGAGAATATATTTACAGACATTAGCACAAATGCCGGTGTAGAAAACACGTATTCTCAAGAAGGTTCTGGGCTTTTTAGCACCAGTTGGGGAACTGCCTTTTTAGACATCAATAACGATACTTGGCAAGATTTATTTGTAGCCAATGGTAAAATTCCTGCAGCCCCTTTTATTTCAACCGGAGACAGCGACCCTAATTTTCTATTTACAAACAACGGAGATGGTACTTTTTCTGAAACCAAAATTAGCGTTCATGACAAAAATAGAGGAAGAGGAATGGCTTATTCAGATTATGATAAAGATGGCGATTTAGACCTTGTAGTAGTAGTTTTAAAAAATTCTATAAGTACAAATCCGAAAACAACTTTTTTTCAAAATCAATTAAATCCAAATGGTACGGACGGAAAAAATTGGGTACAATTCCAACTAGAGGGAAAAACCATCAATAAAGATGCAATAGGCGCAAAAGTTATAGTAACTGTGAATGGCGAAAAATTGATTCAAGAAGTTCATGGGCAAGGAAGTCATGCTAGTCAGCACTCTTTAATATTGCATTTTGGCTTGGCCAATAGCAGTACAGTTTCGGAGGTAGAAGTAGTATGGTCTGCCACAAAAAAGCAAACTGTTACAAATATCGAAGCAAATAAAAGATATGTTTTAAAAGAAGACGAAACTTTAAGTGCAGAAGAGTATTCTTTGGTTGATAAAAAAGCAATAAAAGTATTTCCAAATCCTATGAATGAAAATCTTTACGTTCAAAACATCAACCAAAAAAGCACCATTATTATAAGCACATTAGATGGTAAAACCATCTTAAAAAAAGAGTTACATATTGATGAAAAACTAAATGTATCTATCTTAAATTCTGGCATTTACTTTATACAAATCTTTAACAACAACCAAAACCATCATCAAATCATTGTAAAAGAATAATTACACAGATCTATTCATTAACCAAAGTCCGAAATTCTTTAAACCTTGTTTGTTTTCTTTAGAAATATTCATTTCTGACAAGGTTTCAAAAGCTTTTTCTGTATACATCTGAATCTGTTCTTTTATTAAAGCAGGAATCTGATTTACTTCAAAAATACGGGTTACTTCGGTTATTTTACTTGTATTCTCTTTTAGCTTTTGATTGTACAGCGCTTGTAATTTTTGTGTGTCTGAGGCATTAGAAATCTCTAAAGCTTTTAAATACAAAAATGTTTTCTTGTTTTCAATAATGTCTCCACCTATTTGTTTTCCAAAAGTTTCCGGATCTCCAAAAGTGTCTAAATAATCATCTTGTAATTGAAACGCTAGTCCTAAATTCAACCCAAAATCATAAATTAAATGGGCATTTTCTTCCGTAGTTTCTGCCACTATAGCGCCCATTTTTAATGCTGCAGCTACTAAAACTGAAGTTTTTAAACGAATCATGTTAATATATTCATCAATAGTTACATCATTTCTAGTTTCAAAATCTACGTCTAATTGTTGTCCGTCACAAACCTCTAAAGCTGTTTTACTAAAAAGTTGCGCTAATTTTTGAAATACAACAGGTTCATAATTCTCAAAATATTGATACGCTAAAATTAACATGGCGTCTCCAGATAAAATTCCAGTATTTGTATCCCATTTTTCATGAACAGTTTCCTGGCCTCTTCGTAACGGAGCAGCATCCATAATATCATCATGTATCAACGTAAAATTATGAAAAACCTCAATTGCCAAAGCCGCTGGCATTGCTTTTTGGTATTCATTAGAAAAAATATCTGCCGCCATTAAGGTTAGAATGGGTCGCATTCTTTTACCTCCCAATTTAATAATATAATCTATGGGTTCGTATAAATTTCTAGGCTCTCTAACCCATTTTTTAGATTCTAAATACGTGATAAAATCTTTTTGATAGTGTAAAATATCCAAATCTTTAATTTTTTGTAAAAATAGCGTAAACAATTTTCTCAATTTAATTCAAATGTAAAAAAATAATTAAACTTTGGAAACTTATTTTGTTTTTAAAGTTTCCTGTTGTACATTTGCCCCCGAATTATGAGAGAAAAAATATTAGAAAAATCGAAAGAACTCTTCTTAAACTTAGGTTTTAAAAGTGTTACCATGGATGAAATAGCCAATTCATTAGGCGTTTCTAAAAAAACAATATACAAATATTACAAGAACAAAACCGAACTAGTGGATGCTGTAACAAATCATATGTTTGATACAATTTGTGGCGGTATAGATAGTATCTGTGAGTTAAATATGAATCCTATTGAAGAGCTTTTTTCTATAAAAAGATTGGTACTAGAAAATTTAAAAGACGAAAAATCTTCACCTTTTTATCAACTTCAAAAATATTATCCTAAGATTTATGCATCTTTAAAGCAAAAACAGTTTCATATAATGCAAGATTGTGTCATAAACAATCTAAAAAACGGCATTGAAATGGAATTGTACAGACCTGCAATAGACTTAGAATTTATATCTAGAATATATTTTAACGGCATTGTTGGTATTAAAGATAAAGATTTATTTCCATTAACAAATTATTCTATGAACACCTTATTAAATTATTTTTTAGAGTATCATTTAAGAGGAATTTGCACAGAAAAAGGAATACTACAATTAGAAAACCAATTAAATTAGAGAAAAATAACATGAAAAAATTACTACTGGTTTGCTTAAGCACCTGTTTTTTCTTAGTCACAAACGCACAAGAAAAAACTATGAAACTATCTTTAAAAGAAGCCATAAGCTTTGGTATTGAAAATAGTTACAATACTAAAGCATCTAAAAACGATATTAAAGCCGCCAACCAAAAAGTTTGGGAAACAACGGCAACTGGTTTGCCTCAAATTAGTGGAACTGTAGATTATACAAATTGGTTAAAACAACAAGTTTCTTTGCTTCCGGCAGAATTAGTTGGTGGAACCGCAGGAACTTTTGAACCCGTTACTTTTAGTCCAAAACAAAATATGAGTGCTACCGTAACCTTAAAACAATTGATTTTTGACGGCTCTTATTTGGTAGGATTACAAGCATCAAAAACATATTTAAAAATATCTAAACAAGCAAATGAAAAAACAGAACTCTTAACTAGAGAAGCTATTATTAATGCCTATGGGAATGTTTTAGTTGCAGAAAATAGCATGGTTATTTTACAAGGAAACATTAAAATTTTAGAAAAAAACTTGCATGATGCTAAAAAAATCTATGAAAATGGTTTTAATGAAGAAGAAGATGTAGAACAATTAGAAATAACCTTAGGGAACTTAAAAAGCCAGTTAAATAGTGTTACTAGAATGAAAGACATTGCCTACAAAATGTTAAACCTATCTTTAGGAAACACTATTGAAACGCCACTTTTACTAACAGATTCTTTAGATTCTTTAGCCGAGCAAAACACCAATCTAAGTATCATTGCAAATGATTTTAATGTAGACAATCATATAGATTTTAAAATTGCACAAAACGACAGAGAATCTAAAAGATTACTTGTAAAGTTAGAAAAAAGCAAAGCCTTACCAAGTTTATCTGCGTATGTAAATTATGGAGCACAAGCATACTCAAGTGATTTTACATTTTTTAAAACAGAACAAAATTGGTTTAACTCTTCTTTATTGGGTGTAAGTTTAAACATCCCAATTTTTAGTAGTTTACAAAGAAGTTCTAAAACAGCACAAGCAAAAATTGCTTTAGAAACAGCAGATATTAGATTAGAAGAAACAAAACAACGTTTAACTTTATTGGCAGAAAATGCAAAAAGCGAATACCAATTAAGCATAGAAAACTATGGTACCGCAAAGAAAAACGTTGGTTTGGCAGAAAGAATAGAAAAAAAACAACGTATTAAATTCTTTGAAGGAATTTCTTCTAGTTTCGATTTACTACAAGCTCAAAACCAATTATACACCCAACAACAAACATATATACAATCTATGTTAGAAGTAATTGCCAAAAAAGCAACCTTAGAAAACGCATTAAACTTACCAATTAAACAATAACCAGGCATGAAAAAAATATATTCACTATTAGTAATCGCACTTGTTTTAAGCTCTTGTGGAGAGCAAAAACCAACATCAGTTGCAGCCATAATTTCTGCAGGAGATTTAAAGGAGTTAACGGCTAAAAAGAAAGAAATTACAGCAAAATTAGAAGCTATAAATATAGATTTAGAAGCTTTAAACGCTGCTATTTCAGAAAAAGACTCTGTTAAAAAACTACCTTTAATTACCACTATTAAAGCCAAAGAAGAAGTTTTTAAACATTTCTTAGAAATTCAAGGAAACGTAAAAACGAAACAAAATATTTTAATTTATCCAGAAACAGCAGGTATATTAAAAACTATTTTTGTAAAAGAAGGACAAAAAGTTTCTAAAGGACAATTATTAGCAACCATAGATGATGGAGGTTTAAGCAACCAAGTAGCACAATTAGAAGCAACAACACAATTGGCTAAAACTACTTTTGAGCGTCAAAACCGTTTGTGGGATCAAAAAATTGGTTCAGAAATTCAGTTTTTACAAGCAAAAGCTAATTATGTTGCACAAAACAACTCGCTAAAGCAACTTAAGAGTCAATTAGCAAAATCTTCTATTAAAGCTCCTTTTTCTGGTGTTATAGATGATGTTATCAAAGAATCTGGTTCTGTAGTTGCCCCAGGAATGGGTTCAGAAATTTTTAGAATCGTAAATCTTAACAACATGTATGTAGAAGCAGAAGTGCCAGAAAGATACATTACCAGCGTTCAAAAAAATAAAGAAGTAAAAGTAGAATTTCCTGTTCTTAATACTACTATAAACAGTACAATAAGACAGGTTGGTAGTTTTATCAACCCTAATAATAGATCATTTAAAATAGAAGTTCCGGTAGCAAATAAAAGTGGAAATATAAAACCAAATTTAACTGCAAAACTTCAAATTAATGATTATACAAATGAAAGTTCTATTTTAATTCCGCAGAGTATTATTTCTGAAAATGCCAACGGAGAACAATTTGTATATATTATAAAAAACAAAACAATTAACAACGAAGCTACTGCAGAAAGACACGTTATTAAAACAGGTAAAACACAAGGCAATTTTATTGAAATTTTAAGTGATTTTCCTATAGGAACAGAAATTATTGAAGAAGGTGCACGTAGTGTAAATAACGGACAATCAGTAAAAGTTATCAATAAATAAAAAAATTAGCGATGACAAAACAAAAAAAACAGGTAGATAAAGAGTTTAAATTATCTTCTTGGGCAATTCACAATAAAACAACCATTTACGTACTAATGGCTGTGCTATTTTTCTATGGTATTTCTGCTTACTTAAGCATGGCCAGAGAAAATTTCCCTGAGGTTAAAGAAACTAAAATTTACATTAGTACCATATACCCTGGTAATACAGCAGAAGATATAGAAAAACTAATTACAGACCCTTTAGAAGATAAAGTAAAAACAACAAGTAATGTGGTAGAAGTAACCTCTACCTCTCAGGAAGACTACTCAATGGTAATTGTTGAGTTTGATGAAAACATTTCTGTAGAACTTGCAAAACAAAAGGTTAAAGATGAAATAGACACGCAAACTTCTAGTGAAGATTGGCCAACTTTTAACGGAGCTAAAGTAGAACCCAATGTATTTGATTTAAGTTTGTCAGAAGAAATTGCCATCTTAAACATTAATATTTCTGGTGATTATCCTGTTTATAAATTAAAAGAATTTGGAGAGTATTTACAAGATGAAATAGAAGATTTAACGGAGATTAAAAAAGTAGATATCCGTGGAGCTCAAGAAAAAGAAGTAGAAGTTGCTGTAGATGTCTATAAAATGATGGCTGCCAAAGTAAGTTTTAATGATATAACCTCTGCTATTAGCAACGGAAACGTAACCATGTCTGCCGGTAATTTTATTACAAGCGGACAAAGAAGAACAGTTAGAATAATTGGTGAAATTGAAAAACCTAGCGCATTAGAAGACTTTGTTATTAAGTCTGAATTTAACAACCCAATATATCTAAAAGACGTAGCTACTGTTGCCTTTAAAGACAAAGACAAAACAACTTTTGCCCGAGAAAACGGAAAAGCAGTTGTAATGTTAGATGTTAAAAAAAGGGCCGGTAAAAACATGGTTGCGGCATCAGAACAAATACAGGCAATTGTAAAAAATGCCAAAGAAAATCATTTCCCAAAAGATTTAAAAGTAACCATTACCAATGATCAATCTCCAAAAACCATTGGTCAAGTAGATGATTTGGTAAACAACATTATTTTTGGAGTTATCTTAGTAGTAACCGTTTTAATGTTTTTCTTAGGCTTTAAAAATGCCGTTTTTGTTGGTTTTGCAATACCAATGTCTATGTTTATGTCTTTAATGATTTTAAACCTATTGGGCTATACCATGAATACCATGATACTTTTCGGATTAATTATGGGACTTGGAATGCTGGTGGATAACGGAATTGTTGTTGTTGAAAACGTGTATCGTTTAATGGATGAAGAAGGAATGAGTAGAATTGAAGCTGCCAAAAAAGGGATTAGCGAAATTGCATATCCTATTATTATATCTACAGCTACAACCGTTGCCGCATTTATTCCACTAGGTCTTTGGCCTGGAGTTATGGGAGATTTTATGGTATTATTACCTATAACTTTATCTACCGTTTTAGGATCTTCTTTATTAGTTGCAATTTTCTTTAACTCGGTGTTGGTTTCTCAATTTATGAGTGTAGAAGACGTTGATATGCCTATTAAAAAAATTGCTATTCTTACAGCAATAATGACGGTTTTAGGTATCATTATTTTAATAATCGGAGGTACGTATAGTGCGCTGGGTTCTTTAATGATTTTCACGGCAATTATGCTTTGGGTGTATCGTTTATTCTTAAGAGGTTGGGCAAATAGTTTTCAAAACAACGTATTACCTATCTTAGAAAAATGGTACGAAAATAGTTTAAGAAAATCTTTAACTGGCAAAAGGCCTTACTTTTTAGTCCTTGGAACTATCATTTTATTATTTGCTTCTTTTATTGCTTTCGGATGGTCTTTAGGTACTCAAAGAACCAAAGTAGAATTTTTTCCAGATAACAAACCAAATCAAATAATTGTCTATATAGAATACCCAGAAGGAACAGATATTCAAAAAACTAATGACATTACAAAACTAATTGAAGCAAAAGTAGAATCCGTTTTATATGGTGATGACTATATGGATGGTGACTATAACTTTATGGTAGAAAGTTTAGTTTCTCAAGTTGGTGAAGGCGCAGGAAACCCACAAACAGACGGCGGTTCTGCAGCAGAAATGCCTCATAAAGGAAAAGTAACGGCCTCTATGAGAGAGTATAAATATAGAAGAGGTTTAGACAGTGAGTTAATGCGCCAAAAAGTACAAACGGCATTAGTGGGTATTTATCCGGGGGTTTTAATTTCTGTAGAAAAAGATGCCAACGGACCACCTGTAGGATCGCCTATTAATATTGAAATTGAAGGAGATGATTATGCCGAATTGATTCACATAGCGCAAAGAATGCGAGATTTTATCAATACAAAAAGCATCTCTGGTATTGATGAATTAAAAATAGATGTGAACAGAGACAAACCAGGAATGGAAGTTTTAGTCGATAGAAAAAAAGCAGGAGAATTGGGCGTTTCTACCGGACAAGTTGGGCAACAATTAAGAGCTTCTATTTTTGGGAATAAAGCAGGCGTTTATAAAGAAGATGGTGACGATTATGATATTTATGTTCGTTTTAATAAAGAAGATAGATATAATACCAGCGCTCTATTTAATCAGAATATAATTTTTAGAGACATGGCTTCTGGTAAAATAAAAGAAATTCCGGTTTCTACAGTAGCCACACAAAAAAACAACTCTGGTTTTAGCGCTATAAAACACAAAGATGTAAAAAGAGTGGTAACTGTTTATTCTGCTTTAGCACCAGGAGAAACAGATGCAGCAGCTGTTGTTGGTAAAATTCAGAATGAAATGAAAAACTTTAAGAATTTACCAAATGGAATAAAAATAGATTATACAGGGCAAATTGAAGAACAAAACAAACAAATGTTATTTTTAGTAGGTGCTTTCTTTACTGGTTTGGCGTTAATTTTCTTTATTTTAATTTTTCAATTTAACTCGGTTTCTAAACCAGGAATTATCATGTTGGCTATTTTCTTAAGCTTTATTGGAGTTTTTGGCGGAATTGTAATTTCTGGAAGCTCTTTTGTAATTATGATGACCATGATGGGTATTATATCACTTGCAGGAATTGTTGTAAATAATGGTGTTGTACTTTTAGATTATGCTCAATTATTAATAGACAGAAAGAAAGGTGAATTAGAATTAGAGCACAATGAATACCTTGATAAGGAAAACTTATTTGAAGCAATTGTAAAAGCAGGAGGAGCACGTTTAAGACCCGTTTTATTAACTGCAATTACAACTATTTTAGGTTTAATTCCGTTAGCAATTGGTTTAAATATAAACTTCTTTAGTTTGTTTACAGAATACAACCCTCATATTTATATGGGAGGAGATAACGTTGTGTTTTGGGGACCTTTAGCTTGGACCGTAATTTATGGTTTGCTAATAGCTACTTTTTTAACATTGATTGTTGTACCTGTTTTATTCTACTTAATTACATTATTTAAAATGTGGTTAAAACGCTCTACAAGTAATCTAGATATGATTCCAGAACCTATTTTTAATGAAGATAAAAGAATAGACGAAAAAAATCAAATCTAATTTATAGAACTTTTATAATAAAAAAAGGGTTAAAATCAGTTTGATTTTAACCCTTTTTTACTTGCTTTATTTTTGTAACACTAATTTCTTGTACCAATCCAAACTGTGCCTTTTTTGTTAAAATACGTAGTTTCACCAAATGTATCTGTGTAAGATCTTACATTTTCTTTTAACTTTCTTTTGTACCATTTTTTACTTGCTATAAAATCTTCTTTAGTCATGTATTCATCCTCAGACATGGCAACATCTTCTGTTGTAAAATAATCTTCATCCAAAGCATATATCCAATCAAAGGTATCTAATTCATTTTTTAATGTACCATAATTCTGAGTTGGCATTTTCCTTTGTTCTTTAGGGCGATAAAAAGTAAGATCATAAAAGTTTAAAAAACCGTCTATTGCACAAACAACTTGGGAGTTTTCTAAGTGAGGTTCATACAACCAAATTGCTAAATAATAAGGCTTCTCTAAAGTTTTAAGTTGCCTTTCCCAACTATTAAAAATTGCCACTAAACTTTCTAAAATTAATTTTCGAGCCTTTCTTTTGGGAGTTGGAATTATGGACCCAGAAATAGAAAGATCGCTAAAAGGACGCACCCAAACTTTTTCATAATTTCTTTGAAATCGTTCTAAATTTTCTAAATCTAGAATAAGGCTATCTTTTTTCCAACTTTCTATATTTTTAAAAATACCTTTTGTACCTCTTATTTTTTTTCCGTTCATTTAACCTTTCAGACGTTTAAAAACCCTGCCTTTAAATATTATATTATTTTCATTAATTATAATAGCCTCTGTACTATTGATTACGAATTTGTTTTGTGGTGAATCTTTAAATATTTTTGTGTAAAGCGCCATCGTTAAATACGGATTCATAATATTTTTAAAATCTATTGGATGCGCAAGTAATTCTGATAAAGAACAATAATTAGTGTTGGTAAAATCAGAAACATCGTTGTAAAGCTCGTCATCTATTTTAATTTCATCTCTAACCTCGTTGTATTCCTGCTCAATTAATTGCTGAAGTTCAAAGGATGATAAAACAACTTCATACGCACCATAAACGGTAGTTTCATCATCAAAAAAACGACCATAATTTAAACCATCATTTACCGTAAGAATTTCAGAATTAATTTCATTTCCATTTAAAAACACTTTCATTATAATATGTATATAATCCGTTATTTTCCTAAATACTTATTCGTTTGTTCGGGCAGTATTACAGCTTCATAATCAAACTCAGAAATCCAATCAAATTCAAAGACATTAAAACCATCAAAACATTCTATAGGTATTAATCTAAACGCTTTTAACGACATTAAAAAACGATCCATGCCACCGTAAGGAAAATTGCCTGTAGAATATTTTACAATGCCTTCTTCATCTTTTAACAACTCTAAACAATCCAAATCAACTTCAAAACCATATTCCAAATAATTAAAATAAGATACAATATTTTCATCAACTAAAACACTACTAGCATTTTCCTTAGAAAAAAATTTGCGTAAAAATTGATCTGCATACTCAGGAAATAAGCTTTTATACAATTCAATTTTTGGCCTATCATCATTCATAAAATCATCAATTTCTTCTTCTGTAGCCGTGTTCCAATCAATTTCAAAAGTATCTTCCTTTTCCGTATAACCAGGTTCTCTAACAGCACACATGTGCTTATATACTTCTTTAAAAGCCTCAAAATATTCCTTCTCTAAAATCTTAAATTTAATGTAAAGCATCTATTCTAAAATTGTTTTTAATTTTCTCAACCATTAGTACTTCATCAATTCTTTACATTATTTATAATAGAATCTTTGTACATCATGATTGAAATTTTATTTTTTACTTCATCTATAAAAACATATTCTGTAAAACACATAATATCTTTATGTTCAAATAAAATATTAACGTGACTAAAACCTAATTTCGACTTTGGTTTTACAAAGCTTTTCATTAAATAATTTAATAAAATGCTAAATATAGTTTGATGATTTTCTTCAAAATAATGAATAGCATTTACCTCAAAGTCATTCATACTATGTAAATAACTAACACTAATGTTATCTGCATACATATTGCAATAGCCATCTGTTTCTTGCTCTAAGACTATCTCAGTGCCATCATCTGTAACTTTTCTAAATCCCAAGGTAGAACTTACATAAATATAATCGTCATAATCTCTTGTTTGCATGTTTTTAAACTAATGTATTAATTATATATGAATGCTATTTCAAATATATATTTTTTTAATCATAATAAAGACACACATTAGCAATACAACTTAGAATCATGATAAATTAAAACCTTTTTGTATGTTTGTTTCATGACAAAAAAGGTATTTACTGTTGATGAAATAAAACGCAAATTAGAACAATATTGTGTTTATCAAGATAGATGTCATAAAGAAGTTGAGCAAAAGTTAAGGGAGTTTAGTTTAATTCCAGAAGCAAAAGAAATTATTCTTTTAAGTTTAATGAAAGACAATTTTTTAAATGAAGAACGCTTTTCTAAGAGTTTTGCAAGAGGTAAATTCAGAATTAAAAGCTGGGGAAAACAACGTATTGTAAGAGAGCTAAAATTTAGAGATATATCTATTTATAATATAAATACGGCTCTCAAAGAAATTGATGAACATGAGTATCTACAAACAATTTACAGAATCACTGAAAAGAGAAATGAGGTTATTTCAGAATCTAACCCATACAAAAGAAAGAAAAAATTGGTTGATTTTTTAATGCGCAAAGGTTTTGAGTATGAATTAATTTATAAAACGGTAAATGATATTTTATCTTAGATTAAACTGCATTTTATGAGTTTAAAAATAACCCAGAAACAATGTATTCAAAATCAATAAAACAAATTTAAAACTAAACCTAAGAATTAAAAAAAAAAGACCTAAAAGCTTATAAACTCTTAGGTCTTTTTTAAAAAGAATGCCATAATTACATTAATCTCCTTTAGAAGCAGAATAACTTAATTTAAGAGCATTTACATCTCGTAATTTTAATCTTATATCAATTATTGTACCAACACTAGATTCTTTATCCGCTTTAATAGAAGTAGTCATAAATGGCACTTCAGCTTCAGAAACCTTAGATCTTGCATTGATAATAAAAGCCGGAATTGCTTCTGCTGTGGCAATTTTATCATTCAATTGAATTCTATTAAAACCTGCCCCATCTCTCTCGGTATCTTTAGATTTACCTACATAAATAGTAGTTACTAAACTCTTATGTTCTAGTTTTTTTACTTCAGAAGCCGATGGCAATCTAGGGTTTTCAATTCTTAAATCAGTTTCTCTCATAGTTGTTGTAACCATAAAGAAAAATAACAACATAAAAACGATGTCTGGTAAAGCGGCAGTATTCACTGCTGGCATTCCTTTTTTCTTTTTTCCAAATTTAGACATATTGTTCTATTTAAAAATTAGTTTGTTGGTTCTGCATCAGAAATAATTTGTGGGTAACTTGCTTTAATAAATTCCACTTTTCTCTTTAATGCTTCGTTTTCTCTATCATCTGAATACGCTTCTTCCAACTCATCAAAAGATAATTTATACTTTTCTTTTGACAATCTATTACGTAATTCCGTATAAGCTCTTAACAACTCATTCTGAACTTTAATATAGGTTCCGTATTCCGTTCCTCTATCACTTTGTACAGAAATAATTGCTTTATTAGGATGATCTGATGATGACTCACTCTTTTCCCCTTTACAATATGTACAAGGACCAGTTTTTACACCATTCTCTATCTTACCTTCTCCACCTCCGTTGTCTATAAACGCAAGAGCTGCTTCTTTAAGATTTTTTACATCCATTCTTTCACCTTCTACCAATAGTTCATTATTTCTATTGATATTTACTTCAAAAATGTTTTTTTCCTTAATAACAGGTGGTACATAATCTGCTGGTGGTTTTTCAGAAAGTTTTTTTGAAACTCCTGAATCCACGTTCATAGTAGTAGTTACTAAGAAAAATATTAATAGCAAGAAGGCAATATCTGCCATAGAACCTGCATTAATTTCTGGATTCTCTCTTCTTGCCATAGTTTATGATTTTATAAGTCCTTTTCCTAAATCTATTACAAAAAACGCACCAGCTACTAAAAGTAGTGCAATACTGTAATAAATTCCTGTTCCTACCCATTTATTGGTTGCAGTTCCTGCTTCTCCTCCATTTGGTATTATTTTTCCTGCAGTATCTAATACGGCATTATCATCTGCCATAAAATATGACACAGCTAATACAACACCCAATACACCAACACCTAATAAGGTCTTTT
Source organism: Polaribacter sp. (assembly GCF_051251875.1). GTDB lineage: Bacteria > Bacteroidota > Bacteroidia > Flavobacteriales > Flavobacteriaceae > Polaribacter. Next base: position 103,413 of record NZ_JBPOGL010000009.1, read on the forward strand.
TCAAACTTTCTGGATTGCTAAATAAACTTAACATAGAAAGCACTACTGCAATAATTACAGCTGCATAGAATAAGAATGTAGAAAAATAAATAATTGGACTAATTACTTTGTTTTGTAATGCTCCGTCTGTTTGAAGTGCATCTGCATCTTCCATAAAAATTCTTATGAAAAGGATAGCACCTATTATTGCTATAACAGCAATTAAAATATTTAATATTTTATTACTTTTCATAGTTATTTTTATTTTTTATATTTTACTAATAAATCGATTAACTGAATAGAAGAATCTTCCATATTGTTAACAATACTATCTATCTTAGAAACAATATAATTATAAAATATTTGTAGAATAATTGCTACAATTAAACCAAATACTGTTGTTAATAATGCTACTTTAATACCACCTGCAACTACTGCTGGAGAGATATCATTTGCTACTGCAATTCTATCAAAAGCATCAATCATACCAATTACAGTACCCATGAAACCAAGCATTGGTGCTAGTGCAATAAATAAAGATAACCAAGAGATGTTTTTCTCTAATAATCCCATTTGAACACCACCATAAGATACTACTGCTTTTTCTGCAGCTTCTACTCCTTCACTATCTACTCTATCTAAACCTTGGTAAAAGATAGATGCTACAGGTCCTTTTGAGTTTCTACAAACTTCTTTTGCAGCTTCTACACCACCAGAACTTAAGGCATCATCTACACTTGCTACTAATTTCTTAGTATTGGTGCTTGCCATGTTTAAATAAATAATTCTTTCAATAGCAATAGCTAAACCTAAAATTAAGGCTACTAATACAATTCCCATAAAACCAGGGCTACCTTCAATAAAACGAAGTTTTAATTCTTGGTGGAAAGTTCTCGATTCTTCACTTGCTACTTCTTGAGCGAAAGTTGATTGAATAGCTCCAAAAAACATAAATCCTGTTACAGATAAGACATTTACTACTTTTTTCATCTTTGTTATAAATTATTTTTAATAGTTAACGGGTTAAAGATATTAATTTTTAAATTCAAATAAACTAAAATGTTGGTTACTTTTATAAAAAAAACTAAAAACCTCCATTTTTCATTTAAGAGACTGCCAAGTAACAAAAAAAATATGAGCATTTAAAAAAAAATAACATCTATTTCTTAGTAAAACGTAAACTTTTGTCATAATATTTTATTTATCCTACTATTATTAGGCCTTTTTATTACTTATTTCTCCGCGTAAAGGTTTCTCATAAAAGTTTTTAAACTGTTTTGTGGTTAAGTTTTCGCTCAACAAATACATTAACTTAGCAATAGCAGCTTCAGTAGTCATGTCTTTACCGCTAATTACACCCATTTCTTTTAAGGATACACTTGTATCATAATGTCCTAAAATTACACTACCTCCTGCACATTGTGTAATATTTATTATTTTAATTCCTTTGTTAATTGCTTCTTCTAATAATTTAATAAACCACGCTACATTAGGGGCATTTCCGGCGCCATAGCTTTCTAAAACAACACCTTTTAAGTTATTATTATTCAAAATACTTGCAACGGTAGTTTCTGTAATCCCCGGAAATAATTTTAAAATAACAACATCTGTTACCAAGTTTTTACGTACAATTAAACCGGCAGTTTCTTTTTTAGGTTGATAAATATATTGTTCATGAAAGGTAAGATGCACACCACTTTCCGCCAAAGGCGGATAATTCATAGAGGTAAATGCTTCAAATTGTTCTGCATTTATTTTGGTAGTTCTGTTGGCTCTATATAACTTGTATTCAAAATATAAACAAACTTCAGAAATTACAGGTTGGTTATTTTTTCTAGCACTTGCAACTTCTATAGAGGTTATTAAGTTTTCTTTAGCATCTGTTCTTAAATCTCCTATTGGTAATTGCGAACCCGTAAAAATAATGGGTTTTTGTAAGTTGTCTAGCATAAAACTAATTGCTGAAGATGTGTATGCCATGGTATCTGAGCCTGTTAAAACAACAAAACCATCGAATTTTGAATAATTTTCTTCAATAATTTCTACTATTTCTACATAATATGAGGTGTTCATATTAGAAGAATCTATAGGATCTTTAAAAGAAATACTGGTTATATTACAATTTAATTGTTGTAATTCTGGAATTTTATCTACAATCTGGCTAAAGTCAAATGCTTTTAACGCATTGGTTTTGTAGTCTTTGATCATACCAATTGTACCGCCAGTATAAACTATTAATATGTTGGGTTTATTTGTCATTTTGTCATTTTTTATACGCAAATAATAAATTGGAATACTTTATGTTGTAAATTTATCATACAAAAATGAAACAAAAATTTAAAAAATAAAGATTATGATCGGATTTTATATTTTAATTGGTGCAATCTCTCTGGTAAGTTGGCTAATTAGCAATACACTAAAAAATAAATTTAAAAAATATTCTGAAATTCAACTAAGAAACGGAATGAGCGGTGCAGAAATTGCAGAAAAAATGCTTGCCGATAACGGTATTTTTGATGTAAAAGTAATCTCTACACCTGGTCAATTAACAGATCATTACAATCCTAAAGACAAAACCGTTAATTTAAGTGAGTCTGTGTATAGCCAAAGAAATGCGGCTGCGGCTGCGGTTGCAGCACATGAATGTGGCCACGCTGTACAACATGCAAAAGCATATAGTTACTTAACAATGCGTTCTCAATTAGTACCTATTGTAAGTGTGACTTCTAAATTTTCTCAATGGTTGGTTATTGGCGGACTAGTTTTAGGTGCGGCTTCTAGTGCTTCTGGCATTGGTTTTTATGTAGCTATTGCAGGTTTACTATTTATGGCACTTGCAACACTTTTTAGTTTTGTTACTTTACCTGTAGAATACGATGCTAGTAATAGAGCATTGGCTTGGTTAAAAAATAAAAACATGGTTTCTCAACAAGAATTAGCAGGTGCAACAGATGCTTTAAAATGGGCCGCAAGAACGTATTTAGTAGCTGCTTTAGGTTCTTTAGCCATGTTATTATATTGGGGTTTTAAAATTTTAGGAAACAGAAACTAACCTCAAAAACCGTTTTTTACACATACTAAACAACTCTTAAAACATCAATCTATATGCGCTTTATAAAATACATCGTTATTTTTTTATGTGGATTTTTATGCGCAAAATTATGGAATGATAAAAAAGCTGAATCACATAAAAAAGAAGAAATTCAAGTAGTGGTACAGGCAATTAAAAACATGAGTAAATTGGTGGTTTCTAGCGGAACATTTTCTGAAGTTTATAATTATTCTGATTCTAAAAAATATTTTTATGATTATCTTTCTTTTGATAAAAAGGCCATTATTACCGTAAATGCAAAAGTAGAAGTAGGTTATAATTTGTCTGAATTAGAAATTCAAATAGATTCTATTGGTAAAAAAATAATTATTAATAGCATACCAAATGAGGAAATAACAATTTCTCCGGATGTAAAATATTTCGATGTACAACAAAGTCAATTTAACACATTTTCTAAAGATGAGTTAAATACAATTCACCAAAAAAGTATTGAAAAAATTAAAAAAACTATTGTTGTTACCAATTTAAAAGAAAAAGCAAAAACTAGATTGTTTGAAGAATTGTCTAAAATTTATCAACTCTCTGTAATTTACAATTGGCAAATTGTAGACAATACCTCTAACCATTACTGGGAAGATTTTAAATCGATAAAAAACTAATTTTTTTCAACTCAAAAAAAAACACCTAAACTTATAAAGTAAGATGTTTTTTAAATAGCAAATTTCCCCTTTGTGCTTATTAAAAAAGCACACTGCAAACATCTTAACAAATACAAAATTACGCAATAGTGTAAACCTTTTTTTAAACAGGGGAAAAACACCCTTTTAAAATAGTTGTTCCAATAATTTTTACAAAAAACAACAACTTAATTAACTTATTTTAAGCAATTTAACAAACAATTGGTAATTTTTGTTTTATAAAAAATAATTAAACCGTATTTTTATTAATCAATAATAATTAAAATAATAATTATGAAACCAACAACCAAAATTTTATTTCTACTAACAACTACTTTAGTTTTATCTTCTTGTGATAAAAAGCAAAAAAAACAAAACAACAAAATTGAACCTGTTAATTTAATAACTACCAGTCTTGCTCAACAGAAAATTGAAAAACCAAAAACAACTATTTCTTATGAAAAAGCAAAAGAACTACAGCAAGAATATATAGCTACCAGAGCCAAAGTATTAAACCAAGCTCTTAATAAAAATGGGCACTTTAAAGGCGTTACAATTTCTAAGGAAAAAAGATTTGTAGAAGATGTAAGAGATATCACTTTCGATTTAAAAACCTTAAAACAATACATTGCTTATGTAGAACAAGAAGCAGAAAACAAAGGATTAAAAGGCTTAGGCTTACGCGTATACCTAGGAGCATATCCAAAAAAGGATAAAGAATCTAAAGACCCAGGGTTTTCTACGGTATTTTTTATGCCAACATATCAAAAGGCGTCTGACTCTAATAAATCTAACAAATTCTATTATTGGTTTAAAGATATTGTTATGAAAGATATAGATGGATTAAATATGGGTCAAGGAGGAAAACCACCACAAGATTTAGATTAATTAATTGAACCAATAAGCAGATTACATAGTTAACAGTATGGATTATATAGTAAATATTTTTGAGTTAATAGCAGCCCTGTTAGCCACTTATCATTACAAGAAATACAATAAAACTACAGAAAAGTATTTTTTACATTTTTTATGGTTTGTTTTTATTCTTGATTTTGGTGTTGGTGGCTATGTGGGGAATGTTTTAAAGAAAAATAATTCTTGGGTATATAATATTTATTTTTTAATAAGTTATTTATTTTACTTTGTTTGGTATTTAAAAATTATACAAAAAACAATATATAAAAATATTATTTTACTTCTTACTTGTTTATTCATACTACTAGATATTTATTGTTTTGTTTTTGAACACAATAATAACTACCATATTAAAGTATTTGTATTTGGCGCAATTATTAATTTAATTGCTACACTTTTCTATTTTTCTGAATTATTAACTAGTAAAATAATGATTCATATAAAATATAAATTAAGTTTTTGGATAGCCACAGCACTACTACTTTTTAATGTAGGAATGATTCCTTTTATGATATTTACGGAAGAAATAATTAAGTCAAATGAAAATTTGTATCAAATAATTCTCATCTGTTTTAATCTAATTTTATATACTTGTTACGTAATAGGTTTTATATGGAGCAAGAAGGAGTACAATCTGTCTTAATAATTACATCAATATTTTTTTTATTGATGGTAAGTACTATTGTGATATTATTTACCATTTATCAAAGAAGAAAGAACACGCTTTTACAAGAACAAGAAGAATCAAAAAAACGATTTGAAAGAGAAATTGCAGAAACACAGATAGAAATTAGAGAAGAAACCCTGCGTAATATTAGCTGGGAATTGCACGATAATATTGGTCAACTTTTAACATTGGCAAAGATTCAATTACAAAATGCAACACCAGAAAATATTCAAGAAGTTTCTGAAACTATTTCTAAAGGATTAAAAGAAGTTCGTTCTTTGTCTAAATTAATTAATCCTGAAGCCCTAAAAAATATAGAATTAAAAGACGCTGTTCAATTAGAAATAGACAGATTTAATCGATTAAATTTTATCGATTCTACTTTAGAAGTTACCGGAAAAGAAAAACATATAGATCAAAAATCAACCATTATAATATTTAGAATTTTACAAGAATTTTTTTCAAATACTATTAAACATTCAAAAGCAACTCATTTAAAAGTAACCTTGTGTTTTATTGAAAATGAATTAAAAATTACAGCAAAAGATAATGGTGTTGGTTTTTCTTCAAAAACAAATATTTCTAACGGAATTGGTATTGGAAATATTAAAAAAAGAGCAGAATTAATTGGTGCTTCTGCCATTTTAACATCGGAAGAAAACAAAGGAACTATCTTAAAAATAACCTATAAATTATGATAAAACATTCTGTAGTAATCGTAGACGACCACACTTTGTTATCTCAAGCAATTGCCGGTATGGTAAACACTTTTGATAAATTTAAAGTTTTATATACTTGTAAAAACGGACAAGAATTAATAGACAAATTCTCTGCTTCTCCTAAATACATACCTGATGTAGTTTTAATGGACATAAATATGCCAATTATGAACGGAATAGAAACCACAGAATGGATTACTAAAAACCATACATCTGTTCATGTGATGGCATTGTCTGTAGAAGATGATAATAGTACAGTTCTAAAAATGTTAAAAGCCGGTGCTATTGGCTATTTACTAAAAGATACCGAAAAAGTTGTATTAGAAAAAGCCTTATTAGAAATTGTAGAAAACGGTTTTTTTCACACCAAAAGTGTTACCAATTTATTAATGAGATCTCTTACTGGCAATGCCTCTGAAGAACAAACTTTTAAAGATAGAGAACTTACCTTTATGAAGTTGGCTTGCACAGAACTCACCTACAAAGAAATTGCAGAAAAAATGTTTTTAAGTCCTAAAACAATAGATGGCTATAGAGATGTTTTATTTTCAAAATTAAACGTTAGAAATAGAGTTGGGTTGGTTATGTACGCTATAAAAAATAAAATTTACACAATTTAAATTGATAAAAAAGACATTTCAAACAAAATAAATTTCGACTTTCTATTTTTAAATAGAACCAGACCATCTGTTTTTTATTACTTGAAATATATCGCTAAACCAATCGGTTTTACCTCATTTTTCGGAAACTTGTATTATTTAAATCGTATGTTTTAATTTTCACTTTTTGTAATTGAATTTATCGTAAATTTGCCGCATGGAAGAAACCAACAGACAACGTAAAATTGCAGGCGTTCTGCAAAAAGATTTGGTAGATGTTTTACAAAAAGCAGCACAAGATGGCATGAAAGGAATTATCATTTCAGTCTCTAAAGTGCATGTAACCTCAGATTTAGGAGTTGCAAAAGTATATTTAAGTATTTTCCCTTCAGATAAAAGAGACGAATTGATAAAAGGAGTACAATCTAACACACCTTTAATTCGTCATGAAATGGCAAAAAGAACGAGACATCAATTACGTAGAATGCCAGAAATCTTATTTTTTGGTGATGATACTTTAGATTATAACGAAGAAATTGATAAATCTTTAAAAGGTGAAGATGATAATCCTATAAAAAACCCTGATGTTTTACCAAAACGTCAAAAAAGATAATTTTTTTCAATAGGAAAAATGATATTTTACATTCAAGGTAGCAAGCAAATCTTACAAAAACCTACCTTTTAAAAAACTATTTTATAGACACTTAAACTATTTCCTATCAATTTTCCACTGTACATAGCCAAGAGATATTTATTTACAAAAACAGGTAATAATGCTATCAATATTATTACCATAATTGCTTCTTTTGGTGTTATTGTTGGTTCATTAGCACTCTTTATTATTCTTTCAGGCTTTTCTGGTTTACGTACATTTAGTTATAGCTTGCTTGATGTTTCTGACCCAGACATTAAAATTTCAACTGTTAAAGGAAAATCTTTTTTTGTTACCGATAGTCTTATAAAGGTTTTAGAAAATGAAAAAGCAATAAAAGTAAGTTCTAAAATAATAGAAGAACGTGTATTTTTAGAATACAATAATAAATCTGAAATTGCGTATGTGAAAGGCGTTGAAGATAATTACAAAGCTATTTCTAACATAGAAGAATCTTTATACATAGGCAATTGGCTAGATACTGTTTTTACAAATACAGCCGTTATTGGAAGAGGAATTTCAAATAAATTATCTTTAGGAATCTTAAATTTTGGAGAACCATTATCTATCATGGTTCCTAAACCTGGTACAGGTTTTATTAGTTCTAAAAACGCATTTTTTACAACCAATGTTCAAGTTGTTGGCATCTATTCTGGCACAGAAGAATTTGAAGGAAAATTTGTTTTTGTACCTATTAATGAAGCCAGAAAACTACTAGATTATAAGGAAAACCAAGTTACAGGTATTGCTCTAAAATTAGCAGAAAATATGGATGCTGATACAGTTTCCGAACAACTTCAAAACCAACTTGGAAACTCATATAAAGTACAAACAAAAGAGCAATTAAACGAGGTTTTTTACAAAGTTATTAATACAGAAAATTTTGTTTCTTATCTTATTTTTACGCTGATTGTAATTATAGCGCTGTTCAATGTAATTGGCGCCATTATAATGATGATTATTGATAAAAAACACAATCTTAAAACGCTTTTTAGTTTAGGAGCCACTGTAAAAGACATTAAAAAAGTATTTGTTTTACAAGGCTTCTTACTCACCTTTTTTGGAATGTTAATTGGCTTAACTATTGGTATTATTATAGTGCTTCTTCAAAAACAATTCGGAATCTTTAAGATTACACAAAACTTAGCCTACCCAGTAGAATTTAGATTTTCTAACCTGTTTATTGTAATTGCTACCATTACAATTTTAGGCTTTATTGCTTCAAAAATTGCAAGTAGTAGAATTTCTATGGAATTTATAGAAAAATAATACTGCTGTTGTTTTACTTTTAGATGGATGCTACTCATCAACACAACACCTTTCTATTCGATCAAAAATGAAACAATTTTATATAAAAAATAAGAAAGATTATTTAAAAAGCTTTAAGGTAATAATCATAGTACTTTTAGCAACATTATCTCCTATAATAATTCCATTTTCTTGGCAATGGTTCTGTAGCCTTTTCGGAGAAAGAATAAACGAATCTAATAGTGCAGTCTTTTCCTTATTTTGGTTTTCTATTGTTACAATCCCAATTGGAGGACTACTTTTATTAGGAATACTCCTTGTAATAATTTGGGATACAATAGCTATAAAGGTGAATAAAAAATAATACAGCCATTTGAATATTCTCCTTAAGATGAAATAAATAGGAATTAAAATTGCGGAATAACCGTGTCTCCAAACTTCGCTTCCACTTCATCAAACGTAGCAAAAACATCTTTTGCATCATCAGAAGTTACCATTTTCATTCTGTATTCTTTAAAATGCGGAATTCCTTTAAAATAGTTGGTATAATGCCTTCTAGTTTCAAAAACACCCAAAACAGGTCCTTTCCAGTCAATTGCCATTTGTAAATGCCTTCTCGCCATTTCTACACGTTGTGCAATTGTAGGTTTGGCCAAATATTTCCCAGTATTAAAATAATGTTTTACTTCATTAAAAAACCAAGGATAGCCAATAGCAGCTCTACCAATCATACAGCCGTCTAAACCATAAGAATCTCTCATTTCCATTGCTTTTTCAGGAGTAGTTACATCACCATTCCCAAAAACAGGAATGTGCATTCTTGCATTGTTTTTAACATCAGCAATGGGTTTCCAATCTGCATCGCCTTTATACATTTGTGCACGCGTTCTTCCATGAATAGAAATTGCTTTACAACCAACATCTTGCAAGCGCTCTGCAACTTCAACAATTCTTATAGAATCATGATCCCACCCCAAACGAGTTTTTACTGTAATTGGTAAATTGGTGTGTTTTACCATGGCTTCTGTAAGCGAAACCATTAAATCTACATCTTTCAAAATCCCCGCTCCTGCTCCTTTAGAAACTACTTTTTTAACAGGACAACCAAAATTAATATCAATAATATCTGGGTTCGATTTTTCTACAATCTCCACCGTTCTTAACATAGATTCTAAATTGGCACCAAAAATCTGTATTCCAACCGGACGTTCTTTTTCGTAAATATCTAATTTCATGACGCTTTTTGCTGCGTCTCTAATCAATCCTTCTGAAGAAATAAACTCTGTATACACTACATCTGCCCCATTTTCTTTGCACAAAGCTCTAAAAGGTGGGTCTGATACATCTTCCATTGGCGCTAATAAAAGCGGAAAATCTGGGAGTTCTATATTGCCTATTTTTATCAAAATGATTTAATTTTTTGCAAATTTAGTGTTTTTTCATCCTTTAAAAGAATAAATATTTTCTTCTAACCCTAAAGTTAGAAACCGTTTAAGATATCAATTGTTGATAATAGCACAGCAAATACAGGTAATTTAATTCTTTTGTTTTCCTATTTTTTATAAAAACAAGAACTAAAAGATTGTATTTTTGTAATACATTTTAACTTTATTTTAGTATCTTAAAATATAATTAATACAAACAATAAACATGGGAGCAAAAGAAGATATTTTAAAAAAAATTAATTTCTTAATCAGCAGTAAATTTCAAAGTCCAACTGAAGCTTTTCAGTTTTTTGACAATGATAAAGACGGAAAATTAAATAAAGGTGAAGTAAAAGAACTATTAAAAGACGCTGATATTAGTGGTTTTTTTAGAGGAATTGTAGCCAATGAATTAATTAAAGGATATGATAAATCTGGAGATGAATGCATCAATTTAGAAGAGTTTAAAATTGCCATTGCAGAGTTAGAAAGAGATTTGTAAATCTATAAAAAATGCTAAAAAAAGTACAATGCCATACATTGTACTTTTTTTATTTGACAAGGTATGTAAATAACATATCTTTGTCAGTTGACAGTAGTTAGAAAACGACGTATGAAGAACATAAGAAACTTTTGCATTATCGCACATATAGATCATGGTAAAAGCACATTAGCAGATAGATTACTAGAATATACAGGTTCAGTAACAGATCGTGAAAAAAAAGATCAGTTATTAGATAATATGGATTTAGAACGCGAACGCGGAATTACCATAAAATCGCACGCCATTCAAATGGATTATACACACAAAGGAGAGCAATATGTTTTAAATTTAATAGACACTCCTGGTCATGTAGATTTCTCTTATGAAGTTTCTCGTTCTATTGCAGCTTGTGAAGGCGCTTTGTTAATTGTAGACGCAGCACAAAGTATACAAGCACAAACAATTTCTAACCTATACTTAGCTTTAGAGAACGATTTAGAAATTATTCCTATCTTAAATAAAGTAGATTTACCTTCTGCAAACCCCGAAGAAGTTACTGATGATATTGTAGATCTTTTAGGCTGTAATGCAGAAGATGTAATACACGCTAGTGGTAAAACTGGTTTTGGAGTTGAAAATATTCTAGAAGCAATTATTGATAAAATTCCAGCACCAAAAGGAGATCCTGATGCGCCATTACAAGCTTTAATTTTCGATTCTGTTTACAATTCTTATAGAGGTATTGAAACCTATTTTAGAGTTTTAAACGGAGAAATTAAAAAAGGTCAAGAGATTAAATTTATGGCAACTGGTAAAAATTATTTTGCCGATGAAGTTGGAACTTTAAAACTATCTCAAGTTGTAAAAAAATCTGTAAAAACAGGTGATGTTGGCTATCTTATTACCGGTATTAAAACGGCAAAAGAAGTAAAAGTAGGAGATACAATTACAGATGCACACAAACCAACCACAGAAATTATTGATGGTTTCGAAGACGTAAAACCAATGGTTTTTGCAGGAATTTACCCTGTAGATACAGAAGATTTTGAAGAATTGCGTTATTCTATGGAAAAACTGCAATTAAATGATGCTTCTTTGGTTTTTGTGCCAGAAAGTTCTGCCGCTTTAGGTTTTGGTTTCCGTTGCGGATTCTTAGGAATGTTGCACATGGAAATTATTCAAGAACGTTTAGAGCGTGAGTTTAATATGACCGTTATTACAACGGTTCCCAACGTTTCTTATCATGCGTATACAAAGAAAAATCCAAACGAAATATTACTTTTAAATAATCCAACAGATTTACCAGATCCATCAAGATTAGACAGAGTAGAAGAACCTTTTATAAAAGCTAGTATTATTACAAAGTCAGATTTTGTAGGACAAGTAATGAGTTTGTGTATCGAAAAACGTGGTGAAATTACCAATCAAACCTACTTAACAACAGAACGAGTAGAATTAACGTTTGACATGCCTTTGGCAGAAATTGTTTTCGATTTTTATGATCGATTAAAAACCGTTTCTAAGGGTTATGCCTCTTTTGATTACTCGCCAATTGGCATGAGAGAATCAAAGTTAGTAAGAGTAGATATTCTATTAAATGGCTCTGGAGTAGATGCACTTTCTGCCTTATTACATGCAGATAATGCCTACACAATTGGTAAGAAAATAGTTGAAAAACTAAAAGAATTAATACCAAGACAACAGTTTGATATTCCGATACAGGCAGCAATTGGCGCAAAAATTATTGCACGTGAAACCACAAAAGCATTGCGTAAAGATGTTACTGCAAAGTGTTATGGAGGAGATATTTCTAGAAAACGTAAGTTACTAGAAAAGCAGAAAAAAGGGAAGAAAAGAATGCGTCAAGTGGGTAATGTAGAAATTCCGCAAGAAGCATTTATGGCCGTTTTAAAGCTAAATGATTAATAAAAAAGAATCAAAACTACATAAATACTATAAAACCTTTTTGAGCAATCAAGAAGGTTTTTTATTTGGGCAATTTCAGAAATAAATAAGTACTTGCATATCAATTAAATAAGTTGTATTTTAGATAAAATCAAACCCCGAAAACGAGCC